>CAZKRE010000042.1:0-20594 GCA_964555075.1 uncultured Phycisphaeraceae bacterium
ACAACGGGCTGCTCCGGAAGGGCGAATGCGAGCTCGTCGAGAAGACCTTCCGCGGCCACTTCGACGTCGATCTCCGCGTCGTCGATGCCGGCGAAGAGTTCCTCGGCGACCTCGCGGGCATCAGCGACCCGCAGGAGAAGCGACGCCGCATCGGCCATCGCTTCATCGAAGTCTTCAAAGAAACCGCAGACAGCATCGTCCACGCCGGTCCTGAGCCAGGCCCCGCGAGCGAAGGGCCGGGCGGCGTCAAGTTCCTCGCCCAAGGGACCCTCTACCCCGACGTCATCGAGTCGGGCCACGGCTACGCCGGCACCGCCGCCAACATCAAGCTCCACCACAACGTCGGCGGGCTCCCCGAGGAACTGGGCTTCGAACTCATCGAGCCCCTCCGCAACCTCTTCAAGGACGAGGCCCGCAAGCTCGGCGAGGTGCTCGGCCTGCCCGACGTCATGGTCTGGCGACACCCGTTCCCCGGGCCGGGCCTCGCCGTCCGCGTCCTCGGGGAAGTGACGAAGCCCCAACTCGACATCCTCCGCGACGCGGACGAGATCCTCCTCGAGGAGATCGTGGCCAACCAGCTCTACCGCAAGACCTCGCAGGTCTTCGCCGTGCTGCTGCCGGTGCGGAGCGTCGGCGTGATGGGCGACGGCCGGACGCACGAGCAGGTCATTGCCATCCGCGCGGTAGAGACGCAGGACTTCATGACCGCGGATTGGGCCCGCATCCCCTACGACGTCCTGGCGACGATCAGCAACCGAATCATCAACGAGGTGCGGGGCGTTAATCGGGTGTGCTACGACATCTCGAGCAAGCCCCCGGCGACGATCGAGTGGGAGTGACGCAATCCGTTCCTTGTGGTGCGACTTGCGCTACACGCTCGCGTAAACCGGCACGTGATCCCGACGACACTCGGGAAGGGATCCGTCGGCGGCCGCCCCTGAAGCAGGATCTCGTCCCAATACCGCACGCTCCACCCCGCGGGCGTGGTCCCCGCGATCGACGCCAGCGCCAGCGTCGGCGTCAGCACGTGCTTGCCGAGACTCGCGTGCGGGTCCTTCGGGTAGAACGGGTTGATGAGCAGGGCGTGCCCGGGGTAAAGGCGGCGGGAAGTCCCGGCGGCGCGGGAGCTCGGGCGCGATGACGCTGGCGCGACCAAAGGGGACTGGCCGCATGCTCGGTGCCTGTCGCTGTTTGGCGTTACGCGTCGCCCGGCACGGTCGGGTCGATCACCCGCAGGCTCGTCGCCAGGTCGTTCTGGATCCGGCCGTGGAGGCTGTTCGACGAGCGGGCCGCCACCGCTTCGCGGATGTTCGCGACCGGCAGGTCGGTGAGGGCGATGTGGCAGACCGGTTCGCCGGGCTTGACGGTGGGGAGGGTCGTCATGCCCAGCACGACGCCGTCCTCGGGGCAGATCAGCACGGAGCGGTCCTTGCCGAAGACGCTCGTGTTCGTGGCGATCGGCTGCCCCCGCTCGACGATGGAGCCGGGCGCGACGTGGAATCGCAGGATCCCGCCGACCTGGGCCCGGACCCATCGCGTCCGGTCGACGTGGGTCTGGTAGGTGGGGGTGGTCGGTTCGCCGTCGAGCATGCCCAGTTCGATCAGCACGTTGCGTACGCCGCGGTAGCCGATCTCGAGGACGGCGGGCTCGATCTTGCAGGGTTCGCCGGCCTCGAGAATGATCGTCGGGCACCCCGCGGTGCAGGCCTCGCGTCGCAGCGACCCCTCCGGGCCGACGCCGTTGACGATGAGTTCGCACCCGAACGCTTCGGCGAGGCGGCGGACGCCGGGGATGGAGAGGTCGCCGCGGAGGTTGGGGAAGTTGACCCGTTGCTGGGCGGCGGAGTGGAGGTCGATGCCGAAGTCGCACTGGGGGATGAGCTGGGAGAAGAGGGCGTGGGCGATGCGTCGGGTGAGCGAGCCGTTGGGGGAGCCGGGGAAGTTGCGGTTGAGGTCGCGGCGGTCGGGCATGTACCGATCCTGGTACTCGACGCCAAAGACGTTGACGACGGGGGCGAGGATGAGGGTGCCGGCCCTGAGGTCGAGCGGGTGCTCGAACATGAGTTCGTGGACGATGCCGGTGCCGTTGAGTTCGTTGCCGTGGACGGCGGCGGTGACGAAGACGCCCGGGCCGGGCTCGCGGGCGCGGAGGACGCGCAGCGGGATCTCGACGGGGTTGCCCGTGTAGCTCTCGCTGACCTTGAGCCGGATGTCGCGCACCTCGCCGCGGCGGATCGACTGGCCATCGAAATGGAGGCGGTCGTCGAGACTCACGGGGCGGTCACGGTGCGGGTTGCGGATCGGTCGCCGGCGACGGAGCCGGGCCCTTCTTTTTTCGGATCTTCTTCGGCCGGGGCTTCATCGGCGGGACGAGCGCCTTGAGGGTCAGGAGCTTCCCGAAGCACAGCAGCACGTCGCCGGCGAGGATCTCGCGCGACCCCCGCGGGTTGGGGATGACCAGCCCCTGCCGGGTGATGTTGAGCACCACCACGTCCCGGTTGCGCAGCCCGGTGTCCGCCAGCGTCTTGCCGATCAGGTCGGAGTCGGGGGGGACGGGGAACTCCGCGACGCCGTACCCGCTCTTGAGCGTCAGCTTCTGTCGCAGGTCGATCTCGGGGAACTGCACCTGCTCCTCGAGGTGCTCGATGATGGCGCCGGCGACGTCGACGCCCGTCGCCCGCTCGATCCCCTCGAGCCCGGGTGAGGAGTTCACCTCCAGCACCTGCGGGCCGGCCTCGGTCTCGAGCATGTCGACGCCGGCGACCCGCAGGCCCATGATCTGAGCGGCGTGGACGGCGGCGTGGATGAACTCGTCCGCCAGTTCGACCTTCTCCGTGCGACCGCCGCGGTGGACGTTGCTGCGGAACTCGCCCGGCTTCGCGGTCCGGCGCATGGCGGCGATGACCCGGTCGCCCACGACGAACGCCCGCACGTCGCGGCCCTTGCTCTCGGTGACGAACTTCTGGATGAGCGTGTTCTGCTTGGCCGACTGCAGCGTCTCGACGATCGCCTCGGCGATTTGCTCGTTCTCGGCGAGGATCACGCCGATGCCCTGAGTCCCCTCGAGCACCTTCACGATGACCGGGACGCCGCCGATCCGCTCGATCGCGGGCAGCACGTCCCTGCCGTCGCGGACGAACTGGGTGGGCGGCAGGCCGATGTTGTGGCGGGAGAGGGCCTGGAGCGAGCGGAGCTTGTCGCGGGAGACGCTGATGGCGTGGGAGCTGTTGAGGGTGAAGACGCCCATCTGTTCGAACTGCCGGACGACGGCGGTGCCGTAGAACGTGATGCTCGCGCCGATCCGGGGGATGACGCCGTCGTAGCCCGACAGGGGCTTGCCCTTGTAGAAGAGCTCGGGGCTGCTGTGCTCGACGCCGATGGAGAACTTGAGCACGTCGAGCACACGCACGACGTGCCCCCGCGCCACCGCGGTCTCCCGGAGTCGGCGGGAGGAATAGATGTTGGCGTTCCGCGACAGCAGGGCGATCTTCATACGACCTTCTTCTTCCGCCGCGGGCCGACCGGCCGCTTCGCTCGACGTTTACCGTAGAGGTACGTCCGGTCGGGGTCCACCAGGAACTCGCCCGCCAGCGCCTGCCGGCCGAGCAGCATCCGGCAGATCATGTTCTTTCGGCAGACCAACCCGATCTCCACCACCCGCTCCACGGGGCCGATCCGCAGCGTGGTCTCGACGGTGTATCGCTCGTCCCGATGACCCATGCTCGTCCGGACCACCGCCCGCCGCACGATCGGCGCCTCCACCACCACCGATCGCTCCCGGTTCTTACGGCTGAGCATCACCTTGAACCGGACCCGGTTGTCGGGCAGATCCTCGATCTCCGCCACGTCGATCGCGCTGCTGCGGGCGCCGGTGTCGGCCTTGGCCTTGACGTATTGGACCCCCCAGTCGGGCAGGTGCGCGTATTCGCGGTAGCCGATCGTCGCGGGCGGGTGCTCGGGGGGCGGGGCCATGTCCATCATTTTCACCGTCGCCCGCTCCCGCCGCCAGCGGTCGTGCGCCCGGCATGACCGCTGGCCTCTCCGGGGCTGTTCACCATTTATTATACGCAAAGGGTGCGTCTGGGTCAATAATGAAGTGGCGCCTGCCTCAGGCGCCGGGGGCGAGGAAGTTGAGCATCGTCTGCCGCGACATGTAGGCGCCTTGGCGCAGGACTCGGCCGTCGGCATCGAGGAGGAGGATCGTGGGGATCGTCTGGATGCCGTACCGCGCGACGTGCGGTCCGTTGTGCGGCAGGTCGACGTCGAGCAGCACGGGGATGTAACCGCTGTTGACCGCGTCCGCGACGTCGTCGGCGGGCCAGACGTCGTGCTTCATGACCTGGCAGGGCGGGCACCAGGAGGCGGTGAAGTCGACGAGCACCGGCTTGCCGGTGCGGGCGGCCTCGTCGAGCGCGGGCTGGAGCTGATCCCGCCAGGCGATCGCCGACTCCGGCGCTTCCGCTCCCGAGGCGGTGTAGTACGTCCCCTTGAGCATGGGCCACTGGATGTACAGCAGCGCCGCCGCCACACCGAGGCACAGCAGCAGCACTATCCGCTTGCGCAGCGACCGCCAGACGCGGCTCAGGATCGGCTCCGGCCGTGCTTCCGTGGCTTGGGTGGGGCGGGTGTCCGGTGCGTTCGAGTCGGTCGGCATCGCGCAAACCTCCGATGCGGGGCTCAAAGGGGGCGCGCCCGGCCCGTCGCCTGCGCGTCTCATGCCATAACCGTCGTAGCGACCCGGGTATTCCCACGGGGGTGAAACGACACGACGTTTCGTGGCGGCCCGTACGGAAGATCAAGCGAGGCCCGCGAGGCGGGTGAGCGTCTTCCACGACGCCGCATCGATCGGCATCACGCTCAGCCGCGACTGGCGGACGAGGTGCAACCCCGTCAGGGACGGGTCGTCCTTGATCGTCGCAAGGGTGACGGGCGACTTCGCCGGCCGCAGCGCCTTGAGGTCGACGGTGATGAGCTTGTCGGAGCCCGCCTCCGGGTCGGGGTAGGCTTCGCGCGTCACCTCGCACAGGCCGACGATCGCCCGCTCCTTGCCGGAGTGGTAGAAGAGGACGCGGTCGCGGGGCTTCATGGCGCGGAGGAAGTTCTGCGCCTGGGCGTTGCGCACGCCGGTCCACGCGGTCGTGCCTGCCGCGAGGTGGTCGTCGAAGGACCAGTCTTCCGGTTCGCTCTTGACGAGCCAGTGATCCATGTCAGCCGCCTTGGGTTTGGGCGCCCAGCGCGAGGCACCGGTCGATCCGATCGAGGGTGGCCGTCTTGCCGAGGAGGGCGAGGGTGATGTCCATCGGTGGGCTGACGGCCGAGCCGCTGAGCGCGACGCGGAGGGGCTGGGCGACCTTGCCCATACCCAGGGAGCGTTCGCGGGCGAAGGCTTCGACCGCGGCGTGGGCCGCGGCGCCGGTCCATGGCTCGACCGCGGCGATCGCCTCCCGCAGGCCGCGGAGGGTCTCGTAGCCCGCGCCGCCGCCGCCCGCGAGGTTCTTCTGGACGGCCTTGTCGTCGTAGGCGATCTCGTCGTCGGGCAGGGCGAAGAACGCGCCGAGGTGGGCCGGCTCGTCGAGCGTGTGGGCCCTGGGCTGGTACGCCTGCGCGAAGAGGGCGAACTGCTCTTCGCTGAAGTGGTGGACGAAGCTTTCGTGGTACTGACGGAAGTGCTCACGGAGCAGGTCGCGGAACGTCTCGGGCGGGAGCGCGGCGAGGGTGTCGGTGTTGAAGGCGAGGAGCTTCGCGCGGTCGAAGCGGGAGTTGCCCTTGTTGATCCGGTCGACGCCGAAGCGGTCGATGATGAATGGCGTGTCGAACCGCTCCACGTCGCCGCCGGGGTTCCACCCCAGGAGCGCCAGGTAGTTGAGCAGCACGCCGGGGAGGTAGCCGCTTTTGCGGAAGTCGGCGACGTTGATCTCGGGGAGCGTGAGGTTGAGCTGCTGGGCAATCATCTCCGCGATGTCGAGGTCGTCGTTCTCCTTCGCCATGAAGGCGACGAAGCGGGGGTCCTGCAGTCCCTCGACGGTGACGGTCTGGGCGGCGGCGCGGGCGGCTTTGGCCTTGTCCCGCTTGCTCATCTTGGAGCCGTCGGGGTTCATGATGGACGGGGTGTGGATGTAAGCCGGGCGGCGGAAGCCCAGCGCGTCCTGCAGCGCGGCGTGCCGCCAGGTGTTGCTGACGTGCTCCTGGCCTCGGAAGACGTGGGTGACGCCCATGAGCTCGTCGTCGACGACGACGGCCATGTGGAAGGTGGGGAACCCATCCCGCTTGAGGATGACGAAGTCTTCCTGCTGGTCGCGCTTGACCTCGATGTCGCCGTAGACCTCGTCGTGCCAGGTGACGTGGCCGGCGGCGCGGAAGCGGATGGCGCCGTCGTCTTCGTAGGCGTGGCCGCTTTGGACGAGGCGGTCGACGTAGGTTCGGTAGGTGTCGAGGCGCTGGCTCTGGAAGTAGGGGCCGTGGTCGCCGATCTGATGGGCGTAGGGGTCGTCGGCGTCGGGGGCTGGGCCCTCGTCCCAGTGGAGGCCGAGCCAGGCCATGTCGCGGACGATGCCGCGGGTGGATTCGGGGGAGGAGCGGGACTGGTCGGTGTCCTCGATGCGGAGGATGAAGGTCCCGCCGTGCTGCCGGGCGTAGGCCCAGGCGAAGAGCGCGGTGCGGGCGCCGCCGACGTGGAGGGCGCCGGTGGGGCTGGGGGCGAAGCGGGTGACGACGGTACCGGTGCGGGAAGGCATCGCGCGATTGTATCGACACGCCCGCGGATGAATCCGCGGCTCCGGGACTTGGTCCTACAATGCGGGCCATGCAGGTTTTTCATGCGACGACGATCCTGTCCGTCCGCCGCGGCCGCGATGTTGCCATCGCCGGGGATGGGCAGGTGACGCTGAACACGACGGTGGCGAAGGCCGACGCGGTGAAGGTGCGGAAGCTCGACGAGGTGGGGGCCGACCGGGCGGGGGTCCTGGTTGGATTCGCGGGGGCGGCGGCGGACGCGTTCGCGCTGCTCGAGCGGTTCGAGGCACACCTCAAAGACTCGCCCGCCAACATCAAGCGGGCGGCGGTGGAGCTGGCCAAGCAGTGGCGGACCGACCGGGCGATGCGGCGGCTCGAGAGCCTGCTCATCGTGGCGGATCGGTCGGCGTCGCTGATCGTCTCGGGGACGGGCGACGTCATCGAGCCGACGGACGGGGTCCTCGGCATCGGGTCCGGCGGGGCATTCGCGACCGCGGCGGCCCGGGCGCTCCTGGAGCACACGAACCAGCCCCCGGCCGACATCTGCAAGCACGGCATGCAGATCGCGGGCGAACTGTGCATCTACACGAACACGCGGATCACCGTCCTGGCCCTGTAGCTCGCGGCCGCGTCCGCCGGTTCGAACGGCGTTGGCGGGCGACGCGGCGGCGAACAATGGCCGCTTGCGAGGCGTCGGTTTTTGCGTACACTGTCGCTCCCGCTGCGGCCGTGGCGGAATTGGCAGACGCGCCAGGTTCAGGTCCTGGTGAGGCTAAACACCTCGTGTAGGTTCGACTCCTATCGGCCGCATTCCGACGAGAGCCCGCCACCCGGCGGGCTCTTTTCGTTGCGGGGGTCGTCCTACTTCGAGCCGGCGGGGCCGCCCTGCGGCGACGCGATGCTGCTCCGCATCGACGTGTCCGCCTCGATGTTCTGCATCCGGTAGAAGTCCATGATCCCCAGGTTCCCCTGGCGGAACGCCTCGGCCTGCGCCCGCGGGACCTCGGCCTCGGCGAGCACGACCAGTGCCCGGTTCTTCTGCTCCTCGGCGCGGTACTCCTGCTCCTGCGCGACCGCCATCGCACGCCGCTTCTCGGCTTCCGCCTGGAAGCGGACCTTGTCGGCCTCGGCCTGGTCGGCCTGGATCTTGGCGCCGATGTTGTCGCCGACGTCGATGTCCGCGATATCCACCGAAAGGATCTCGAAGGCGGTCCCGGCGTCGAGGCCCTTGGAGAGCACGGTCTTGGAGATCTTGTCCGGGTTCTCGAGTACCGCCTTGTGCGAGGTGGCGGAACCGATGGTGGTGACGATGCCCTCGCCGACGCGGGCGACGATGGTCTCCTCGGTGGCGCCACCGATGAGGCGGGCGATGGTGGTGCGGACGGTGACGCGGGCGCGGGCCTTGAGCTGGATCCCGTCCTGGGCGACCGCGTCGATCGTGCTGCGGCCGGAGCTCACGCTGGGGCAGTCGATGACCTTGGGGTTCACGGAGGTCTGGACGGCGTCGAGGATGTCGCGGCCGGCGAGGTCGATCGCGCAAGCGGTGTCCCACGGCAGGTCGATCTTCGCGCGGTCCGCGGCGATGAGCGCCGTCACGACGGTCGGCACCCGGCCACCGGCGAGGTAGTGGGTCTCGAGCTGGTTCGTGGTGATGTTCAGGCCGGACTTCACGGCACGGATGCGGGAGAGGACGATGGTTTTGGGGTCGACCTTCCGGAACTTCATGCCGATCAGGTCGAGAAACCCGACGCTGGCGCCCGACAGCATCGCCTGGAGCCAGAGGTTGAAGTACTGGATCACGAAGATCAGGGGGATCGCCGCGAAGAGGGCGACGACGACGATGGCAACGTAGAGCAGGGGACCAGCAGGCATGGCATCTCCGAGGTGGGGATCGATCGGTCCGGAACGTCGTCATCATGGCGTGAGCGGGCCGAATCCTCAACTGGGGGGGCGGTATACTCGCTCCGGCGTCGGGATGCTCCGCACGCCATCACGGATGAGGATGCGGCATGCGGGCGATTGTGACCGGCCAGGTCGGGATGGACAAGAAGTCGTATCTCCAGCGGGTGGTGGACCTGGCGGGCGAGCGGGGGGAACGGGTGGGGCTCTACAACGTCGGCGACATCATGTACGCCGAGGCCCCGGACGTCCGCCCGGGGCGGATCCTGGACCTGCCCCTGTCGCGGCTGAACTCGCTGCGGCGCGCGGCGCTGAAGGAAGTGATCAACCAGTCGCAGGGCGAGCCGAACATCCTGGTGAACACCCACGCCACCTTCCGCTGGCGGCACGGGCTGTTCTCCGCGTTCGACCTGGACCAGATGCGGAAGCTCGAGCCCGACACGCTCATCTGCCTCGTCGACAACATCGAGATGGTCCACCACCGGCTCCACCAGGAGCACATCAGCGACGCGACCCTCAAGGACCTGATGGTCTGGCGGGAAGAGGAGATCATGGCAACGGAGCTGCTCGCGCAGGCGCTGGGGTGCCAGCAGCAGTTCTACATCCTCTCCCGTGGTCGGCACCAGGACACGATCGAGACGGCGTTCCGGCTGGTCTGCCGACCCGACATGAGGAAGGTGTACCCGTCGTTCCCGATGACGCACGTCGTGAACATGCCGGACGTGCTGGCGGAGATCGACGCGTTCCGGGCGGAACTGGCGAAGCGGTTCATCGCGTTCGACCCGGCGGACGTTGATGAGAAGCTGCTGCTGGATGCGGCGCTGGCGGCGGCGCGGGAGGGTAAGGACTTCATCGAGCCGTCCGCGGGCTCGTTCACGGGCAGCACGCGGCAGCCGCTGCGGGTGAGTGTGAAGCAGGTGCTCGACTGCGCCGGGGACATCGACGGGCAGATCTACATGCGGGACTTCAAGCTGGTGGACCAGAGCGACATGATCGTGTCGCTGGTGCCGGAGCTGCCGGGCGGGATCCCGGGGCTGTCGAGCGGGGTGGAGCGGGAGCTGCACCACGCGTTCGAGCACGGCAAGGAGGTCTACGTGGTGTGGAAGCCGGCGCGGTCGCCGTCGCCGTTCATCACCGAGACGGCGACCAGAGTGTTCCGCTCCACGCGGGAAGCGATGGAGTACTTCGAGGCGGCGGGGATGTTCCCGGCGACCAACCTGTTCGGGCACTGACCGCGCGGCGCCTACAGGTCGCGGTAGATGTCCTTGCGGTGGCCGGCGGCGCGGATGACGATAAGACGCTCGGTGTCGCGAACCTCGTAGATGACGCGGTAATCGCCGACGCGAATGCGGTAGCCTGGCGCGTTCTGCAGTACAGCACATCCCGCGGGCCGCGGGTCTGTAGCGAGAGCCTTGATCTTCTGGTAAATGCGCATCTGGTCCGGGCGAGGAACCCGGTGGATCGCCCGCTCGGCAGGCCGCCTGACCTCGATGCGGTAGTCGGCGTCAGTCAATCTCGAAACCTTGCTCCTTCAGGATCTCCTCCAACGGCCGACCGGGTTCGGCATCTGCGGCGAAAAAAGCGAGGCTGTCGAGGACATCCTCCCGCATTTCCTCATCCTGCTGTACCAGGCGCAGGAACTCAGCTCGCTGATCGGGGGTCAGGCTGCGGAAGGCTGTGAAAAAGACGCTGCCGGTTGCTTGAGCGGAAGTCATTCGTCAAGGCTCCTGCCACCATTCTATCGGACTGCTTGGTGTGAAGGAAGTTTCAGGATGGATCTGCCCGCTCGGGCCTAATGTTGGGGGTGGTGCGGCGAGGGAACGCCGGCCGGTGATTCGATCACGGAGGACGGGCCCGTAAGCCGGAGGCGGCATGCCCCGCGGCGCCACGCTTTCCAAACGGATCAGCCCGCCCGCGCCGCCGAAGCCGATGCTGGCGACGGCGGCGAAGCGTCCGCCCGGCGGTGCGGCCGGGCGGTGGGCGTCCGAGTTCAAGTGGGACGGGGTGCGGGCGCTGGCGCGGTGGGACGGCCGGACGCTGAGCTTCCACAGCAGGCTCGGCAACGACATCACGTCGCGGTACCCCGAGCTGCAGGTCGCGGCGGAGCTGCTGGGGGAGCGGTCGGTGCTGCTAGACGGCGAGATCATCGCGGTGGACGCCGAGGGCCGCCCGAGCTTCTCGATGCTGCAGAGCCGGATGCACGTCGCCGACGCGTCGCGGACGCGGATCCTGATGCGGTCGATCCCGTGCGTCTTCATCGTCTTCGACGCCCTCTGGCACGACGGGGAGAGCCTGCTGCCGTTGCCATACGCGGAGCGTCGAGCAAGGCTCGCGTCGCTCGACCTGAATCACCAGACGTGGCGGACGCCGGAGCACCACACCGGCAGCGGGACGCAACTGCTCCGGGCGGCGAAGCAGATGGGGATCGAGGGGATCGTCGCGAAGCGGGTGGACAGCCCGTATCAGCCCGGCCGACGGTCGCCGAGTTGGGTGAAGGTCCGGCTCGATCTGCGGCAGGAGTTCGTCCTCGGCGGGTGGACGCCGGGGCAGGGGAGTCGGGAGGGGGAGATCGGGGCGTTGCTCGTCGGGTACTACGACGGCGGCCGGCTCCGTTTCGCGGGCAAGGTGGGGACTGGGTTCGACGGCGCGGAAAATGCCCGATTGCTGTCGCTGTTCCGGCAGCGGAAGCTGGAGAGCAGCCCCTTTGCCGACCGGGTGCCGTGGCGGGAGGTGTGCTTCGTCCGGCCGGACCTCGTCGCCGAGGTGAAGTTCACCGAGTGGACCGGTGACGGCAAGCTGCGCCACCCCTCCTACCAGGGGCAGCGGACGGACAAGGACGCGCGAGCGGTCGTGCGAGAGACGTAACGGGAGGATCGGAAGATGGCTCGGTCGATCTGGACAGGCAGCATTTCGTTTGGCCTCGTGAACATCCCCGTGCGGCTGATGACGGCGGTGCGCGATCAGGGCGTCCGGCTCCACATGCTCAGCTCGGACGGCAAGTGCCGGCTCCGCCGCAAGCTCGTCTGCCCGGACACGGGGGAGGAGTACGACTTCAACCAGACCGCGCGCGGCTACGAGGTGGCGCCGGACCAGTACGTGATCATTCAGGATGAGGAACTCGACAAGCTCCGGCCGGAGGCGGGGCGGGCGATCGAACTGGTGGAGTTCGTGAAACTCGAGCACATCGACCCGATGTTCTACGAGCGGTCGTACTGGCTGGCGCCCGACCAGGGGGGGGCGAAGGGGTACGCGCTGCTGATGCGGGCGATGGAGGAGCAGGGGCGGGTCGCGGTCGGGCGGTTCGCGATGCGGCAGAAGCAGTACGTGTGCGCGCTGCGGCCGCACAACGGGGCGCTGGTGCTGGAGACGATGCGGTACGCGGACGAGGTGGTGGCGAGGGACGAGGCGGTGGAGGGGAACCTGGACGTCCAGGTGAACGCGGGCGAGTTGAAGATGGCGCAGCAACTGATCTCGGCGCTGGCGGTCGACGAGTTCGAGCCGGAGAAGTACCACGACGAGTACCGCGAGGCGCTGAAGGAACTGATCGAGGCGAAGTCGGAGGGGGAGGAGATCGTGGTGCACGAGCCGGAGGACGAGGACCTGCCGCCGGTGATCAACCTGATGGAAGCGCTGCAGAAGAGTCTCGCGTCGGCGAAGAAGAGCGGGGGCGGGTCGAAGCCCGCCAAGCCGGCGGCGAAGAAGGCCCCCCGGCGTCGCAAGAGCGCGTAAGAAGCCGCGGGACGATGCCGTACCCGGAGAACCATGGCCAAAACCGCAGCCAAGAAGACGAAGAAGAAGCGGACCTCCTCAAGGACGAAGCACGGCGAGCCGACCGTCGTCGAAGTCGCGGGGCGGTCGATCAAGCTGTCGAACCCCGCGAAGGTGCTCTACCCGGCGACCGGCTTCACGAAGGGGGAGGTGCTCGACTACTACGCCCGCGTCGCCCCCGCGCTGCTGCCGCACTTCCGGGACCGCGCGGTGACGCTCGTGCGGTACCCGGACGGCGTTGACGGCGGGCACTTCTACGAGAAGAACTGCCCAACCTATCGCCCCCCGTGGATGGAGACGACCAGCGCACCCAAGAGCGACGGCAGCCGCGTGAACTTCTGCGTCCTCGAAGACGAGGCCGCGCTCCTGTGGGTGGTGAACCTTGCCGCGCTGGAGCTGCACCCCTACCTGCACCGGGGCGACGACATCGAGCACCCGACGATGCTCGTCATTGACCTCGACCCGGGGCCGGACCGGACGCTGAAGGATTGCGCGAAGCTCGCGCTGGAGGTGCGGGACCTGCTCGGGCAACTGAGGCTCGAGTGCCTCGCGAAGACGTCGGGCGGGAAGGGGTTGCACCTGGCCGTACCGCTCAACAGCGGCGCGACCTACACGCAGACGCGGGCCTTCGCGCAGGCGCTGGCGAGGCTGTTGCAGGAGCAGCGGCCGGATGAGGTGACGGCGACGATGAGCAAGGCGGTCCGCAAGGGCAAGATCTTCCTCGACTGGAGCCAGAACGTCTCCGCCAAGACGACCGCGGGGGCTTATTCGCTGCGGGCGCGGGAGGAGCCGAGCGTCTCGACCCCATTGGCGTGGGAGGAGGTGGAGGCGCTGTCGCGGTCGCGGAAGAAACAGCCGTTTGACATGTCCCCAAAGGCGGTGCTCAAGCGGGTCGACAAGCTGGGCGACCTGTGGGGCCCGGTGGAAACGCTGGTGCAGGAACTGCCCGAGGGCCTGCCGCGGTAGGGGGCATCACGGGAGCGGGTCTCCCGGTTTCCCCGAGGCGTGCGAGGTGAGAGGCCGCGCTACGATCACGCCGCACCCTGAGCGAAGGAGCCGCCGATGGCACTGACCGGCCACCACCCGCCGTACTGGACGAAGCACGTCGACCGTGACAGTTACCCGCCGCTGCCGGGCGACGCGGAGTGCGACGTTGTCGTGGTGGGCGGCGGGATCGCGGGGCTCACGGCCGCGGCGCTGCTCTACGAGGCGGGCCAGCGGGTCATCCTGATCGAGATGAATGAGATCGCCGGCGGCACGACCGGCCATAGCACCGGCCACCTCGACACGGCGACCGACGCCGACTTCCAGACCCTTGCCAGCAAGTGGGACCAGGAGGCGGTGCTGGACTATGTGAACGCGAAGTACGGCGCGATCGACACGATCGAGCGGCTCGACCGGGAATATGCGCTCGGTTGCGACTTCGTGCGCTACGACGGCTACCTCTACGCCGAACCGGACCAGGACGTGCGGGGGCTCGAGAAGGAGATCGAAACCTGCGCGAAGCTGCACCTGGCGTACCCCAAGGCGGAGCCGGCGCTGCCGTTCCCTGTCGCGATCGGGATGCGGCTGCCGCGGAACGCGCGGATGGACCCGCTGAAGTACACGGTGAACCTCGCGAAGGCGCTGGCGGCCCGGGGCGTGGCGATCCACGAACGGACACGGATGGAGGAGGCGGTCGACTACAGCGGTCGGGTGGTGGTGAAGACGAACCACGGCTCGATCACGGCGGGGGCGGCCATCCTGATGGCGCATGCGCCGGTGGAGGGCCCGGGCGTGGTCGACGCGCGGGTGCGGCCGATGCAGTCGTACGTCATCGCGGTGCGGGTGGAGGATCGTATCCCCGACGGCTCCTACTACGACTTCGAGGAGCCGTACCACTACACCCGCTGGGCACACAGTGACGAGCCGGACGTGCTGATCATCGGCGGGGCGGACCACCCGACGGGCCAGCCGATCGACGCGATGCAGAGCTTCACCGACCTCGAGTCGTACGCCCGCAAGCGGTACCGCGTGCTGGAGGTGACCCACCGGTGGTCGCACGAGTTCTGGGCGAACCCGGACGGCATGCCGATCATCGGTCCGGCGCCGGGCAAGGAGCGGGTGTTCCTGGCTACCGGGTTCTCCGGGGAAGGGCTGACGTTCGGCGTGGCTGCCGCGGCGGTGCTCGCGGACCTGGCGCGGGACCAGCCGAACAAGCTCGCCGACTTGTTCTCGCCGGAGCGGGGCAAGCTGCTTGCGCAGGCGAAGCAGCTCGCGACCGCGACGATCGAAGCGGTGAAAGGGATGGTCGTCGACCGTGCGAAGTCGGATGCCGGCTCGGTGGAGGAGATCGCGCCCGGCGGGGGCGCGGTCGTTCGGATCGAGGGTGAGCAGTACGCCGTCTACCGCGACGACTCGGGCGGGTTGCACGCGGTGTCGCCGATCTGCAAGCACCAGGGGTGCATCGTCCACTTCAACAACGCGGAGAAGACGTGGGACTGCCCGTGTCACGGCGCGCGGTACGACGCGGGCGGGAAGGTGATCATGGGGCCTGCCCGGAGCGACCTCGAGCGGCGGACGCTGCCGGCGACGTGAGCGTGCTATGCCTCGGCCGACGCCAGCTCGGCGAGCAGCGCGGCGTGGGTCCTGCACCCGAGCGAGAAGCGGTCGAGCGCGAAGTGCTCGTCGGGCGAGTGGATCTGGTCGCCGTTGAGCCCGAAGCCGACGAAGAGGGTGTCGAGCCCGAGGACGGACTTGAACCACGAGCCGACGGGGATGGTCGCGCCGTCGCGGACGAGGACCGCGGGTCGACCGGCTGCGCGGGCGATGCCCCGTTGCGCCGCCGCGACCCAGCGGGAGTCGATCGGCACGGCGGCGGGGTCTGCCTCGCCGAGGTTGGTGAGTTGCCAGCGGCAGCCGCGGGTGTCGTGGGATCGGAGCCACGCCTCGAACTTCTGCGCGAGGTCACGGGCGTTCTGATTGGCGGCGAGGCGGAAGCTGACCTTGGCGCCGGCCATCGCGGGGATGACGGTCTTGGCGCCCTCGCCCGTGTAGCCGCCGTAGAGCCCGTTGATGTCGCAGGCCGGTCGCGACCAGCGGCGCTGGAGGGTCGTCATGCCCGCCTCGCCGTGAGGCACGGCCACGCCGACGCCGCCGAGGAAGGCGTTTTCGTCGAACCCGAGCTTCGCCCAGGCGGCCTCTTCGTCTTCGTTCCGGGGCAGCACGTCGTCGTAGAAGCCGGGGATGGTGACGCGGTGGTCGTCATCGAGGAGCTTGCCCAGGATGCGGGCGAGGAGGGTGTTCGGGTTGGCGAGGGTGCCGCCGTAGACGCCCGAGTGCAGGTCGCGGGCCGGGCCGAAGAGCTTGATGTCGTAGTAGAGCAGCCCGCGGAGCGCGTAGGTGATCGCCGGCTGTGGCGGGGCGCCGGCAGCGCCTTCCCAGAGAGTGGTGTCGCTCACGAGGGCGACGTCGGCGGCGAGGTCGGCCTTGTTGTCGGCGAGGAACTTCTCGAGGTGGACGCTCCCCACCTCTTCCTCCCCCTCGATGAGTACGGTGAGCGGGCCCGGATACTTGCCCGCGGCGTCCCGCCACGCGCGGAGCGCTTCGAGGAAGCAGCAGACCTGGCCCTTGTCGTCGGAAGCGCCGCGGGCGTAGACCGCGCCGTCGCGCACCGTCGGCTCGAAGGGGGGCGAGGTCCAGAGGTCGACCGGGTCGGCCGGCTGGACGTCGTAGTGGCCGTAGAAGAGGACGCGCGGGGCGGCGGGATTGGCAACCGACTCGGGGCGCGTCCTGGCGACGACAGCGGGTGGCCCGCCAGTGTCCCGCAGCGCGACGTCGAACCCGAGTTCACGGAGCTGCGATCCGAGCCACCGGGCGGCCTGATCGATGTGCGGCCGGTGGGCGGGGTCGGCGCTGAGGCTGGGGATGGCGAGCAGTTCGATCATCCGCGCGACGGCGGCGTCACGTTCGGAGTCGAGCCGGTGGAGGACCTGGTCGAGCATGGGGGCAGTGTAGCCCCGCGTGGTAAGCCCGGGGGACCCGGCGAGCTGGACGTCCTTCGCGGAACAGCGCCCCCTCGCCGGGTCCCCGGGCTTTAGCGGAATCAGTTGCCCTTCTCGGTGGGGTTCGGCTTGGGCTTGGGGTCATCTTTCCGGGGCATCTGCGGGATCTGCTGCTCCTCGTCGGGGTAGCCGTCGGGCGCCTCGGGCTTGTCGAGCGGCTCGCCCGAGTTCGCCAGGCGGGGCTTCTCCTCGCTGGGGTGATCCTCGGGCGCGGGTCCGCGCTGCTGTTCCTTCTCGCTCACGGTCGGCTCCTCAATCGCAACCTGGATCGTGCCGTCCTGCACCCGGGTGGGATACGTTTTCACGGGCGGCTCGTCGTGCGGCCAGTCGATGTTGCGACCGGTCTTCACGTTGTAAGCATAGCCGTGGAACGGGCAGGTGAGGACCAGTCCGCGCTGCTCGCCATCGGCGAGCGGCAGCCCCGCGTGCGGACAGAGGTTGCGGATCGCATAGAACGTGCCGCCGGTGCTGATGAGCACCAGTTCCTTCCCCGCGACGTGAACGCACCGCTTCGAGCCCTCCGCGAAATCCGCGGCGGGGCCTACCGTTACCCAGTTGGCCATGGATGAGTGAACCTCTAGCATCTGCCGGCAATGAAGCCAGATCCTAGCCGGTACAGCGCCCTGATGCGGGAGTGGGCCACGCGGGCGCTCCAGGAAAGCCGCGACGCCCGGTCTTACGTCCAGATGGACGGGCCGACCGTCACCCTCGGCGGGCCCGCGGCGCGGAGGCTGCTCGGCGGGGGCGAGAGCCCCGAAGCGGCCACGGCGGCGGCGGCGATCGCGGACCTGCTCCACCACCGCGGCTTGGCCCCGGTCAAGTTGGTCGACACCTTCGGCTTCAGCCGGCCCGTTTACTACCCGCTGCTCGTCCACCTGCAACTGCTCACGGCGGCGGACAAAGCGGTGCCGCAGGCACTGCGCGCCGCTGCCGCACGCGACGTGCCGACCCTCGCGGCGCAGGACCCCTCAATGCGACTGTGGTGGGCGGTCTGCCTGTACGAGGCGGCGACGGCCCTGGCGGACGACTCATTGCGACAGACGGCGACGGCCCTCGCCGAGCCGATTGCCGCGAACCCAGGCGCGGAAGGCGCCCTCCACCCCCGCGAGGGGCTCGACGACCTGCTGGACGCCTGGACCTTCCGCGAGCTGGCGGGGCTTCACGCGCTGGGCTGGCTCGCGATCCACACGGGGAACGAGCGATGGTGGGAGCGAGTCCGCCAGGTGGCGTCGGCGCATCAGGCGATCACGCAGCCGGATTACACGACCTACCAGCCGTGGGGCGTGCACGCGTTTCTCATGTGGGGCGAGACGATCCCCTTCGGCGAGCAGCAACTGCACGACGCCGTGACGAACCTGCACGTGGAGCGGGGCGGCGCCGGCCTGGTGCCGGGGTTGCTCCTGGCCGACGCCGCCGCGGCTCTCGAGGCCGCTGCCCGCTAGACCTTGAGGACGTTTTCGTAGTCGGCGACCGTCCCGCGATCCAGGCAGACCTGGATGATGCGCTTGCCGAGCGGGTCGAGATTGTCCTCGAGGAACTTGCTGACCTGCTGCTCGAAGAACGCCCGCAGTTCCTTGGCGCCGGCGTCGTAGCCTTCAACCTCGACCTCCGGCTGGGTCTCGACCTGCAGGAACCAGTGCCCGATCGTCGCGCCTTCGACGTGGATCGTCTTGGGCGTGTAGCCGAGCTCGGGCATCCGGGCGGGTTGGAGCGCATCCTGCTTGAAGGGCGCGGTCCCGCGGCGGGCGAGGTACTCGCGGGTGATCCACTGCGGCGCGAAGCCGACCTCCCAGGCGCCCACGTGCTGGTTGGGGGTCAGGATGAAGAGGGTGTCGGTGGTCGCCGCGATCTGACGGAGAATGAGGTTCGCCTGATCGACGCGGAGCCCGGTGGCGAAGGGCCAGTAGGAGCCGACGCCCTCGCTGGCGAGCCCTTCCCCGCCGACGATGGACGGGTTCGCATGCCCACGCGGCGCGACGAGCCGCCAAAGCCACGCGAGTGCCGGCGGCAGCACGTGGAACAGGCCCATGATGCCGTAGGTCGGGTTCTCGCGGGTGCAGGGGGGGCACCGGACCCCGAAGCTGCGGATGTCCACCGTCACGGTCTTGTGCACGATGTTGGGCACGTCGTCGCGGGGCACCACCACGCGAGGGTTCGGGCACGGCTTGCCCGGCGCATCCTCGATGTGCTCCCAGATCAGCGC
Source organism: uncultured Phycisphaeraceae bacterium (assembly GCA_964555075.1). GTDB lineage: Bacteria > Planctomycetota > Phycisphaerae > Phycisphaerales > Phycisphaeraceae > CAZKRE01. Next base: position 18,646 of record CAZKRE010000042.1, read on the forward strand.
CCGGCTGCCGGGGACCGCGTCGATGTTGAGGAACAGCAGCGGGTCCTTCGGTTCGGTGCACAGCCGCTCGAGGTGGGGGTCGACGCCGTAGCGGTCGATGTGGTTGACGCGGAGGAACCAGGCCTGCTCGGCGTCGCGGAGGCGGAGCTTCTTGGTCCCGTCCCGCTGGTACGACGGGTGGCAGAGGGCCATGTCGTCGGTGACGGGGTGGAGTTCGCAGCCGCGGGGCAGGGTGAGGAACCGCTTCTCGCCGGTGACGACGTTGGCGCCGAGTCGCAGGCGGCCGTCGGCCTCGCGGTGGATGTACTCGAGCATCTCGCTCTTGCCGCCGCCCGACGCGCCCTCGTGCATGATGGTGACGACGTTGTCGTAGGGGGTGACGACCTGGACGGTGGAGCAGTGGGCGGTGACCCAGCCCTCGCGTTCGCCGAGGTTCAGGAGCATGCCGTACACGCCCTTCTTGGCGGACGGGCCGGGATAGAGGTTGTAGCTGAACAGCTCGTGCATGTGCTCGAGCCGGTTGTGGACGACGATCTGCTTGCCTTCGAAGTGGGTGTGGCGGAAGGGGGGGGCGACGTAGACGATGGCGTGGGGGGCGAAGTTCTCGTCGACCTGGTCGAGCGGGACGATGCCCTGCAGCATCGCGAGGCCCAGGGCGAAGAACCCGGCATTGGCGGGGCAGATCGCCATCGCGGGCAGCCCGTCCTCGTTCGGACCCGCCACGAAGAAGAAGCAGGCCAGATCCTGCGTCTTGAGCCACTCGATCGTCTCGTCGCGGAGCCCGTTGAAGTCGTAGCCGAACCGATCCTTGAATCGGGGCTTGTTCGTCGGCCGGTCGTCGGCGATGACCATGCAGTCCGCGTCGCGGCGGCGCATGTAAGCCTCGAGATAGTTCGCGCTGACACCGTTCTTCACGCGGCAGACTTTCGCCTCCGCCACGCGCCCCTTACCGGGGACGTCGTATTCAACCGTGTAATAGCCTCGCGGGTCCGGATCCGGGACCGACATCGCAACAAGCTCTTCGACGGTCCCGACGTAGGTCACGCTCTTTGCAGAAGCAAGGAGACCTTCTACGGCGGCAGGGATCTGAAAACGCACGGTCGTCTCGGTTGTCATCTGTCACTCCAAGGCGCGGGTTAGCTCCCGATCGTATCGCGTCTCCGGCACAGGCTCCGGGTGCTCACCCTAATTTCGGAAGAGCGCAAGCGATCGTGGAGAACGCGTATAATACAGAAGATTGAAAAGTCTGTTTTAGCGCCTCCGGTCCCTTTGCTGTGCAGTCGGGGCCGGTGCGCGGTCGCGCGGATCTGCGGGGCATCGCCCCGAAGGCTGTCGGTGACTATAATCGTCCCATCACAATGTCTCCCTCCTCAACCGTGACCCGTCATCTCGAACTCCTCAAGTGGGTGCGCGACGTGGCGGACCTTTGCCAGCCCGACGGGGTCCACTGGTGCAACGGCTCCAGGGGCGAGTACCAGCACATGATCGACCTGATGGTCGAGGCGGGTACCGCGTGCCGCTTGAACCCCCGCCTCCGCCCCAACAGCATCCTCTGCCGCTCCGACCCCAGCGACGTCGCCCGGGTGGAGGATCGGACGTTCATCTGCTGCGAACGGGAAGAGGATGCCGGACCGACGAATAACTGGGCCGACCCTCAGGCGATGAAGTCGACCCTCGACGGCCTGTTCGATGGGGCGATGCGCGGGCGGACGATGTACGTCATCCCCTTCAGCATGGGCCCGATCGGCAGCCCCATCGCCCACATCGGCGTCGAGATCACGGACAGCCCGTACGTCGTCGCGAACATGCACCTGATGGCCCGCGTCGGCGACGCCGTCCTTCGCACGCTCGGCGACGACGGGCCGTTCGTCCGCTGCCTTCACTCCGTCGGCTACCCGCTCGTCGACAAGCGGGGCGTCCCGCGTGAGGATGTCCCCTGGCCCTGCAAC
>CAZKRE010000043.1:0-14167 GCA_964555075.1 uncultured Phycisphaeraceae bacterium
AGGTCGGCCGGCGGTAGAATCGGCGTTTGCGCGGCGATGCCACCGGCTCGCCTCCCGGCAGCACGCTGCCTGATCGGCGGGTGGTCGCCGCCGCCGCCGCCTCCGCTCCCGGACCCGCCCCCACACCCGCTCCCGAGCCCGACGCATGAGCCCCGCCCAGGAAATCGCCCGAAGGCGGACCTTCGCCATCATCTCCCACCCCGACGCGGGCAAAACCACGCTCACCGAGAAGCTGCTGCTCTACGGCGGCGCGTTGAACCTGGCGGGCAGTGTCACCGCGCGCAAGCAGCAGCGGGCGACCACGTCCGACTGGATGGAGATCGAGAAGAAGCGGGGCATCTCCATCAGCTCGACCGTGCTGCAGTTCGACTACGACGGGTACCGGGTCAACCTGCTCGACACCCCGGGGCACAAGGACTTCAGTGAAGACACCTACCGCGTCCTCACCGCGGTGGACGCCGCGGTGATGGTGATCGACGCGGGCAAGGGCATCGAGGACCAGACCCGCAAGCTCTTCGAGGTCTGCCGGCAGCGGGGGGTGCCGATCTTCACGTTCATGAACAAGCTGGACCGCCCGTCGCTCGACCCGCTGGAGCTCATCGACCAGCTCGAGAGCGTGCTGGGCATCAGCGCCTACCCGATGGCGTGGCCGCTGGGCGCCGGCCCGACGTTTCGCGGGGTCTATGAGCGGCGCGCCCGCCGGGTCCACCTCTTCGAGCGGGCGTCGCACGGGGCATACCCGGCGCCGGTGGCCGTGGCGGACGTGGACGACCCGGCCGTCCGCGATCGGCTGGACGGCGCGACGTTCGCCACGGTGAGCGAGGAACTCGCGATGCTCGACGAAGCGGGGGCGGCCTACGACGAGGAGGCGGTGCGGGCGGGGCGACTCACGCCGGTCTACTTCGGCAGCGCGATGAACAACTTCGGCGTGCGGCTGCTCCTCGACGGCTTCCTCGCGCAGGCCTCGCCGCCCGGGGCGCGGCAGACGGACGGCGGGGTGGTCCAGCCGGAGGACCCGCGGTTCTCCGGGTTCGTCTTCAAGATCCAGGCCAACATGGACCCGCGCCACCGCGACCGCCTCGCGTTCATCCGCGTCGTGTCCGGCCGGTTCGATCGGGACATGTCGGTCATCCACACCCGCACCGGCGCCCGGCTCCGGCTGTCCAACGCGCAGGCGCTCTTCGGCCGGGAGCGCGAGACCGTCGATCAGGCCTATCCGGGCGACGTGGTCGGCATCGTGGGCGGGCGGGACCTGCGGATCGGGGACACGCTTTCCGACGACCCGGCGCTGCATTACCGGGAGATCCCGCGGTTCCCGCCCGAATGCTTCGCGTACCTGCACAACCCCAACCCGTCGAACTACAAGCGATTCCAGCAGGGGATGACGCAACTGCTGCAGGAGGGCGTGATCCAGACGTTCGAGTCGCCCCGCGCCCTCGTGAAGGTGACGCTGCTGGGCGCGGTCGGCCCGCTGCAGTTCGAGATCGTGCAGCACCGGCTGCTCGGCGAGTACGGCGCGGAGTCGCGGCTGCAACCGGCGTCGTGGGCGCTGGCACGCTGGGTCGAAGAGGACGACGGCCGCGAACTCCTGCTCCCGCAGAACGCGGACCTGGTGGTGGACATCCACGGCGCGCGGGTCGTGCTGTTCGCCAGCGCGTGGGAGGAGCGATTCTTCCACGACCGCAACCCGGGGGTGCGGCTGTCGGCGGTGCCGCTGGATCGATGAGGCCGGGTCAGGCCGTCGACGCCGCAGACGGGACGCGCTCGCGGACTTCGGCGAGCGTGACGGTGCGGCCGTCGCGCGCGGCGTGGATCGCCGCCATCGCGACCTCCGTGGCAAGCACCGCGTCGTCCACACCGCACACGGGCGGCCCGCCGGCACGGATCTGCTCGACGAAGCGGGCCAGGTGGTGCGCGTGCCCCTTGTCCGGCTCGGCGGCGAACTGCAGCTGCGGGTCGCCCGCGGCGGCGGCTTCGGCGCAGGCGGCCCGCTTCTTGGCGAGCCAGCCCGCGAGCCCGCCGTCGCGTCCGACGTCCGGGTGCCGGTCATGGCGCATCGGGTACACCTGCCGCGCAGGCGCGCCGTCGATCCCGGCCGTGCGGACCTCGAGCATGTGGTCGATCGCGACGGCGCCGCCCCGGCCGAAGACCTCGTACAGCTCTTTCGGGTAGCCGAAGGTTCCGTTGGCGAACATGCCGATGGTGGCGATCGCGCCGCCGCCGTAGCGGATGATCACGCCGCTGTTGAGCATCCCCCCGTCCATCGCGGTGACGGCCTCGGGCTCTTGGCCGAGGAACCAGTTGCAGAGGTCGGTGAAGTGGGTCATTTCGAAGAGCATCGGGCCGTGCGGCGCCTGCTCGGGGTCGAAGACCCATGCCTTCCACGAATGCCAGTCGTCATTGATGCGGACGCTCATGCCCGGGGCGTCCGCGTCGGGCAGGGTAGGTCGGCCGGGCTCGCGGTCCCAGCGCCACGCGGGGCTCGTCGTGCCCGAGAGGTGGCGGCTGAAGAGGGCGTGGGCGTCGATCATGGCCGGGGCGCTCCGCCGGTTGTGACCGATGCAGAAGGGGATGCCCGCCGCCCGCACGACGCGCTGGATTTCGTAGCACTCGCCCAGCGACCGCGCCAGCGGCTTCTCGACGTAGATCGGTTTGCCCGCTTCGGCGGCGGCTCGGATCACCGGCAGCCGCAGCCGCTCCGTCGTCGCGAGCACGATCAGGTCCACCTCCGGGTCGCGGATGACGGCGTGAAAGTCGCTGCTCACCCGCGGCGGCGCGAACAGCCGCTGACACGCCTCCAGCGATTCAACCGACAGGTCGCAGCAGGTGTGCAGCGTGAGGTTCGGTGAGGCGACGATGTTGGGCAGGTGCTGGCCCTGGGCCAGCGCCCCACACCCGATCACCGCCACGCGGAGCGGTTCGACATGAGGCGACGGGGCGACGGTATTCATGGGCGGGCGTCCACAGCGGGATTGTCGATGAGTTGCGAACCGAGGCCGGGCGTCCGGGCATTGGGCAGGTCGTGGAGGCCGTCGCGGGGGACAAACAGCCCCGGCAAGGCGTCGCGCCATCCCGCGTTTGCGTCGGGCGTGAACTGGGGGGAGTTGAGCTCGACGCCGTTGATCGTCGGGAGCCACGCGCTCAGCAGCGCCGCGTGCACCGCGGACAGGCCGGGGTTGGTCAGGTCCTGCAGCGACAGCATCATGCCTTGAGTGTCGGCCCACGCCGCGGCCGTGAGGACGAAGCTGTGCCCCTTGCAAGACTTGAGCGCGAAGCCCGACCATCCCTGGTCGCGGGCGAGCACCATCGACGTCAGCGTCAACAGCCCCTCGTCCACCAGCACCGGCTTGCGGGACGCCACGGGCCGCCAATCCTGCGGGTGCGCCGCGATGTCCCGGCCGGTGGGTTGCTCGATGAGCGACAGCCGCTCGAGCGCCTCCGCGTCGAGGCGCTCGAGTTCGTCCAGGTAAGCGCCGACACTCGCGGCGTCGGGGTTGGCCTCGTTCGAGTCGATCGACAGGCGGTAGTTGCTCAGGCCCCAGCCGCGCGCGGCGGCGGCAACGTCCGCGGTGCGGCGGGCGTCGGCCTCGGCGTCCCGCCCCTTGATCTTGAGCTTGAAGGAGAAGTAGCCGTGCTCCCGCACGACCGGCGCGACGTCCCGCTCGAGGTCGTCGGCACCCCCGACCACCCACCACGCGGGGCTCTGCACGCGGGGCTGGGGCTGCAGCAGCGCGCGGATCGCCCGGACCGTCTTCCCCTCACCGCCGAAGAAGTCGTCCGCCTCCGGGACCGGCTCGTCGTGTTCGTAGAGTTCGAACGCGCTGCGACCGAGCGCCCGGCCGACCGCGTCGTGGATCGCCGCATCGAACGGGCTCGCGCAGACGCAGCGGGCGAGGGCGGGCGGCCACGGCGCCTCGGTTTTCACCTCCTCGACGACGTGTTCGTGCAGACGCAGCCCCAGCCGCAGCGGGTGCGCAGGCTTCCCGACGAGCCGCGGCAGGTTCTCCGCCAGCGATTCGGCGTAGCGGCGCATCGCGCTGTCCCGCGTCGGGTGGTCGATGGCCGGGTCCGGCCACGCCCACAGGTCGCTGAGGTAGATGCAGCCCCGCCCCGTCGATCGGACCCCGCCCAGTTCGACTTCCACCTCGGCGTCGGCTTGCGTGATCTCGACGATCGCGCCGGTGCTCAGCAGAAGCGGCCGGACGAACGGCTGGTTCGAGAACCGCACCTGGGCGCGCAGGACACGGGTATCGGTGGCTTGGGCCGGGGACTGGGTCAAGCGGTGGCTCCGGGGAGGAAGCGGGAGGGGACGGAGATACGGTAGCCGCGGCTGTCCGGCTCGCCGGGCGGCGCTTCGAGCATGCCCCGGGCGATCCTCCCGAGTTCCGCGATCTGAAGATCAATGGTGGCCAGCGGCGCAGCGCCCGCGTCGCCCGCCAGCACCCGGCCGGCACCGACGATCCGCAGATCCTTGGGCACCCGTCGCCCCAGTTCGTGCGCCGCGAGCAGCCCGCCGCGGGCCAGGAAGTCGGAGGCGTAGAGGATGGCGTCCGGCGGGTCGTCTCCCGTCAGCAGAAGACGCGTGGCGCGATAGCCGTCCGCCTCGTCGTAGCCGACCCGCACGATCCGCTCCCGGTGGGGTGCGGCATCGACAAACGCGAGCGCCCCGCGGTAGGCGTCGATCCACTGCCCGGTGCTGAACCGCTGCGGGCCCGCGGTGACCAGTGCGATCTGCCGGCAACCCCGGTCGGTGAGGTGACGCACGGCCTGGAAGACGCCGCGGGCGTAGTCAACGACCACGCAGCGGGTGAATCCGTCAGCGATGTCGGAGAAGAGCAGCACGCACGGCAGCTTCCGCTCCTGGCAGAGGCCGAGGAGCCGGAGGTTGACCGGCGACATCGCGATCAGGCCGTCCATCCCCGCCAGCGGCAGGGTCGATGCGAGGACCGGCATCGGCGTCTCGCCCGGGGGCACATCGAACGCCCGCACCGCCACCGGCCGCGGCGTGTCGCGGACCCCGTCCAGCAGCGGCCGCATGAACGGGTATCCATCCGCGAGGTCGGCGAAGGCGACGCCGATCGAGAGCGGCCGGGGGATCGTGGCGTCCGGCGGGGGCTCGCCCCGATCGCGGATGACCGTCCCACCCCCCGCGCGAGCGCTCAGCCACCCCTGGTTCGCCAGTTCCTGGAAGGCCCGGCGGATCGTCACCTCGCCCACCGCCCAATCGACGCTCAGTTGCCGCTGCGGGGGCACCGTGTCGCCCGGCCGAAGGTCGCCCGCATCGATCCCGGCCCGGACCAAGGCCGCGATCTGGAGATACAGCGGCTCGCCCCGCCGGTCGAGTCGCGACTTCAGGCCGGCGAAGAAGGCAGGGGCGGTTGACGGCGATGCGACAGTCATTGCGATTATCCATCATCGCATATAACCTGCTCCCATTCAATAAGGAGACCATGATGAATGATGCGCAGGGAGTCGTTGGCGTCGGCCTGGTTGGGGTCGGGTGGATGGGGCAGGCGCTGGCGCAGCGGGTCGCATCCCACCCGCGAGCGCGCCTCGCCGCGGTCCACCAGCGCGACGAAAGCAAGGCGCGGGCGGCTCTGACGGCAATCGGTCAGGCGGACGTCCCCTACGAGGCGTCCTACGAAGCGCTCATCGCCCGCCCGGACGTTGACGCCGTGTTCCTCTGTGGCCCCAACTCGACGCACGGCCCGCAGGCGATCGCCGCTCTCGAGGCCGGCAAGCACGTCTTCTGCGAGAAGCCCGCCGCCACCCGCTTCGACGAATGGGATCGGCAACTGCAACTCGCCGACGCACGCCCCGACCTCGTCACCTTCGTGGATTACATCCTCAACTTCGACACCCTCGAGACCCGGCTCGCGGAGATGGTCGCCGCTGGTGCGTTCGGCAAGCTCACGCAGGTTCAGATCAACTACCGCCACCCGGTGAACATCGCTGGCGACAAGGCGTGGAAGCTCAGCCGCGAGGTGATGGGCGACGCGATCGGCATGGGCGTGATCCACTCGCTGTCGGTCATGCTCCGGCTGATGCAGAGCCAGGCGACCCCCGCGAGCGTGTTCGCGACCAGCATGCCCGCCCAGTCCCGCCCGTTCGAGGCCGACCCGATCTGGAACATCCAGATCACCTTCGACAACGGCGCGTGCGGGTTCTGTTTCGGGAACATCGACACCGGCAACGGCTACGACGCCTACCACTCGCTCTACGGCACCAAAGGCGCCTTCGTCTTCGACAGCGGCCTCGACCGCCCGCAGAAGATCCGGTACTGGTCCGAGATGGACACCGCCGGCAAGTGGATCTACCCGCTCGACCCGGAACGGTGCCGACGCGAGGGGGCCGAGCCTTGGCCCCCTGACACCACGACGCCCGACTCCGGCAACGTGATCGACCACCAGACACAGGTCTGCGTCGACCACTTCCTCGGCTGCATCCTCGCGAAGCGTCAGAGCTTCCTGAGCTTCCGGAACAGCGCGCCGGTCGCGGAGGTGGGTTGGGCCGCCCAGATGTCCGCCGCCCTCGGCCGGCCGATCAAGCTCCCGCTCGATCGGGACGAGGCGCGGTCGTTTTTTGCCGGTTCAAACACAAACGCCGCGGACCCGACGACCCATGGGGCCGCCTGATCCGCGGCGGAGGCCGGGCCGGCGCGTCTCCTCCGAGTCGGCCGGCCCGGCGGAGGGCCGGGGGGACGATGGCGGGTTCAGGAGCGGGCGGCGGCGCTGAGCTCCGACGCGGCCGGCTCGTCGACGTACAGCCACACCCGGTCGTGCTGCTGGAGCACGCTCGCGGGCGTGTCGGGCGTGACGGGTCCCTCGACCGAATCGCGGACGGCCCGCGCCTTCCGCTGATCGGGCACGCTCACGATCACGGCTCGGCTCTTGAGGATCTGCTTCACGGACATCGAAATCGCTCGCGTCGGGACGTCTTCGAGCGTCGGGAACCACCCCTCGCCCAACTGCTGCTTGCGGCAGGCCTCGTCGAGGTTGACGACGAGGTAGGGCTCCTCCGTCTCGAAGTCGGCCGGCGGGTCGTTGAACGCCAGGTGGGCGTTCTCGCCGATGCCGACGAACGCGACGTCGATGGGGTGCTGGCGGATCAGGGCGCCGACCCGCTTCGCCTCGGCCTCGGGGTCCTTCTCGGCGTCGAGGTAGTGGAACGCCTTGATCGGCAGCGGCAGCCGGCTGACGAACCGCTGCCACAGGTACAGCCGAAAGCTCGCGGGGTGGGTGATCGGCATGCCGACGTACTCGTCGAGGTGGAACGCCGTGATCCGGTGCCACGGCAGGTCCGCCTTCACGAGCTGCTCGAGCATCTCGAACTGGCTCGCGCCGGTGGCGACGATCAGGTTCGCCTCGCCGCGCTCGTTGAGGGCCTCACGGATGAGCGCGATCCCGCGCTCGGCGGCGCGACGGCCGAGTTCCTGCTTGCTGGGGCTGATGTCGATCTGCATGTCGTGTCCTTGGTTAAAGGGGCGGGTCCTGCCCGCGTCGCGGGCGTATCGGTCAGGTCGGGTCACCGCCGGCGGAAGCGCGGCGGACGAAACGCATGGGGAGCGCGGTCGTGGTCGGCGGGGCGTCGGGTCGCGCGAGCCGGTCGAAGAGGCGGCCCTCGATGAGTCCGACGAGTTCCGGCTCCCGCCGATCGACGCTCGCGAGCGGCGGCGTGAGGAACTCGGCCATGTGGGTGTCGTTCGAGCCGACCACCGCCACGTCCTCCGGCACGCGGCGGCCGCTGGCGCGCAACCAGGCGATCGCGCCGAGCGCGACCTCGTCGCTCGTGGCCAGCAGGGCGTCGAAACCGGTGTCCGCTCCCGCGTATTGCCCGGCGTCGAGCGTCCGCATCGTCAGCCGGCAGAGGTTGTCCGTGCCCCGCTCGTCGAGGTCGATGACGGCGGCGGGATCGGCGGGGAGCGCGTGGCGGCGCAGCTCGTCGAGGAAGGCGGACGCCTTGCCCGCGTTGGCGTGGCGGGCGACGAGGAACACCGGCCGCCGTCGGCCCGTCGCGACCAGGTGGGTCACCGCTTCGCGGATGGCGGCGAGCCGGTCGTGAACGATCGTGTCCGAGCCGATCGGCGCGACGGTCGGCGTGGGCTGGACGACGACGGACGCGTTGAAGGGCCGCAGGGCGTCTCGGACGTCGGCAGACGCCGCGATGGTGTCGTCGCTCTCAAGGACGACGCCGTCGACGCCGCGGACCGCGAACTCGCGGAGCGTCTCGACGACGCGAGCGGGGGAGCCGAGGTGGTCCGCCAGGACCATGGAGTAGTCGCGGGTTTGGGCCATCTGAGCGAGCCGGCGGGGCATGAACTCCCGGCCAACGGGCGAGCCGAGCCACCAGAGAACGCCGAGCGTGCGCGTCGCCTCGCCGCGGAGGCCGCGGGCGAGCGGGTTGCGGCGGTAGCCCAGCGACTCCGCGGCCTGAAGGACGCGCTGCCGGGTCGCGTCGGCGAGGCGGACATTGGTCGCCCTCGGCGGCCGCAGCGCCGCCGAGGCCGCGGAGGGGGAGACCCCCGCGAGGCGTGCAACATCCTGGAGATTGGCCGGCATGGCTTGATTCTAGCTTGCATCATGGATGATGCAAGCTAACATTACAGCGCATGAGCAGCCCCCGCGACTCCATCGATCTTCAGGTCAACGGCTACGCCGGCGTTGACTTCAACCACGACTCGCTCACCCCCGAGCGGCTCCGCCACGCCTGCGAGCGCATGGCGGCGGACGGCGTCGAGGGGTGTCTCGCGACGATCATCACCGCGCCCGCCGACCAGATGGCCGAGCGTCTGCGGCGGCTGGCGACGTGGCGGTCGCAGGACGCTCTTGTCGCCTCCGTCATCCGGGGGCTGCACATCGAGGGGCCGTCGCTCAGCCCCGAGCCCGGTTTCCGCGGCGCCCATGATGCCAACGCCATTCGACCGGCCACGCCGGAGCTGTTCCTGCCGCTGCTGGAAGCGGGCGGAGGCCTGGTTCGGCTGGTCACGCTGGCCCCGGAATGCGACGAGGGGATGGCGACGGTCCGCCGGCTCACGCGGGAAGGGTGCCTCGTTGCCGGCGGCCACAGCGACGCGTCGCTGGATCAGCTCCGCGCCGCGATCGATGCCGGCCTCCGTCTCTACACCCACCTGGGCAACGGCTGTCCGATGCTGATGCACCGGCACGACAACATCGTGCAGCGGTGCCTGCACCTCCGCCGCGACCTGACGCTCTGTTTCATTGCCGATGGGGTCCACGTCCCGTTCGTCGCGCTCGCCAACTACCTGGACCTCATCGGGGACGGCGGGGCGATCGTCGTGACCGACGCGATGGCCGCCGCGGGGCTCGGGCCCGGCCGCTACACGCTCGGCCACTGGGAAGTGGAGGTCGGCGAGGATCTCGCGGCGTGGGCGCCGGGGCGGGCGCACCTCGTCGGCTCTGCGATGACCATGCCGCAGGCCCAGCGCAACCTCCGCGATCACCTCGGCCTCTCGGCCGAGACGATCCGGCGTCTGACGCGGACGAACGCGCTCGCGCTGCTCGCCAGCGTCGAGGGGAGCTGAACCGATCGGGTCCCGCGGGCATCGGCCGCCACGCCACGCCGCGCTGGCGTGTCGCTGTCGCGTCAGTTGAGCGGTGGCGACGCTGGTGGTATTGATGGGCTCATCAACCCCGGCGTTGACGCCCCGCGCGGGGCGCCTGCCGGGCGGTCAGGCGGTGGAGTGGCGCAATGAGCGAGCGTGACATGGAGCAGCGGCTGGGCGTGTGCAGTTGGTCCCTTCGTGCCCACGACGCGCAGTCGCTGGTGGAGGCGCTCGGCGAGTGCGGCCTCCGGAAGGTGCAACTGGCGCTGAACCCGCTTTCGGCGGAGCCCGAGGCGTGGGGCGATGTCGGGGACCGGCTCCGGGATGCGGGGATCGAGATCGTGTCGGGCATGTTCGGCTGCGCCGGCGAGGACTATTCCACGCTCGAGTCGATCCGGCGCACCGGCGGGCTGGTGCTCGACGCGGATTGGGACGAGAACTTCCGCATCGCCGAGCGTGCGCTGAACCACGCGAAGTCGCTCGGCGTCTCCGCCATCACCACGCACGTGGGCTTCATCCCCCACGCTCGCGAGGACAGCGGCTACGGGAAGATGATCGAGCGGACCGCCGCGATCGCGGACCTGTACGCCGCGTCGTCTGTCTCGCTCCTGCTGGAGACGGGGCAGGAGACGGCCGAGGACCTTCAGCGATTCCTCGCCGAACTCGACCGGCCCAACGTCGGCGTGAACTTCGATCCGGCGAACATGATCCTGTACGACAAGGGCGATCCGATCGAGGCGCTTCGGTTGCTGTTGCCCCGCGTGCGCCAGGTCCACATCAAGGACGCGGTGCGGACGGAGACTCCGGGCACCTGGGGCAAGGAGGTTCGGGCCGGGGAAGGGGATGTCGACTGGACGGCCTTTATGGACATGCTCTCGCGGGCGGAGTGGGACGGCAACCTGGTCATCGAGCGCGAGGCGGGCGAGCAGCGGTTCGAGGACGTGCGCGCGGCGCGTGACCTGATGCTCCAGCACGCGAGCCGCATCGCGCCGGTTTGATGACGGGTGTGGGACGCGGGTTGCGAAAAGGCCTCGGCCACGAACTCACGTTCGCGACCGAGGCCCCTGAAAGGATCAACCGCCGTTCATCCCTTCAATCGGCATCGTGGCGCGGCGCGATGAACGGGCGCTACGCGCGCACCGTTATCGGCTGAACAAGCGTCGTCGCAGGTGGCACGAGCGGCACGGGTGACGAGGCGTCTGGACGCGGCCGGCGGCGTCGGATAAGCCGGCGGGCAACTACAGCGCGGGCTCTTCGAGCGGGACGGGGCAGACGTCGCGGCGACCGCAGCCGGTGCAGTGGTCGCCTTCCCAGAGGGCGTTGAACCGCTGGAACACGGCATCGACGAGCGTGGGGGAAGAGGTCCAGAAGCCCCACTCGAAGTTGCGGCGGGTGTCGCCTTTCGCGCCCAGGCCGGCGCCGGTGAGGTTGGCGCTGCCGAGGTACATCGCGGCGGCGTCGACGATGACGGCCTTGGCGTGGAGACGGGGGCAGCGACGGATGGTGATGTTGCCCGGCACGCCGCGCTTGAGCTCGCGCAAGGCCGGGCCGCTGGGCACGCCGGCGTGGAGCAGGCGGACCTCGACGCCGCGTTCGGCGAGGCGGGCGAGATGGGTGATGATCGATTGGGCGTCGTTCCGCCGGGCGCGGCCGCGGGACGGGAGCCCGGGCGTCGGAACGAGCATGGCCTTGAAGTCCGCGGTCGCGATGTCGAGGCTGACCTGCGCGCGGAGCATGCCGTCGAGCACGACCCGACGGAGGTGCTCGCCGTCAGCGACGAGCTCGACCTCGCCGCGGGCGGGGCCGTCCAGGAGCGGGATGAGGTCGGGGGTAACGCGGGGTCGCACCTTTGATCTATCGGCCGGCCTGTTGCCGGCGAACGACAGACGGCGCCGTCCGCACATTCGCTACATCACGACGTCGTCCGTAAGTCCTTTCCGTACAGGTGTCTGAGGCGAAATGGAGGGCTCCATTCGCGTCCGTTGGCCCCGTGAGGCACATCTTGGGTGGAGAACCGCGAAGGAACCGCCCCTGCCGTGGGGCCGGCCCGTCGCCCGGAGAGAAAGAGAGACGTGATGGAAGCCCTGAGCCCGGTTGGAAGCACCCCCGCGATGCCGATCAGCCCCGCCCCCGCTGCTGCTGCCGGAGCGGGCGGCGCCGCCTCCTTCGTGTCGAGCAGCAGCACGTCGATCACCCGGGTCGGCGGGCTGGCCGGCCTGACCGAGGGGTTGGCGAAGCTGGCGGGTTCAAGCAACCCGGACGACGCGATGAAGCTGCTCGTCGCGATGCTCGTCCTCCAGACCCTGCTCGGAGACGACAAGGAGGAGAAGCGGGACAAGCTGGGGGGCGTGCTCGCCCTGAGCATGCTCGGACAGGCCACCGCCGGCGAGGCGACCTTGATCGAGAGCTCGTCGACCCTGATGGTTTCGCAGCAGGGGGCGACCGCCGCCTACAGCCATTCGTTCTCGGGGTCGACGATGAGCCTGACGGTATAGGAGAAACTGTTTCCCAGTCGTGAGAAACGGCTAGGGTCTCCGTCCCTGGCCCGGTACTATGTCCGGGCCAGGGATGGGATCAAGAGCCATGCATATCTGTCGTGGTTGGATGTGGTTGTCGGCGTTGATGTTCGCGTCATCGCTGGCCCTCGCCGCGGAACCTGGGAGCACGTCAACCGAAGCGCCCGCGGAGGCGGCGACGAACCCGGAAACCAAGCGGGTGACGTCTGCATCGGAGCCGGCGAAGAGCGGCGTCCGGTTCGCGGCGTCGCGGACCACGGTCTGGCTCGGCGGCACGCGGATGATCCCGTTCGAGGTGGTCGAGCCTGCCGACGTTGATCGGCTGTTCGACGTTGAGTCGACGGGTGCGTCGACGCTGGAGGTCGTGCGGCCGCCGGTGGCGCTGGCGGGGCAGGCGCTGGGGTTCGTGCGCGTCCGGGGGGTGAAGGCGGGGGAGGCGTCGCTGCGGGTGGGGGACGCGACGCTGAAGGTCGCGGTGCGTGAGGACCCGGTCGTGCCGGCATCGGAGCGGGAGACCCGGCCGGTGATCGTGGCGCCGGTTTCGGGCGCGGTGGTGTGGGGGAAGATCGCGGTGGGGGTCGAGTTGGACGACGATCCCGCGGACCCTGCGGAGGTCGCGTTGCTGCTTCCGGGCGGCGAGCCGTTGCCGCTGGTGGAAGAGGTGGGGTTCGAGATGGGGCCGACGCGGCGGCTGTCGTTTGAGCTGGATGCGGATGCGCTCCCGCCGGGCCCATTGGACCTGATCGCGGTGATGCAGCGGCAGGGGGAGACGGAACGGGAGAGCGAGCGGGTGACGGTGGACGTGGTCCGGCCCGCGGATGGCGTGCTGTTCGCGGGAGAGGCGGAGAGCCTGCGGGACATGCCGCGGCCGCCGCGGTACCTGCGGAAAGACGCCGCCGAGCAGCCGAAGCTGACCATCGGGAAGGGGAGCGGCGCGTCGGGCGGGGAGTTCGTGGTCAACAACGGCGCCTTCCCGCCGCTCGTCGGGGTGATCAACATCGAGACGCCCGCGTGGTACCAGGTGATCCTCACGGTTTCGGGTGACTTCAGCAGCGGCGCCTTCCCGACGGTCGGCCTCCGCGTCGACAACGACAACTATCCGCAGACGGCTGGGCGGCTGACGCAAAAGCAGTGGCACCGGCTCCCGGTAGGTCGGCCGGTTTACCTGCAACCGGGCGAGCGGTCACTGCTGGCCTACTTCGAGAACGACTTCAACGCCCGCGGACAGGACCGCAACCTGCGGATCGATCGCTTCGAGGTGCTGCGGATGGAGTCGCTGCCGGCGAGCGAGCAGGTCATCGCGCTGCCGGGCGGGGACGACCGGGTCGGAGTCGCCCTGGCGACGCCGCTTCATGGCCGCGTCGTGTCGGGGAACGTGGTGGTCGAGGCGGAGGCTTCGTGGGACGGTCGGCGTCAACCCGATCCGCCCGTGGTGTCGCTGCTTGTGAACGGCGAGGTGATCGCGCAGCAGCAGGACGCGTCGCCGCGATTCCTGCTCGACCGCGGGTTCCTCCGGGACGGTGCGAACACGCTGCGACTCGAAGCCCGCCTCTCCAGCGGGCTGACGGCCCGGTCGCCGGAAGCCCGGCTCACCGTCGCGCCTTTCGAAGGGGGAAGCCCGCAGTCGAGGCGGGTGCTGTCGTACCCGGTGTTCGACGCGGCGTGGGACGACGCGACGCGGGAGCGGCTCATCTCGGAGAGGAACCGGGAGGAGCGCGTCGTCGGGTGGTACAGCAACGCGAAGGGGGCGCTGACGCTGCCGGATGACCTCGAGGGGCGGTTCGACGTGCGCTTCGTCGCGAAGGGGCAGCCGTTCGAGGGCGACCCCGTGGCGCTGGTGGTCGTCCACCAGGGGGACGAGGAGCGGCTGCGCAAAGAGGTGAAAGTCTCCGGCGGCTACCGCACGTTCGACGCGGGCGCGGTCGACCTGGCGGCCGGCCCCAAGCGGATCGAGGTCGCGTTCATCAACGACGCGTTCGGCGGGGACGCGAAGAGGGACCGCAACCTCTTCCTCGGCGGCGTGACGCTGCGGGAGCGGATGGGCCGCGACGAAACGCCGCCGCGGGCGACGATTGTCTACCCCGCCCCG
>CAZKRE010000043.1:14267-20513 GCA_964555075.1 uncultured Phycisphaeraceae bacterium
GCCCCGGAGGCCGCAAGTGTCACGGTCGCGCCCGTCGATGCGGTGGTGGTGGACGTGGCGGACGACCGGGAGGTCGCGTGGGCGGAGCTGCTGGTGGATGGCGAGGCCACGGGCTTTCGGGTGACGCCCGCGGTGGGGGAGTCGCGGCTCGTGCTGCCGGTGGTGATCCGGGGCGAGGGGCGTGAGCGGACGATCGCGGTGCGGGTCGCGGACCGGGCGGGCAACACGTCGGACACGCCGGGGGTGGCCGCCGCGGTGGATGCCGGAGCAGAGACCTACGGCCGCGCGGTGCGACTGCTCGACCGGTTCGCGTTCGGGCCGGAGGGGGACGAGCTTGCGGCGGTGCTGACGATGGGGGAAGAAGCGTACCTCCGCGACCGGCTGTTCCGGCGGTGGGACGATCCGGGCGAGCAGGCGGCGTGGCAGCGGGCGGCGCTGAAGCACAGCAGTCGGCGGAGCGGCAGCGAGGTCGAGCGGCGGGCGCTGCTGTGGGCGATGACGACCCCCAACCCGGTGCGAGCCCGGTTCGCGCTGTGGACGGCGAACCACTTCTCGACCTGGCTCCGCAAGGCGCAGGCGGAGCGGAAGGGGGAGGAGTTTGCCCGGTTTGCCGCGGCGGGGCCGTCCCCGTTCTTCCAACTGCTCCAGACGAGCGCGACCAGCCCGGCGATGCTGTACTACCTCGACCAGCACCGCAGCTTCGGCCGCCGCATCAACGAGAACTACGCCCGCGAGATCATGGAACTCCACACCGTCGGTGTCCACGGCGGATACACGCAGGAGGACGTCACGTCGCTGGCGCACCTGCTCACCGGCTGGATGATGACCGAGGAGGCCCCGCTGCACGGGCTGGATTGGTTCCAGAGCAACTACCGCTACGTCCCGCATCTCAACGATGCGGACGAGCGCGTGGTCTTCGGACTGAGGCTCGAAGAGGCGAAGGACCCGCAGGCGCGGAAGGATCGGGTGCACCGCGTGATCGAGATGCTGGCGGCCCATCCGAGCACCGCGAACTACATCTGCCACAAGCTCGTCGAACACTACGTCGGCGTCCCGGCGGCCCCGGCGCTCGTCGCCGATCTCTCCGCCGTGTTCACGGAGACGGGCGGGGATCTGCGGGAAGTGCTGCTCGCGATGGCGAAGCATGAAGCCTTCCGTGCTTCAAACCCGAGGGTGGCCCGGCCGCTCGATCACGCGATCCGGCTGTCCCGCGCCGTCCGCCACGAGAGCGCGGGGCAGGTGCAGGCGTACCTCAACCGCTCGGCCCTGGGCCTCTTCGACAAGGACACGCCCGACGGCTACCCCGAGGAAGACGAGGCCTACACCGACTCGAACGTGACGCTGCAGCGGTGGCGGCTGGCGGCGGACATGGATTATCGGCTGCTGTCGGCGGTGCCCGAGCCGCTGCGGACACCGCCCGGCGACGAGGAGGACCTGCCCGCGTGGCGGCAGGCGGTGGTGGACGCGGCGGCGATGCGGCTGCTCGGCCGGCCGCTGGGCGAAGCGTCCAGCAAGGCCGTCGTCCGACTGATGGAGGACAACGCCGGAACGTCTGCGGGGGAACTGGTCCGATCGGTGGCATCGCTCGTGGCGCAGATGCCTGAGGCAACCCTTCGATGATGACGCTGCGGGGCGGCGCGCCTCGGGCGCGTGGCCCGCAGCCGGATGGAGTCCAGCATGGAAATGACCCGACGCTTCTTCCTGAAGACCACCGGCGCGCTCGCCGTGTACCACGGGCTCGCGCCGCTACAGCTACTCGCTTCGGACGGCGGGCCGATCGAGGCGACGGCCGAGGTCACGCGGGGCAAGACGCTGGTGGCGATCTTCCTCCGCGGCGGGATCGACGGGCTGAACCTCGTCGTGCCCTACAAGGACGAGCACTACGCGAAGCTCCGCAAGGGGCTCCGCGTCCCGAGCCCGAATGAGCCGGAAGGCTGCATTGACCTGGACGGGCAGTTCGGCCTGCACCCGCGGCTGGGGGCGCTGCGGCCATGGATCGACTCGGGCCACTTCGTCGCCGCCCAGGCGGTGGGGTACAGCGAGAACACCCGGTCCCACTTCGAGGAGCAGGACGTCTGGGAGACGGGCGTGATCGGGAACACGGTCGGGAGCGACGGGTGGCTGAACCGCCACCTCGTTACGTCGCAGGGGCACGGGCCGGTGCGGGCGGTGGCGCTGGGCAATACGCTGCCCCGGATCCTGCGGGGCGACGCCGCGGCCTACGCGGTGCGCGGCCTCGAGGACCTGGGCATGCCCAAGACGCGGGTCGAGGGCGCGCAGGTCGCGGCGGCGCTCGAGCACGCCTACGCCCACGCCACGCACCAGCACAAGACCCACGCCCGGGACCTGGTCTCGCAGGCGGGGCGGACGACGCTCGAAGGGGTGCGGCTGATCCAGAAGGTCGCCGCCGAGAAGTACACCCCCGCGGCGGAGTACCCCGACTCCAGCCTCGCGCGGCAGCTCCAGACAGCCGCCCGGCTCATCAAGAGCGACATCGGGCTCGAGGTCATCGAGATCGACTACGGCGGGTGGGACACGCACAACAACCAGGGAAGCGGTGTCGGCGGCGCCTTCGGCAATCAGCTCCAGGTCATGGGCGACGCCCTGAACGCCTTCTGCGCCGATCTCGGTGACCGGCTGGACGACACGCTGGTCCTGACGATGAGCGACTTCGGCCGTACCGCCGCGGAGAACGGGACCGGCGGCACCGACCACGGCTGGGCGAACGCCATGCTGGCGATCGGCGGCGGCGTCCACCGCGCGGGCGGCGGCGGAAAGCGGCCGGTCGTGACGAAGTGGCCCGGCCTCGCGGAAGACCAGCTCTACCAGAAACGGGACCTCCTGCACACGACCGACTTCCGCGATGTGCTCGCGGAGGTCACCCGGGTCCACCTCGGCAACGCGAACCTCGAGAAGGTGTTGCCGGGGCACAGCTTCCAGGGCGTCGGGCTGGTGGCGTGAGGGGGCGGCCGGGGACGTGTTGAATCATTTCACTGCCCGACCACCGGGACAAAGTCGCGGCTCCGGCCGCGGTGCGCGCGGGGGGCGGTCCGTCTGTAGCGGTTGAGCCATTCGGGATGCAGCTCCGACCGGCTTCGTACGGCGGGGCGGGCGAGATCGCTTGCCTGCCATCAATCCGCTTGGCGAAGGTGCCGATACCTCACGGGGCGTCAGACCGATCTTTGATGGGAGTTGGCAGTGAAGTTCGGTTCGGGCACACAATCGATCCGCTGGGGCCTGCTGCGAGGCGAGTCGGCGGTGGCTTCGATCGGCCTTGCCGTCGCGGTGCTCCTGGTCGTGACCCTCACGGCCTGCGGGGCGTGGCTCGTCCGGGCGCAGCGGCAGACGGCGGAGGCGGCCCGGATCGCCCAGATCGAGACGGTGGCCGACCTGCTCGCCGCGACGTCGGAGCCGATGCTCGCCAGCGGGACCCAGGCGGTCCGGCGGCAGTTGATGGACGCCAGTGCGCGGCATGCGCTCGATCGCGTGCGGGTTGTAACGCCTTCGGGGCAGATCGTGACCGATACGGTGGTCGTTGCCGCTGACGCCGATCCCCAGACGTTCGAGTTCTCGGGCCATGCGAGTGAGCCGGAGCTGTCGATTGCCGCGGGTGTGGCGGTGGTGAAGCGGCCGGTGCTGGTGCACGGGCGGGGGTGGGCGACGCTTGAGGTGACGGCCCCGCTCGACGCGCTGGGGCAGCCGAACTGGGAGGCGCGGGCGGGCGTCGGGGGTATCGGCGCGGTGTCGCTGATGGCGCTGCTGGTCGTCTACCGGTACCACCGCTCGAAGCTGATGGGCGTCGGGGCGGTGCGTGAGGCGCTGCTGGAGATGCACCGGGGCGAGACGTCGGAGGCGGCGCTGCGGTTGGCGGGGGATCTGGGGATCGAGGCCGACCAGTGGAACACGATGCTGGCGGAGCAGCAGCGGCTGCGACGCCTGGCGGCCGTGCAGCAGACGAAGCAGTCGCTCGGGACGCTGACGAATGACAGCGACGACCTTTCGAGCGGCTGCGACGCGATGCCGCAGGGCCTGGTCATGGTCGACGACGCGCTGCGGGTGAAGTACGTGAACCATGCGGCGGCGCTGTTCCTGCGTCAGCCGCGCGAGTCGATGGAAGGCCGGGAGCTCGACGCGATGCTGCCGGCGCCGGAGCTGCAGAAGGCGCTGCGGGAAGCGGTGGCCTCCTCGCGCCGCGCCACCTACCTGATGGATCGGCGGGACGAGCCGGGCGGCGGGGTGCTTCGGTTCATCATCCGGCCGGTCCGCCGGGTCGACGCGAGCAGCGCCATGGTCGTGATCGAGGACGTGACGCAGCAGCGCGTGGCGGAAGAGGCGCGACACGAGTTCGTGGCGCACGCGACGCACGAGTTGCGGGCCCCGCTGACGAACATCCGGCTTTATCTCGAGTCTCTGCTCGACGACTCGCCCCAGGAGCCGGCGGCGCGGGCGAAGTGCCTCAACGTCATCAACAGCGAGACGCGGCGGCTGGAGCGGATGATCGGCGACCTCCTGTCGGTCGCCGAGATCGAGGCCGGCTCGCTGAAGCTCAATCGCAACGACGTCGACCTCCTCGCGATCCTCCACGAGGTGGAGCAGGACTTCGGGGCCCAGGCGACGGAGAAGCAGGTCGGGTTGGAGATCAGGATGCCGCCGAAGCTCCCGGTCCTGTATGCCGACCGCGACAAGATCGTGATGGCGATCCAGAACGTGGTGGGTAACGGGATCAAGTACACGCCTGCGGGCGGCAACGTCACGGTCGTGGCCGACACGGTGAAGGGCGACGTCGTGATCGAGGTCCGCGACACCGGCCTGGGCATCAAGCCGGAGGAGCACGAGAAAATCTTCGAGAAGTTCTACCGCGCCAACGACCGCCGGATCTCCGGCGTCACCGGCTCGGGCCTCGGGCTGGCGCTGGCGCGTGAGGTGATGCGGCTGCACGGGGGCGATCTCACCGTCGACTCCGGCATCGACCAGGGCAGCGTCTTCACGCTCCGCATCCCGATCCAGCAGGCGAAGTAGCGCGGCGCCGCGCGACGCTGATCCGAGACCACAGGCAGTACCGCAATCATGCAGATCCAGGAGCAGCGACAAGGGGCCGTCATCGTCCTGAAGCCGATCGGGCCGCTCACGGGCACCGATGCGGACACGTTCAGGGCGCGGGTGTCACAGGTGCAAGAGCAGAGCATGGGCCGGTTCGTGGTGGACGCCTCGGCGGTCCCGTTCATCGATTCGCGGGGGCTCGAGACGCTCGCGGACCTTCACGACGAACTGGCGCGGAGCGGGCAGTCGATCAAGCTGTGCGGCGCGAACGAGACGCTGCGGGAGGTGCTCGACCTGACGGAGGCGACGGCGTTCGTCGAACAGTACGCCGACGCGGGCGACGCGGTGAGGAGCTTCCTGTGAGTACGCCCAACCGGAGCGTCAGGCGCGTGCGGATCGGCGAAGCGCTCGTCGAAGAGGGCATCCTCACGCCCCAGCAGCTCGAGCGGGCACTGGCCGAGCAGAAGGCGTCGGGCCAGCGGCTGGGCGAGCTCCTGGTCGACCAGAACGTCATCAGCGCCACCACGCTCGTGCAGACGCTTGCGAAGACGCTGGGCGTCAAGGGCGTGTCGCTGCGGCACGGGCTCATCGACCCGGCCGTGGTTTCGCTCCTCGGTGAGGAGGATGCCGAGCGGATGCTCGTCGTGCCCATGTTCAAGGTGCACGGCGTGCTGACGGTCGCGATGGCGGAGCCCCACTCGCTGCCCACGATCGACCGGCTGCGGACGATCACGGGGTCCAAGCAGATCCGCCCGGTGCTCGCGCTCGAGAACAACATCCGCGAGTTCCTCGCGAAGTACAAGGGCGGCAACGTCGACCTCGACGCGTTCCTCACCTCGCTGACCGAGCAGGACGTGTCGGTCGTCGAGCGCGAGACCATCGACGAGGGCCCGACGACGGACCTCGAGAAGATGGTCGCGGGCTCGCCGATCATCAACCTCGTCAACGTCGCGCTGCTCACGGCCGTGCGGGACAAGGCGAGCGACATCCACATCGAACCCGACAAGCGCGGCACGCGGATCCGGTACCGGATCGACGGCGTGCTCCGCGACCTGATGAAGCCGCCGCAGGGCATGCACGCGGCGATCACCTCGCGGATCAAGGTGATCGGGAAGATGGACATCGCCGAGAAGCGGCTGCCGCAGGAGGGGCGCGTCCGCATCGTGGCCGAGGGGCGCGACATCGACCTGCGTGTCTCGAGCATCC
>CAZKRE010000044.1:0-6334 GCA_964555075.1 uncultured Phycisphaeraceae bacterium
CCGACCCTTCGCGGGGCTCAGGGTCGGCGTCGCGGGCTCAGGGCCGGCGTGGGGTGACGCGCAGGAAGGACAGCGGCAGGCCGAGCAGGCTCAGCGTCGTCAGGACGATGCGGGTGAGGAGGAACGTTTCGGCGCCGCTGGTGACGGGCTCGCCGTCGACTTTGCAGAGGCGGAGGAGCACCTCGAGCGTGGTTTCGCCGACGCCGAGGCCGCCGCCGGGCAGCGGCAGCGCGTTGGCGACCATGGACGCGGGGACGGCGAAGAGGACGTGGCCGACCGTCGGGTGGGGCTCGATCGGCACCGCCTGGGCGAAACAGTAGATGCCCGCGACGCAGCCGGTCTGCAGCACGAGCGCGAGGGCGAACGCGACGGTCAGCGACCCGACCCGCTCCCGCAGCGCGAGCACGCTGTCGACGACGGCCATGACGGCGCGGCCGAGGGGGAGGCGGTTGCGCACGGTTTCCGCGAGCGGCCGGCCGGGCAGGAGCAGCGGGGCCACTGCAACACCCAGCAGCGCGACCGCGGCGACGATCGCGAGTGTCATCCACAGCGAGCGGAGCAGTTGCCGGGCGAGTTCGCCCGAGGCGTCGGACCACTCGAGGAGCAGCGGGGCGGCGAGCAAGAGGAGCCCGACGCTCCACGCGATCAGGCCGGTGACACGGGTCCGGGCGAGGGTCGCGAGGGTGGCGACGCCGCCGAGGCCGACGACGCCGAGCGCGGCGAACGTGCCGACGACGACGGCATGGAGCCGCGGCTCGGCGGCGAACTCGTCCCACGAGAGCAGCACGGCGCCGCCGCCGATGACGAAGAGCGCGAGCGCCCCGAGCGCCCGGTCGACGGGGAGGCTGGAGAGGATCGCCGCGCGCCGCTGCCCGCCGGTGATCTTGAGGAGGTACCCGACCTTCACGAGGTCGCCCCCGACGCCGCCGAAGAGGACCATGTTGTAGAACGACCCGATCCAGCCGACGTGGACCGCCTGCCGCAGCGTGATGGGCACGCCCATCGCGCGGAGGATCGTGCGGTGGCGGACGTAGCTGAGCAGCATGGTGCAGAGCCAGATCGCGGCGCCCAGAACCAGGTAGTGCCGCCGGCCGCCGGGGATGTTGAGGCCGGAGAAGTCGATGCCGCCGGAGGTGAGCAGCCAGGCCACCGCGGCGATCGGCACGAGCCAGCGGGCCCACCGCAGCAGCAGCCTCACCGGCGACCGCGCAAGCCCGGCCCCCGCGAGGGGCGGAGGGGGCGAGGTGTCGGGCGCGGTTGCCTCGCGGCCGCCATCCTCCCTCTGCCCGCTCCCCGAGGGCTGGAGATCCGCAGGCGAGTCGCTCACGGCTTCTCCCACCAGCTCGGCGGGAGCTTGCGGCCGATGAGCGCCTCGAGCTTCTCGTAATCGGCACGGAAGTGCTCGTGAAGCTGCCGCTGCACTTCCACGGGCGCTTCGGGCGGGTGGGTCGGCTTCTTGTAGAGCAGCTTGTTGAAGAACGGGCTCCGCTTCACCCGCCCGACGAGGTTCGCCATACCCAAGGCGCGGAACATCCCGCCCGCGCGGTAGACCAGGTGCGCCACGAAGTAAGCCCGCGGCTCGCGCGCCGCGAGGATGATCTTGTTCACGCTCGGCGGTTCGTAGGCCGCATCCACCCCGAGGTGCGCGTAGACCCGCTGCAGGAAGTCCTTCGGGTCGTCCTGCAACTCATCGAAGAAGAGGACGAGGATGTTCTCCTTCGGGAACAGGCGATAGAACGGCTCGAGGTTGTGGTAGTAGTCGCTGAGCTTGAGGATCTGCGGGAGGAACGCGTAGTCCGCGAACTTCGTGTCCTTGTCGAAGTTCGTGGTGAGGTTGTAGAGGTACGCGCTGATCGTCTTCTTCACCGGCTCGCGGAGGCAGGCGACGAGCTTGACGTCCGGAAGTAACTGATGAATCCGCGGTGCGCACTCGGGGAAGAGGAAGTAGTCGTGGGAGATCTCGCCGACGGCGGTCCTGCCGCCGGCATCCTCAAAGAAGCCGAGGTACCAGTCGACGCCTTTGTCGTAGTACCGGTCGAAGAACATGATGTCCTTCGCGTCGGGGATGAAGACGTCCGGGTGCTCGCGGAGGACCTGGTCGAGCCAGGACGAGCCGGCCTTGCTGGCGCCGATGTAGAGGAAGTTGGGCTTGATCGGGGTCACAAGCTCCTCCCCCTCTCCCCCTTGGGGAGAGGGCAGGGGTGAGGGGCGAACAGGTTTGTTCGCCCGGATGCGCATGCGGAAGTCGAGGGACGGTCGCCCCTCACCCCGACCCTCTCCCCAAGGGGGAGAGGGGGTAAGGCGCCTTGCGTCGTCATCGCCTGGTCTCCATCACCATCTCGCGGAGGATCGCGGCGTAGCGGTCGATGCAGCGGGGCCAGCTCCACTCGCGGCGGGCGACGTCGGCGACCACCGCGCGTCGCGCCTCGAGCGCGGCCGGGTCCGCGAGCAGCGACGCGAGGCGGTCGCCGACCCGCTTCGCGTCGGCCGCGGCGTCGCCGCGCAGCTCCTCGTGGAACACCGCGTCCTTCACCGCGGGCTGCGCATCCGCGGTGGCGGTGCTGATGAGCACCGGCAGGCCCGACGCCATCGCCTCCTGCACGACGACCGGGAACCCCTCGCCGACGCTGGGGAGCACGAACACGTCCGCCGCGCGGTACCAGGGCACGAGCTCGTGGCTCTTGCGGTCACGGACGACGCGGACGTTCGGCCGACCCCACGTCTCGGGGTCGAGCGGCCCCCAGCCACAGAAGACGAAGGTGACCTCCGGGTGCTCCGCGACGACGCGCTCGAGGATCTTCAGGCCCTTCTTTTCAACGAATCGGCCGACGAAGAGGGCGACGGGGGCGTTGCGGGGCAGGTCGAGGGTTTCGCGAAGGCGCGAGCGGCTTTCGGAGCCGTCGGGCGAGAAGGTGTCGGTGTCGATGCCGTTGGGCACGAGCTCGATGGGGCGGGTCCGCATCGGGCCGAAGTATTGCCGGACCTGCTCGCTGTAGAGGATGACACGGTCGGCGAAGCGGTAGACGACGTTGCCGAGGACCGTGTTCGCGAGCGACATGCCGTAGCGGAGCACGGGGTTCCTGTAGGGCACGAGGCTGACGTGCTGGGTGAGCAGCACGGGCTTGCCGCGGAGCTTGGCGAGGAGGAACGTCTTGACGTTGCCGTGGTAGAGGATGTCGTGCAGGTGCACGGCGTCGCACTGGCCCAGGAGCTTCCAGACCTTGACGAGCGAGAGCGGGTTCCACCAGAGGGGGTAGGGGAAGCCGAGCCGCGCTTCGGTGAAGTTGCAGACGGGGATGGGGACAGCGTGGATCGACCCCCTCTCCCCTCCGGGGAGAGGGTTGGGGTGAGGGGCGAGCGTCCCTGTGCTTCCGTTCTCATCCTGGGCCGAGGCGCGATCCGACGCACCTGCACGTTCGCCCCTCACCCCGGCCCTCTCCCCAAGGGGGAGAGGGGGATAGGAAGGCGCGTCGCAGTTGCCCGCGGCCCAGGTGACGTCCACGCCGTGGCGCTCGGCGAGGCCGCGCGCGATGGTGTCGGCGAGGATCTCGACGCCGCCGCGGTGCGAGGCGTAGTAGTGGGTGACGAGGAGGAGCTTCATCATTGCGCCGTTAGCCGCCGGGCTTGCCCGGCGGGGAGCGCGGCGCGAGCGCCGCGGCTCACTCAGGACTTTCGCGCCAGGACCATCAGGCAGCCGTGGGGGCCCTTGTCGGGGTCGGAGGTTTGGCCGGACTCGCCGAGGCCGGCGCCGAGGGTTCGGGCGAGGGTCTTGGCGAGGGGCGTGGGCATCTTCTGGTCCTTCTTCCGCATGCCCATCTTCCGCTGGATCTCGATGGGGTGGGTCTGCTTGCCGTGCACCGCGAAGAGGACGCCGGCGGTGACGCGGGCGATGGATTCCCAGCGGCGGGTTTCCTTCTTCGTGAGGTAGCGGGTGGCGCGTTCGAGCGTCATGCCGTGCCGGCCGAGCAGGGCGGACCAGTCATCGGGCGAGAAGTAGCGGAGGTGGGCGACGCGGGCGTCGAGCTCCTTGAGGTACTTCGCGCGGTCGCCGCCGAGCGCGGGGCCTTTGAGCGCGTCGTGGAACTGCTCGCTGGGGACGGTGAAGAGGAACACCCCGCCGGGCTTGAGCAGTCGGCCAACTTCGGCGAAGACGGGCTCGAGGTCGGGGATGTGTTCGAGGACGGAGTTGGAGAGCACCCAGTCGAAGGAGGCATCGGGCTCGGGGATCTCGCCGCCGCCGACGGTGTGGATGCGCTCGTAGATGCCGATCTCTTTGGCGAGTTCGGTCTCCTTGGGGTCGGGGTCGATGCCGACCATGGTGCGGGTCTTCCCGTCGCTCAGGTGGTCGAGGATGATCTTGGTGAGCTTGCCGTCGCCGCAGCCGAGGTCGAGGCCGTGCCCTTCGGGGAAGGGGAACGAGCAGAGGTGCTCGATCTCGAAGGCGCGCCAGACGCCGGTGGCGGGCTGGAACGGGTAATCGCGGAGGAACCGGGTGAGGAGGGCGTGGTTGGGTTTCATGTTTTGGATCGGGGGCGCAACCGCCAAGACGCCAAGAGCGCCAAGACGGAAGATGATTAAGTCGATGCCTCCGCGTGCTGGACTGGCATCGTGTCGGTTTGTTCTTGGCGCTCCTGGCGTGTTGGCGGTTGCATCGTCTTCGTCGCCGTCACCTCGATGATGCCGACGCGCTTGCTGGGCATGCAGAGCAGGTGCAGCGGCGCGAAGGCGAGGAGCAGGGGCGTGTAGTACGGGGCGCGGCCGCCCTTGAACGCGGGCTTCCCGCCCGCTTCGACACGGGCGCGTTGCAGTTGATTCTGCACGGACAGCGCGTAGTAGGTCGGGCTGGGCAGGCTCTTGACGCGGACGTCGCCGAAGCCGGCGTCGCGGAGCAGGGCGGGCAGCGTCTCGTGGGTGTACTGGAAGGTGTGGCGGGGCACGTGGGCGCCGCCCCAGAACCGGCCGAACATCGAGCGGTCGACCGCGGCGAAGTTGGGCACGCGGAGGGAGATCCGCCCGCCCGGCTTGAGGAGGCGCGCGGCGGTCCGGACGTCGCCCTTGGGGTCGAGCGTGTGCTCGAGGTACCCGTTCATGTAGACGGCGTCGAAGCTCTCCTCGTTGGCGGGGAAATCGGTGAAGAGGCCGTGGAACACGACGTGGCCGCGGGCCTTGCAGCGGGCGACGGCGTGCTCGCTGAAGTCGAGGCCTTGGGGCTCGGCGCCGAGGGTGCGGAGCTTGTCGAGGAGGATGCCCTCGCCGCAGCCGACGTCGAGCACGCGCATGCCGGGGCGGATGGCGCCGCTGAGCCCGCGGAGGGTCGCGGCGTCGAAGGCCTTCTTGAGCAGGCCGAAGACGAGGCCGACGCGCTCGCTCTTCTCGAAGGCGTGGTAGTCGCTGGGGTAGGCGGCGAGGAGCTGGTCCATCGTCGGGAACGGGTGCAACTGCAGCACGCCGCAGCGGTCGCACGACCAGTAGTTCCACTCGCCGGGGGTGCCGTGCTCCCAGTCGCGCATGCCGGTGAGCGCGGCGCGACCGTCGGTCGAGTCGCAGACGCGGCAGCGGTAGGGGGGCGCGGTGGGCATGGGGGGGTTGGTTCGCGGTTAGCCGCCGCCCTTGGGCGGCGCGGGGCGGCTGGGTTGTCGGGCGCCCGCGCGGCGTGAACGCCGCGGCTAACGGGCGGCGAGCGCTTCCTCCGAGGAGGCTGGTGCATCCGCGGCGCGGATGATGTCGTGCTGCATCTTCAGGACGCGGAGGGCGTCGTCGGGGCCGACGGCCTTGGGCTCGGTGCCGTCTCCCTTGAGCGCCGCGTCGCCGAAGCGCTTGAAGACCTCGTCGTTGCCGTAGCGGAGCGAGCCGCGGAAGTGGCCGATGCCGTTGGGCACGTGGGCGGCGAAGTGCTGCCAGGCGCCCATGAGGCTCGTGCGGAGCACGGGCCAGCTCGTGTGCTTCTCGTCGTTGGGGAGGAAGACGTAGATGTCGCGGAAGATGTCGATGACGCCCATGCCCTTGTCGCCCATGACGGTGAGGTGCCACTCGGAGAGCGGGGCCTCGAAGTGCATGACGAGCTGGACGGGGATGTCGCGTCCCTGCGCGTCGCGGGCGGTGTAGAGCGCGTCGATGCAGGCCGGGGTGACGGTGTTCGTGGTGCTGGGGATGGTGGTGGAGCTCACCATCGTCATCGGCCCGGGGGCGAGCATCGCCATGAGGTACATCATGTGCGGGCTCTCGTCGTAGAAGAGGCCCAGCGGGAGCTTTTCGTACCAGTCGGGCAGGCGGCGCTTGGGGTTGCCCAGCTGCTTGGCGACGACGGCGCGGACGGTGCCGATGCGGCTGTTCT
>CAZKRE010000044.1:6434-20464 GCA_964555075.1 uncultured Phycisphaeraceae bacterium
AGCTTCTTCGTGCTCGGGGCGAACTGGAAGTTGTGCACGATCGCGAGGGTCTTCTTCACCTCGCGGGAGAGGGCGACGAGCTCCTCGCCTTCATGGACCTCGAGGCAGAAGGGCTTCTCGGTGAGGACGTGCTTGCCGAGCTGCA
Source organism: uncultured Phycisphaeraceae bacterium (assembly GCA_964555075.1). Classification (GTDB taxonomy): domain Bacteria; phylum Planctomycetota; class Phycisphaerae; order Phycisphaerales; family Phycisphaeraceae; genus CAZKRE01. The sequence goes on from CAZKRE010000044.1 coordinate 6,580, forward strand.
GCGCCTCCTTCGCGAGGGCGTGGTGGGTGAAGGGGCTCGTGCCGATGGTGACGGCGTCGACCTCGCTTAGCCACGGCACATCCGCGAGGCGGTTCGTCTCGGCGTGACGCCCGTAGCCGCGCTCGGTGGCGACCTTCTGCGCGAGGCCCGGGCGGCGGTCGATGCAGCCGACGACCTTGAACCGGTCGGGCTGGGAGTCCATCGTGGGCAGGTGTCGGTGGGTGGTGACCCAGCCGAGGCCGATCGCCGCGACGCGCAAAGGACTGTGATTGCTAGTGCTCATCGTCGAACGTCCAACCGATCAACCGCCAAGACGCCAAGGTCGCCAAGACGGAGATACGAGCGTGATCGAACATGCCTACGCCACTGGCATTTTGGCGCTCTTGGCGTCTTGGCGGTTTGGCTTCCACGCCGTTAGGCGATCCCCAGCGCCTCGTCCTCGGTCTCGGCGGCTTCCCAGCCGATCTCGTGGTGGGCGGGGTCGCCGAGGAAGGCGAGGAGGCAGCCGCCGAAGAGGGTCTGGAAGCCCATCACCAGCAGCGAGGTTGCGAGGACCATTTCCCGGGTCATCTGGAGGTTGCCGAAGGCCGCCTCGGACCAGTTGGCGACAACGTAGCCGATCGTCCCCAGGCCCGCCACGACGAGCAGGGCGCCGAACGCGAGGGCGGATTCGACCGTCATGTAGGGCCGGAGCCGGTCGAACCGGCGGGTGGGGGCGCGGGCGCCCTGGCGGATGGAGAACACCCAGGCCGAAAGCCCCGCGAGGAACGCGCTGTACCCGATGGCGATGCCGCCCCCGGCAAGGATCATCCAGTGGTCGCCCACCCACAGCGGCCCGACCCGCCAGACCTCCCCCGCGGGGGTGGTCAGCAAGGCGCTGATGATGAAGCACGACGCCATCAGCAGCAGGGCCGAGGGGATGAAGTAGAGCCACAGCGGGCTCATCATGACGAGGAACCGCAGGTGGCGATACCCGTCCCGCCAGGGGCGGAGGTGGGGCTCGCGGTCCCGCCCGTCGACGTGGAGCGTGATCGGCACCTCGGTCATCTTGAGGTGGTGCAGCGCCGCCTTGACGACCATCTCGCTGGCGAACTCCATCCCGCCGCACGAGAGCTTGAGCGAGTTGAACGCCTCCTTGGTGATCGCGCGGAGGCCCGAGTGGGCGTCGTGGACGCCCGCCCGGTAGAAGACGTTGAGCAGGCCCGAGAGCGTGGGGTTGCCGATGTACTTGTTCTTCCAGGGCATCGCGCCGGGCATGATCCTGCCCTTGAAGCGGTTGCCCATGCAGACGTCGTAGCCTTCCTTGAGGCGGAGGACCATCGGCACGCCCTCGCGGAAGTCGTACGACGCGTCGCTGTCGCCCATGACGATGTACTTGCCCCGCGCCGCCCGCCCGCCCCAGATCAGGGCGTAGCCGTAGCCCCGCTTGGGGCAGTGGACCACGCGGCAGCCGTGCTTGCGGGCGTACTCGATGCTGCCATCCGTCGAGCCGTTGTCGGAGATGAGGATCTCCGACGTCAGCCCGTGCTCGCGCAGCTCCGCGGCGGCGGCGTGGGCCCACTCGATGCAGGTCGGCAGCGTGAGCACCTCGTCGAGGCACGGCATCAGGATCGTCACGTCGGGCGTCTGCACGCCCCGCCTCTCTTCGGCGCGGCGCTCGGTCGCGGGCGCAGTCGGCGGGGTGGGGGGGGTCGCAACACTGGTCATGCGGGGGCTCCTTGTGTCGCCGGTCCTGAGTCTTGAGTCCCGAGTCCTGAGTCTTGAGTGCCCCGTTCCGAGACACTCGGCCGCGACTCAAGACACGAGACAGACGACTCAAGACGCCGTGCCCGCTCATACGCGAGCACGAGCACCGTCGGCAGGGCGACCATCAGGACGCCATACGACGGCGAGGCGTAGCGGACAATGAACTGATTATGCAGGAAAAGGAACGGGAAGATCGCCCAGAAGTGGTAGATCCCGATCAGGCCGAGGATCGGCGCCCGCTCCCGGACCACCGCCCGCGCCGCCGGGCTGACGATCAGGGCGGCCGCGCCCGACCCCAGCACCGCGACCCACCACAGCCCGCCGACGATCAGGTAACTGTCGACCGCCCACGCCGGGAAGATCCCCCGCGCCTTCTGGTGGTTGGTCATCACCATCCGCTGATGGCGGGAGAAGTCGGCGAGCTTCGCGTCCTTCCGCGGCAGCGCGAGCTCGAGGTAAAAGCCCGCGGGCGGCAGCAGGTACGAGCCGGCGTCGAACGCGAACTGCCGCAGGACCTTCCCGCGGATCTCGTTCCACGTTGTCGCGATGATGTCCTCGACGATCGGCCCGCGGAACTGCGGGTAATCCCGCAGGCGGGTCGCGATGAGGATGTTCAGGTTCGCCCGGTGCCGGTCGATGCGGCCGGCGTCGTGATTGCTGAACATGATCCGCGTGCGGCGGTCGAGCTTCTTGTAGATGTCGCCGAACGACTGCAGGTGGACCCGCGTGAGGACGAGCATCCGCGGGTCGTACATCGACGGGTACTTGCCCTTGTTGCGGGGCGTGAGCAGCTTGCCCGCCAGGGCGACCGGGATCGCGACCGCGAGCACGAGCCCCGCGATGACCATCCAGGCGCGCCAGGGCATGTGGGATGTCGGATGTGGGATGGGGGATGTGCGAGCCGCTTGCGGCTTAGCGGAGCGCCACCTCGTCACCGCGTACCCCACCGCGAGGATCGTCCCGAACATCGCGGCGTTCATGAACGCCTTCTCCGGCCGGAGGATGCCCACGAGGAGGAACGCCGCGAGCGCGACCCCCGCGTGGACCCGCCGACGCGCGGGATCGAAGGCGAAAGCGATCATCGCCGCCAGCGCGGTCATCATCAGCGACCCGGCGAGGGAGTCGGTGAGGATGGTCATGTGCAGGTGGTTCGCGACGGGCTCCGCGACCGCGAGCAGGGCGACGAGCCCGAGGGCGACCGCCAGGCCCCGGCGGGGGATCGCGGCGCGGGGGGGGGCGCTATCTGACGACCGCAGCCGGCCGTCGGCGATCCAGAGCGACCAGGCGAAGTAGCACGCCGCGGTGAACGCCGCGCCCAGTTGCAGGACCTGCACGCCGGTGAACCGCATGGATCGGGGCAGGAGTGTGCGGACGGTGCGGAGGACGATGGGGTAGAGCGCCTCGCGCTCGGTGGGCATGGAGAAGACCTGGGAGGCGCGGATATACCGGCCGGTGTCGCCCCAGCCGTTGCGCAGCCCGAGCGTCGACGCGACGTGCCACCCCGCGAAGAGGAGCATCGCCGCCGCCAGCACCGCCAACACCATCAGCCACGCGTTCAGCCTGCCCTTCCGGGGGGCCGACCGCGCCGCACGCTCACCGCTCATCTGCACCAAGCCCCTTTCGGAGCCACACTTCGAATCCAGCGACGTCCGATCGAATGAACCCCCCGCCGATCAACCGGTCCCGCAGCCGCTGCCGTTCCGCCGTGACCGATGACCGCTCCGCCCGGGAGAGCGACGGAGCCATCACGTCACGTGGGGACGGTTCGTGGGGGCCCGCGGACCCCGGATCCCCCGCCGGGCCCGGGGGCGCGGCGGACGGGCGTAAGACCAGTGCCGACACGCGATCGCGCTCGATCGCGTCCCATAGGTGTACCGGGTCTAAGTGCTTCTGTCCACCGAGGTAATTCGCCAGCGCCAGCCGCCGACGGGCCTCCGCCGCGTCCCCAAGCTGCCGCGCAAAGGCGTGTTCCACCGCGATCGGCCGGGGCACGATCGCCGACGGCGCGTCCGTCATCGTCACCAGCAGCCACGACACCGACGTCGGCGCGAGCACCGGCGCATCCGGCGGCAGCCGCTCCCGCAGGTACCCGGCCACCGCCCACGGCCCCGCGGGCGCCTTCACCCCCGGCCACCCGAGGCCGACGCGATTCCCACGCGAGATCACCCCGTGCTCCGGCACGAGCGCCCCATAAACAAGCACCGCCGCCAGCAACCCCGCCCCCGTTGCCGCGGGTCGGCAGCCCAGGCCCGGCAGCAGCTCCGCCCGGCCCACGTGCCGCCGCAGCGGGAACCCCGCGCAGAACACGCACGCCACCAGCGGCACCGCCGGGAGCAGCCAGAACACCCGCCAGTAGAGCACCCCCGACGTCACGTGCTCCGCCACCCGCGGCGCCAGCCACGGGTTGAGCCCGAGCCCGAACGTCACCGCCAGCGTCACCGCCGCGAGCAGCCGGCCCGCCGCCGTCGGCACGACCGCCGGCGCCACCAGCAGCAGCGCCACCCACACCGCCATCACCCGCTCCGACCCGAACGTCAGCAGCAGCGTCTCCGCCACGTCGGGCGCCGCGAGCCGGTACCCCACCGCCTCGCCGGACGCCCCCACATACAGCCACCCCAGCACAATCGGATACCAGCAAGCCCCAACCAGGACCGTCAAAGCCACCGCTCCCCGCTTCGCGGAGTCGCGCAGCGACCCGTGCGGGTTGCCGCTCAACCACCCGACCGCCACCCCCATCCCCGCCGTCACCGGGCCGATCCAGATCCCCATCGAGTTCAGCCCCACCAGCGCCACCAGCGCCGCGCTCACCCGGGCCGCGTCCCGCACCCGGCCAGATCGACCCAGGTCCATCCCCCACGCCAGCACGAGCGGCAGGCCCACGTGCAGCAGGATCGACTTGCCCTGCCAGATCCGCGGCAGGCCGAACTGCGAGACGAACCGCTCCCCCGTCCCCTCCACCAGCAGCAGCGCCATCGCCACCCCCAGCGCCCAGGGCCACACCCGCCCCGGCAGCACCCGCCGCAGCAGCACCGCGTACGCCACCGGCACGAGCCCCGCCGCCACCGGCGCACACACGATCGACGCCACCCGCAGCGGCTGAAGCCACGTCGCCGCGCTCAGCAGCCCGATCAGGTCGTGGTACGCCGTGAGCGGGAACGTCGGGTAGGGGAACGGCATCGGCCGGCTTCCGGGGGCGTCCCCGAAGAGGGCGTAGTGGCGGGGGACCGCCGCCCAGACGTTCTCCGCGAGCTGCGCCGCCCGGTTGAGGTAGTAGGCGTCGTCCACCGAGTAGCTGCGGACGAGCAGGGCGAGCACCGCCGCCACCCCCGCCAGCGCCCACACGACCCACTCCCGTCGCGGGGCCGCCGGATCGTCCGCGGCGTCCCCGGCCCCCCGGTTGGCCCAGATGCCCGAGATGCCGACGACCACCGCCCCCGCCCACAGCGCGAGAAACTGCCCCGTCACCCGCCACGCCAGGAACGTCAGCGCGGCCGCAAACAGCACGGGCACCCGCTCCGATCCCCTCTCCCCCGTGGGGAGAGGGTTAGGGTGAGGGGCAGAGTCAGAGCGCGCCGCTTGCGGAAGCAGCGCCCGGGGAGGCCGCCCCCCGGCCCGGCCCACACCCCAAGAGGGGGAGGGGGCCGGACCCCCCCCCCCCGCCCCCCCCCCCCCCCCCCCGGCGCCCACGCACCACACCCCCGCGGCCAGCAGCAGCGGCCACTGCATCGCATAGACCAGGTTCGCGCACAGCGTCCAGAGCGCAAAGGCGCCCACCGCCGCGACCGCCGCGCCGTCCACCGTGATCCCCCCGAGGATGTCCCGCCACCGCCGCAAGGTGGGCGGATTGTACGGCGGACCCCACCCAGTCCTTCCGACGGGTCCGGCCATTCGCGAGGGACCGCTTCACGGGCACCGGCGACGCACCCGCTAAACTCCCCGCATGCCCGCCGGCGACTACGAGAAACTCGGCGTCTTCTACCTCGGCCGCGAAGTCGACCCCGCCACCGGCGACACCTCACCCACCCCGCTGCTCTACGACGCCCGCGACCTCACCACCCACGCCCTCTGCGTCGGCATGACCGGCAGCGGCAAGACCGGCCTCTGCATCGCCCTCCTCGAGGAGGCCGCCATCGATGGCGTCCCCGCCCTCGTCATCGACCCCAAGGGCGACCTGGGCAACCTGCTCCTCACGTTCCCCAACCTCGCCCCCGGCGACTTCCGCCCCTGGGTCGATCCCGACGCCGCCGCCCGCAAGGGCCTCACCGTCGACGCGTTCGCCGAGCAGCAGGCGACCCTCTGGCGCGACGGCCTCGAGCGGTGGGACCAGGACCCCGGCCGGATCGCCCGGCTGCGCGAGGCCGTCGACATCGACCTCTACACCCCCGGCAGCGAGGCGGGCATCCCCATCTCCGTGCTCGGGTCCTTCGATCCGCCGCCCGCCCCCCCGGATGCGGCCCGGGAAGACGCCGACCTCCTCCGCGAGCGGATCGGCACCACCGTCTCCAGCCTGCTCGGGCTCCTGGGGCTCGACGCCGACCCCGTCCGCAGCCGCGAGCACATCCTCCTCTCGCTCCTCTTCGAGCAGGCGTGGACCCAGGACCGCAGCCTCGACCTCCCCCAGCTCATCCAGCAGGTCACCGCGCCGCCCGTCGCCCGCGTCGGCGTCATCGACCTCGACACCTTCTTTCCCCCCAGGGACCGGATGAGCCTGGCGATGGCGCTCAACAACCTCCTCGCCTCGCCCACCTTCGCGAGCTGGCGCACCGGCGCGCCGCTCGACCTCGACCGGATGCTCTACACCTCCGAGGGCAAGCCCCGCGTCGCCATCGTCAGCATCGCCCACCTCAGCGAAGCCCAGCGGATGTTCTTCGTCGCGCTGCTGCTCAACGCCGCCGTCGGGTGGGTCCGCTCCCTCCCCGGCACGAGCTCCCTCCGCGCAATCGTCTACATGGACGAGGTCTTCGGCTACCTCCCCCCCGTCGCCAACCCGCCCAGCAAGCTCCCGCTGCTCACCCTCCTCAAGCAGGCCCGCGCGTTCGGCGTCGGCGTCGTCCTCGCCACCCAGAATCCCGTCGACCTCGACTACAAGGCCATCAGCAACATCGGCACCTGGATCATCGGCCGGCTCCAGACCCAGCGCGACCGCGACCGCCTCCTCGACGGCCTCACCTCCGCCGCCGCCGGCAACGCCCTCAACCGCACCGCCCTCGAAGCCCTCATCGCCCGCCTCGCCCTCCGACGCTTCCTCCTCCACAACGTCCACGACACCTCCGGCGGCGGGCCCGTCCTCTTCGAGTCCCGCTGGGCCATGTCCTACCTCCGCGGCCCCCTCACCCGCGACCAGATCGCGACGCTGATGAAGGATCGCCCGGAGCCGCTCGCGGCTTCGCGAAACGCCCAGACGTCGGACAGCCCCGCGAAGCCCCAAGCGCCGCGGCGCTCCGCCGACCCCGTCCGCATCGCCGGCCTCGAGCAGCGCTTCGTACCCGCACCCCCGGGCGAGACGCTCCACCCCCACCTCGTCGGCCGCGCCCGCGTCCGCTACGACGCCGGCCCCGCCCTCCGCACGCTCGTCCTCCCGCTCGACCTCGATCTCGACTGGCGCCAGGCCCGCGAGACCGACCTCGACCTCGACGCCCTCGCCGACGAGCCGCCACCCGACGTCACCCTCGCCCACCTCCCGCCCGCCGCGGTGCAGCGCGACAAGCTCGACCGCGCCGCGCGCGGCCTGGTGGACCACCTCTACCGCGACCGCCCGCTGGAGACGCTCCGCTGCCGGTCGCTCGGCCTGATCGCCGGACCCGGCGAGAGCGAGCGCGACTTCCGCGTCCGCCTCGCCGACGCCGCCCGGCAGAAGCGGGACCACGAGGTCGAACGGCTCCGGCTGAAGTACCGCGGCCGGCTCGACCGGCTCGACGACCGGATCGCCACCGCCGCCGCCGCGGTCTCCCGCGAGGAGTCGCAGGCCCAGCAGCAGAAGCTCGACGCCGCGCTCTCCGTCGGGACGACGGTGCTCGGCGCGCTCTTCGGGCGGAAGAAGTTCAGCATCGGGAACGTCACCCGCGCCGGCGCCGCCGCCCGCCGCGCGTCCCGTTCCGCCAAAGAGGCCCAGGACGTCGCCCGCGCCCAAGCGAGGCTCGACAAGCTCCGCGCCGACAAGTTCGACCTCGAGCGCGAGGTCGAACAGGAGGCCGAGCGCATCCGCCTCGAAACCGACCCGTTCGGCCTGCGGGTCGACCGCGCCCCGCTCAAGGCGCGCAAGAGCGACATCGCCCCCGAGCCGCTCGTGCTCCTGTGGGCGCCGCGAAGTTAGCCGCGGGTCTTGACCCGCGCTCCGCGCGGCGTCAACGCCGCGGCTAACCCCGGATCACCTCGCGCAGCAGCGCCCCCTCCGCGTCGGAGAACATCTCGCCCCGCCGCGTCACGACGCCACGCACCAGCGCCACGAGCTTGTCCACGTCGTGCGCCGTCTCCCCGTCATCCGTGAGGAACGCCCCGGCCCGGGTGAACTTGGGCGAAAACCGCGACGTCGCGAGCATCGTCGCCGTCCCGATGCACGAGCCGGTGAGGATCCGCGTGCCGATGGCGGTGCGGACGAAGTCGCCCACGACCGGCCCCTGAAACCCCCGGCGCGTGTCTTCCGGCGCGGCGTCGGCGTCGAGCTGCATCCGCACCGGGCCGTAGGTGTTCTTCAGGTTGCTCACGACCGTGCCCGCGCCCAGGTTGCACCACGCGCCGACCAGGCTGTGGCCGAGGTAGCCGAAGTGAGCCTTGTTCGTGTAGCCGTGGACGATGCTGAACGAGATCTCGCCCGCCACCTTGCACTTGGGGCCCAGCATCGTCCGCGGGCGGAGCAGCGTGTGGGGCTGCACGATCGTGTGGGGCCCGACGTACACCGGCCCCTCCAGGACGCAGAACGCGCCGATCGTCGCGTGCCCATCCACGACCACGGCGCCCTGGCTGTCGTCGAGCACCGCCGTCGGGTGCACCTTCGCCGACTCCGCCACCGCCGACCTCGGCAGGTCGTGCGCCGCCGTCTCCTCCAGCCGATCCAGGATGTGCCACGGCCGGGAGATCAGCCAGTGGTGGGGCAGCGGCACCGAGTGCGCGCCCGCGGGCAGGGCGGCGTCGTCGAACCGGGCGTCCACCCACCGCTGCGCGTCGTCCACCCCGAGGTGGGCCGCGATGACGTCCCCGTCCGACTGCTGCCGGAGCACGTGGCCCAGCGGCAGCTCCCGGACCAGCTTCACCGTCAGCGCCGGGAACCCGAGCCATCGGCCGCTGACAAGCAGCACGTCGCTCCCGCCGCCGACCTCCGCGGCGGACCATTCGCCACGCGCGTCCGCCGCGCGGAACGCGATCGGGCCCGGGCGACGCAGCGGGCTGTTGACGAGCGCCTCGGTCTCCCGCTCCCGCTGAACGTCGACCAGCCGGCCCGGCACGATGAGCGTCGACGCCATCTGGCGGAGCGCGGCCTCGATGCGGACCCGGTTGGTCACCGCGCCGGTGCGTAGGGAAAACACGGCCGAGCGATCGGTCAGGGGCCCGAATCGGCCCCGTGCGTCGTCGTAAATCACGAGCGCCGGTAGGTTCATGCGCGGGCGGCTCCTGCGTGGGTCAGGGAGGGCGTGAGGCCGGGGCAAGATACCCAATGACGCCGCATTGACACGAGCCGCTCCCGCTCGCTAGCTTTCACGCTAAGATCCGTTCGGCGGCACAGCCGAGTTCTGTGGTGGGACTTGATGTGCTGAAAATGGCCTTTCCGCTGCGCCGCCGCGTGCCCCGAAGCCTCAAACCTACGCGACATCCGCGGAAGCTGGACGCGATGCCGAAGCTCGACTCTGCGCTGTGGCGTGACATGATGGCGTACCTGCGCCGTCGCCACGCCCCGATCTGCCGACACTGGTTCGACGAGCTCGAGCCCGTCGAGCTCGACTCGGGTCTGCTCAAGGTGCAGATCGCCGGCAGCGTCCGGCAGAACTACCTCCAGAAGCGGTGCCTCGAGCCCTTCACCGAGGCCGCCCAGGCGGTCACCGGCGCGCTCGTCGCCGTCCGTTTCGTCGAGACCGACAGCGACGAGGCCCGCGCCGCCCGGCCGCCGCTCCGGCCGCCGACCACCAACGGCCGTCCCGGCGCAACCGGCTACCCCGGCCCCACCCCGCACCCCGTCCACCGCGACGCCGCCACAGCGAACGACGGCCGCCCCGCGGACACGCCCCCACCCGGCTCCCCCGGTGCCCCGGCCGCGGCGCCCATCCCACTGCCCCGGCCCGCCAGCTCGCTCTCCGACTTCGCCAACGACCAGATCGTCATCTCCCCCGACTACTCGTTCGACACCTTCATCACCGGCCCGAACAACCAGCTCGCCTACGCCGCCGCCGTCGCCGTCGCCAACGCGCCGGGCACCGCGTACAACCCGCTGTTCATCCACGGCGGGGTCGGCCTGGGGAAGACCCACCTCCTTCAGGCCATCTGCCAGCAGATCATGAACCACCGCCCGGGGACGCAGATCCTCTACGTCTCCTGCGACGCCTTCATGAACCAGTTCATCGAGTGCGTCCAGTCGGGCCAGATGCACGACTTCCGCAACCGCTACCGCCACGTCGACGTCCTCGTCATCGACGACATCCACTTCCTCGGCCACGGCGCCCGCGAACGCTCCCAGGAAGAGTTCTTCCACACCTTCAACGAGCTCTACCAGTCCCAGCGGCAGATCGTGCTCTCCTCCGACGCCCCGCCCGGCGAGATCCCCAACCTCGAGGAGCGCCTGATCTCCCGCTTCGGCTGGGGCCTCGTCGCCCAGGTGAGCAAGCCCCACTACGAGACCCGCGTCGCCATCCTCAAGGCCAAGGCCAAGCTCCGCGGCATCGAGGTCCCCGACGACGTCATCAACTACATCGCCACCAAGGTCGACTCCAACGCCCGCGAACTCGAAGGCGCCTTCACCACCGTCCACGGCCACGCGGCCCTCTCCGGCAAGACCCTCGACCTCAAGCTCGCCCAGCTCGCCCTCGGGGAGACCGTCGGCGAGTCCCGCTCCAGCCAGGGCATCCTCCAGCAGATCATCGACGCCGTCACCGCGTTCTATGGCGTCAAGCTCTCCGACCTCCAGTCCCGCCGGCGACACAAGAGCGTCACCGAGCCCCGCCAAGTCTGCATGTGGCTCGCCCGCAAACGCACCCGCTTCTCCCTCGAAGAAATCGGCGGCTACTTCGGCGGCCGCGATCACACCACCGTCATGCACTCGATCCGCACCGTCGACGACCGCATGACCACCGACCCCTCCTTCGCCCGCGAAGTCGAACAGATCGAGAACCAGGTCGCCGCGGGCTGAAACCCGTCGATGGACGAGCTCAAATCCGCATCGGCCGGTGTTCGCGGGTCGCTCGCCGGTCAGTCGTGGGGATCCAGCGTCCACCAGTGATTGAGCATGAGCGATCGCGTCTGAAACGTCCCCGCCGAGGGGCGCAGCGTCTCCAGCACCTCGTGCACGCCGACGTGACCATCGGCAAACGCGTAGTTCCAGCGGTTGAGGTGCGGCCCGAGGCCGTCCGGCTCCAGGCCCGCGCTCGCGTAATGATGCACCTGCCACCACGCCGCAGGCGCGCTGCTGGCCTGCCCCCGGATGTTGGAGAAACGGAACATCTCGACAAAGGTCAGTTGCTCCGACGGACGCGGAACCTCCGACACGCGGACGCTGTAGCGGAAGTAGGTGGGGGGTGACGGGCCGTTGGTCGCAAGGCCCCGGGAAATGCCTTTGAACTCCCCCGCCAGAACGCCCGCCGTGACGATGGCATAGGACACGGGCGGGATCGTGGGGTCGAACGCACCGCTGAAGAATCGAACCGTGGTGTCTTCCGGACAAACGAGTGTGTCGAGGGCCTCGTCCAGCACCGGGGCCTCACGTTGCGCCGCCGTGAGCGGCGCATTGAGATAGGACGAGACCAGATCGTCCCACGCGAGCACCTTTTCGGCCGCGCTGCCCCAGCTCACGGCGGCGATGGGGTAGTACTCGCGGTTGTCCATCCCATAGGCCGCGGTCGCGATCGCCAGTTGCCGCTGGTTCGACCCGCAGGCGGTCCTTCGTCCGGCGGCCCGCGCCTCCGCCAGTGCCGGCAGGAGCACCGCCAGCAGAACCGCGATGATCACGATGACCACGAGCAGCTCGATCAGCGTGAACCCCACCCCGCGTCGCAGCGACATGCCCCGCCTCCCTTCGCCGGTCGCCACTATACCGATCACATAGAAGAGGGGAAGGGCCAAGGGGAGGCGGCGGATGTCGGCCAGGCGGTGGAAAGAGTGTGCAGGGGCGCGCGGCTGCGCGTCGGTGTGCGGCACGGCTGGCGACCGCTGCCGACGGCCGCGCGGGGAGGAACGCCGTCCACCCGCTTCCGCCCGACACCCGGGCCGCGCCCGCGACACCCCCGGGCGGGTCATCGACATGTTATCCACACGCCGCTGTGTACGTTTAACTTCTTATGGTCTGCTGCTTTACGGGCATCTGGGCTCGGTTGCCCACAAAGCGCCAGCCCTTCTTACGAAGAGGAAGAGATAGATTCTCTTCTTCCCTTAGAAGAACCCTTCGCGGCAGGCGAGGTGGGCTGACAGACGTCGCAGCACACCGTCGTCCGCCCGGCGACCACCAGCGTCGCCAGATCCGACCGGCACCGCCGGCAGGGCTGGCCCCCACGGCCGTACACGCGGTGCCGGAGCTGGAACCCCCCGGCCTCCCCGTTGCCGTCGACGTAGTCCCGCAGGGTCGATCCTCCGGCCGCCACGGCCTGCCCCAGCACCCGGCGCATCGCCCGCACCAGACCCCGGACCTGCTGCGCCCCCAGATCGCCGGCGGGGGTGAGCGGGTGGAGCCCGCAGCCGAAGAGCAGCTCGTCGACGTAGATGTTCCCCAGCCCCGCCACGACCGCCTGATCCAGGAGCGCGGCTTTGAGCGGCTGCCGCCTGCGGGAGAGGGCACGGGCGAGGGTCTGGGCGGTGATGGTGAGGGCGTCTTCGCCGAGCGCTGCCCAGCGGTGCCCGAGAAGCTGGGCCTCGGTCGCGAACGTCCACACCCCGCCGAAGCGCCTCGGGTCGCGGAAGGTGACGGCCGAGCCGTCGTCCAGCCGCCAGAGGAGGTGGGTGTGCGGCTCGCGGACGCGGGGGTCGTCCGGAGGCAGGGCCCGGAGCTGGCCGCTCATGCCCAGGTGGACGCAGACGACCCGGCCGCGGGCGCCGATGAGGGCGAGCTGCTTGCCGTGGCGGGCGAAGCGGGCGACGCGGTCGGCCGCGAGGAGTGCGGCCGGGGTGGCGTCCCCCGTCACGACGTCGGCCCGGCGGAGGTCGACGGCGACGACCCGGCGGCCCGCGAGCCGGGCTTCGAGTGTGCGACGGACGTTCTCAACCTCGGGAAGTTCGGGCATGGCAGCCGTGGGCGGGGGGCGGGGCGTATACTCTGCTTTTCCGGCGTCTGGCATACTCTACGGAGCCCGCATGTCGCAGTTCGAGACCGCCGACCCGACCGCCGCCGGGGCTGCGCCCTCGGGCGAGGCCCGCACCGAGGAACTCCTCCGGCGTGTCCAGGACGCGTCCCGCGACCTGCGGGAGCAGGTTCACCGGGTGGTGGTGGGGCAGGAAGAGGTGGTGGAGCAGCTCTTCATCTGCCTCTTCACGCGGGGGCACGGGCTGCTGGTGGGCGTGCCGGGGCTGGCGAAGACGCTGCTGGTCTCGACCGTCGCGAACACGCTGTCGCTGCACTTCAACCGGATCCAGTTCACGCCGGACCTGATGCCGTCGGACATCACGGGGACGGAGGTGATCGAGGAGAACCGGGAGACGGGCCGGCGGGAGCTGCGTTTCGTGCGCGGGCCGGTGTTCGCCAACGTGATCCTGGCGGACGAGATCAACCGCACGCCGCCGAAGACGCAGGCGGCGCTGCTGGAGGCGATGCAGGAGCACCACGTGACGACGGCGGGGGTGCGTCACGCGCTGCCGGAGCCGTTCTTCGTGCTCGCGACGCAGAACCCCATCGAGCAGGAGGGGACCTACCCGCTGCCGGAGGCGCAGCTCGACCGGTTCATGTTCATGATCCGGGTGGGGTATCCGACGGAGGACGAGGAGCTGGAGATCGTCCGGCGGACGACGAGCC
>CAZKRE010000045.1:0-8855 GCA_964555075.1 uncultured Phycisphaeraceae bacterium
CGCCCGCACCCGCCAGCGCCTCGCACACGTCCTTCACCAGCCCCCGCTCCGCCGTCTCCTTGTGGAACAGCAGCGTCTCCACCGCATTGCACACGCCGGGCCGCTGCGTCTTCGCATTCACGCAGACGTCCCGCGCCATCGCGGCGTCCGCCGACGCGTCCACGTAGACGTGGCAGTTGCCGGTGTAGTGTTTGATGACGGGGATCCGCGACTGCTCGACCACCGAGCGGATCAGCGCCTCGCCGCCGCGGGGGATGCACAGGTCGATGACGCCGTCCATCCGCACGAGCTCGCCGATCGCAGAGCGGTCGGTCGTCCCGACGAGCTGCACCGCGTCCTCGGGCAAACCGGCTTCCTTCATGCCAGCCCGCACGCAATCGGCGATCGCCGCGTTGCTGTGGACCGCCTCCTTGCCCCCGCGGAGGATCGTCGCGTTGCCGCTCTTGAGGCACAGCGCCGCCGCGTCGCTCGTCACGTTCGGCCGGCTCTCGAAGATGATGAGGATCACGCCGATCGGCGACCGCACCTTCTCCAGCCGGATGCCGTTGGGCAGCACCCGCCCCTCGATCACCCGGCCCACCGGGTCGGCCTGATCCGCGATCTGCCGGACGCTCGCCGCCATCGCCTCGATCCGCGCCGCCGTGAGCGTCAGCCGGTCGATCATCGCCGCCGACAGCCCCGCCTCCCGGGCCGCGGCGACGTCTTTCGCGTTTGCCGCCTGGACCGCCTCCGACCGCTCGACGAGCAGCTTCGCCGTCGCCCGCAGGGCCGCGTCCCGCTGGCTCCCGGGCACGCCCGCGAGCTTCCGCGACGCCGCCTGGGCCCGCTGGGCGAGGTCGGCGCAGTAACGCTTGACGTCGGAAATCTGCGTGTCGGCACGCTCAGCGGTGGCGGTCACGGGTAGGCTCCTTTCGAGCTCTCTATCGTAACACACCGGCGCCCGCCGCCGGTTAGCCCGCCGCCTTCACGCGGCGCGGGCGCCCACGTCCCCGGGGGTGGCTGAAGGCCGCGGCCAACGGGCGCTGCAAAGCGCCGCGTCTACGGGTGCGCCGCCGCCGCCGGCGCCTTCGGCCGCTGGTAGAACGGCAGCGCCACGATGGTGCCCGGCGCCTCGCCGCTGCCCACCGCCACCGCGACGGCGTCGCCCACCGTAGCCGCCCCCGGCTCGACGTACGCCATCGCGATCGGGTAGCCCAGCGTCGGCGACAGGCACCCGCTCGTCACCACGCCCACCTTCCGGCCGTTCGACAGCACGTCCATCCCCTGGCGGGGCGTCCGCTTGCCGTCGAACCGGATCCCGATCAGCTTCTTGCCCGGCCCGTTCGCCGCCACCTGCTCCAGCGCATCCTGCCCGATGAACCGCGGGATCTCCGGCCCGTCCTCGACCGGCCGGCCCTTGTCGAGCGACACCGCGAAGCCCAGCCCCGCCGACAGCGGGTCCGTCTCCTCATCGAGCTCGTGCCCGTACAGCGGCATGCCCGCTTCCATCCGCAGCGTGTCCCGCGCCCCCAGCCCCGCGGGCTTCACCGACGCGGCTTCGGCTTTATCCTTCAGCAGCAGCTTGATCGCCATGCTCGCCATCCCCGCGCCCATGATGACCTCGACCCCGTCCTCGCCCGTGTAGCCCGTCCGGCTGACGATCAGCTTGAGGATCAGGAGGTTCTTCGTCGTGAACGCGTACCGCTTGAGCGTGGGGATCTCGCTCGAGAAGTTGCCGATCATCTCGATAACCTTCGGCCCCTGCACCGCGACCATCGCGGTCGAGTCGGTCTGGTCGTCGATGGTGACCACGTCCGCGCCCTGCACCGCCTTGAAGTGGTCGAGCACCTTCTGCCGGTTCGCGGCGTTGACGACGAGCAGCCAGTGGTCCGCGAAGCGGTAGACGAGGATGTCGTCCACCACGCCGCCGCGCTCGTTGCAGATCAGCGCGTAGCGGCACTGCTTCTCGTTCATGTCGCTGATCTTGCGGGTAAGCACGCGCTCGAGGAACTTGCGGGCGTGCCGGCCGGTGATCTTCAGCCGGCCCATGTGCGACACGTCGAACAGCCCGCCGCTCGTCCGCACCTGCTGGTGCTCCGCGAGGATCGAGCCGTAGTGGATGGGCATCTCGTAGCCGGCAAAATCGACGAACTTGGCGCCGTTCTGCTGGTGGAAGTCGAAAAAGGGCGTGCGCTTCATGGGTCACTCCGGGGGCGTTCGCGGGTGCGGGAGGGGGAGTGTAACGCCATCGGCGGCAGGCGGGCTCAACTCCTCCCCCTTCAGGGGGAGGTGCCTCGCGGCTCTGAGCGAGGCGGAGGGGGTGAGCGCCGCGAGGTCGTTGGACGTGGCCCGCGCGAAGCGCGCACAACAACGCCGCACGCCTCACCCTCCCCGGCCCCTCCCTGAGGGAGGGGGTCGGAAGCATCGCAGCGTGGGATAGGCGTGCGCAGCGTGCGGAGGGGGGCCGCAGCGTGCGGGAACGGCCGATAAGTGGGGAAGCTCCGCGGCCGGTCGCCCGCGCTGGGGGCGTCAGTCGCGGAGGTCGGCGCTGGCGCTGCGGCGTTTCGCGACTTGTTCGGGGCTGGGGCGGGGGGGGACGCCGAGGTAGAGCAGGCTCTCCTCCATCACCTTCATCACCGGCGGCGCGGCGACGGTGCCGCCGTAGTGGCCGATCTTCTTGTTCGGCTTGTGGATGAAGCAGCCGATGATCAGCCGCGGGGCCTCGACGGGCGCACCCGCGACAAAGGTGGACAGGTACTGGTTCGCCGCGTAGCCCCCGTTCTCGAAGTCCGGGAGCTGGGCGGTGCCCGTCTTCCCGAAGAGCGCGTAGAGCTTGCTGTTGGCCCGGCGGCCGGTGCCCTCGAGCACGACGCGGTGCAGCACGTCCCGCGTGTGCGCCGCCACCGCGGGCGAGAGCACCCGCACCTTCTCGATCGGCGGCTCGTTGACGCCGCGGGCCTCGATCCGGGGCGTGACCAGGTCCCCCCCGTTCGCCAGCGACGCGAACGCCCGCATCATCTGCAGCGGCGTCGTCGCGATCGCCTGACCCATCGGCACCCGCGTCAGGTCCGTCGCGCTCCACTTCTTCACCGGCCGCAGGATGCCCGGCAACTCGCCCGGCAGGTTCGACCCCGTCGTCTGACCAAACCCGAACCCCACCAGGATCTCGTGCAGCTTCTCGCTGCCCATCCGCTCGGCCACCTTGCCCATGCCGATGTTCGAGGACTTCACCAGCACCCCGTCCCACGTCAGCACGCCCTGCGGGCTCGCGTCCCGCAGCACCGGGCCCCGCGCCGGCTTCCACCAGCCCTGCGTCGTGCAGTCGATCATCTCCTGGGGCTTCGCGTACCCCTGCTGCGTCGCCGCGGCCCACACGAACGGCTTGAAGATCGACCCCGGCTCGAACACGTCCGTCACCGACCGGTTGCGGCGGAGCTCCGGCTTGAGGTTCCCCGCCTGCGCGGGGTCCACCGTCGGGAAGTTCGCCATCGCGACGATCTCCCCCGTGTACGGGTCCATCACCACCATCTGCCCCGCCTCGGCCTCGTACTTCTCGACCGTCGCCTGGAGATGCTTCTCGACGATCTCCTGGATCGTCATGTCCAGCGACAGCCGCACCGTCTGCCCATCCCGGTGGTTCTCGTAGCTCGCGGCCTCGACCCACAGCGGCCGGCCCTTCGCATCGCGGGTGTAGCGGTACCGGCCGGGCGTCGGGTTGAGCCGCGGGTTCAGCACCTTCTCCAGCCCCTCGAGCCCCGTGCTGTCCCGGCCGACAAACCCGACCACCTGCCCCGCCAGCGGGCCGAACGGGTAGTCTCGGACGAGCACCGGCTCGGTCGCCAGGCCGCGCAGGCCCAACTCGCCGAGCTTCTCCACCCGCTCGTCACTCAGCCGCTGGTCCAGCACGATGTACCGGCTGTGCGCCCGCTTGAAGAGCTCCATCTCGATGCCCGCCGGCTCGTACCCGAGCGTGTACCCCACCCGCTCGGAGAAGGTGTTGCGGTCGTCGATCAGCTTCGGGTCCACGAACAGCCGCTGCGCCACCCGGGTCACCGCGATGACCCGGCCGCGCGAATCCACCAGCGCGCCCCGGCGACCCAACACCGTCGCCGTGCTCTGCTGCGTGTCCAGGCGGTCGGCGATCGGCTCGGGCGGGCGGGCCTGCAACTGCACCACCCGCGCCAGCAGCGCCACCAGGACCAGCGTCAGCGAAATCGCCGCCAGCCGGCCCACGAGCAGCACCCGCGCGGCGCCGCCCGTCTCGTCCCCCGTCGCGTCGGGATTGATCCAGCCCGGCTCGAGCAGTGGGGGGTCCACCTCGGGCGCGCCCGGCTCCGCGGCGTCGGGGATCGGAGACCTCTCGTCAGTTGCGGCCACTGTCCACCCCCGCGACGGTGCTCGGCCACGACGTGGCCGGGTCGGACGGCGTGATCGGTTCGAGCTCGAGGTTCAGCCGGGCGATCGCCTCCCGCAGTTCCGTTGGCTGCGTCCGCTCGGCGATCTTCACCTGCAGGTCCCACGTGTCCTGCCGGCTGTGGTTCATCTGCGTGTGCATCCGCGCCATCTCGTGCATCAACTGAAGCCGCTGCTGCCGCAGCCCCAGCAGCACCGCTCCCACCGCCGCCGCAAACACCACGACCGTGATCATCTTCGCGAGCATCGAGTTCTCTCACGCGGTTTGCGGCTTGGGGACCGTCCGACGGGATCGCGTCTCGCGAAGACGCGAGCGGCTAGCGCGGGATACGCAGCTTCAGGCCCACCGCGACCGCGTCGGGGTTCTTCAGGCGGTCCTTGTTCGCCTCGAAGATCTCACGCCAGCGGTTGCCGTCGCCCAGGGTCTTGGCCGCGATGCGGTACAGGTTGTCGCCCGCGGCGATCGTGTACTCGCCCGCCGCCGCCGACGGCTTCGCGGAGCCCGCCGGCTGCGCCTGACGCGCCGCTGCGGGGGTCGCCGCCGCGGCCTGCGTCTCCGCGGGCAGCACGAGCTTCATCCCCGCCCGCAGGTCCTCCGGGCGAGAGAGGCGCTCGCGGTTCGCGTCGAGCAGCTTCCGCCACGCACCGGCCGTGCCCAGGTGCTCCGACGCGAGCTTCGTCAACGTGTCGCCTTCTTTCACGTCGATCGTCCGCTGTGCGGCGACCGGGGCCGGGCCCGACGGCGGCTCGCCCGGCGCGAGGCGGATCCGCCCCGGGGCGTCGCCGCCGACCGGGACGAAGTCCGGGCCGAGCTGCGCGAGCCCGGCACGGTTGGGGATCACCAGCCGGACGTTCGGGCGGACCTGACCGTTGGCCATCACCCGGCCCGGGTTGTGCTGGGCGATTGACCGCCAGTAGTCCCCGTTGCCGTAGAACTTCTCAGCGATGGCGTAGAGCGTCTCCCCCTCGCGGACGTAGTGGATGAACTCCGTCCCGCTGGGCGCCGGCGCCGACGCCTGCCGCGACGCCTCCGCGAGGGCCACGTCGACGTGGTCCGTGGTCACGATCGCCGCCGCGTCGAACGAAGCCGCGCCCGTGTCCGCGCTGGCAAGCTGCATCCGCTCCGGCGCCGGACCGCCGAAGGTCAGGGTCGGCACGTCGTTGATCGCGACCGGCGGGGCCGGGGGGGCGAACTGCGGGATGTGCGAAGCCGGGACCTGCATCGCCGCGGTCGGCTGGCCCATGGGCGAGGCTTCGCCCGCCGCCTGGCGGGGCGTCTCGACCGCGTAGGCCCGCGGCAGTTGCGGAAGCGATGGCTCGGGCTGGGCCGGCTGATTCGCCTGCTCCCAACGCGGCCGCTCCATCTCCTGCGGCGTCGGCACCGGTTGCAGCCGCTGCAGGATGCTCCCGTCGCGACGCGCCAGCGGGCCGGGCAACGCCTGCGCCTCCGGCTCCACCAGCGCGTTGATCGACTCCTGCGCCCGCTCGGCGAACCCGGTCATCGACTCGACCGCCGGAGACTGGTCGTGGACCTGCGACAGGTGGTCACTGATGATGATCCCGATCAGCAGGATCACGCCCATGCCCACCAGGAGCCCGACTTTCGTTTCGCGTGTCATCCCTGTCATCCTTCAGGGTCTTTCCTCGGCCATCGTCCTGACAGCCCGCCAGTTACCCATCATTCTCGCCGCCTGCCCGCTCGAAGCCCCGCAGCTTCGCCGACCGGCTCCGCGGATTCGCCTGCATCTCTTCCTCGCCCGGCGTCAACGGCTTCCTCGTCAGCCGCCGGCCCGACCCCGCCCGCTCCAGCTCCGCGAACCGCTGCTTGACCCGGCGATCCTCCAGCGAGTGGAAGCTGATGATCGCCGCCCGCCCCCCCGGTCGCAGCACGTCCGGCATCGCCGCCAGCAGGCGGTCGAGCGCCCCGAGTTCATCGTTCACGGCGATCCGCAGCGCCATGAACGTCCGCGTCGCCGGGTGGATCCGCTGCTTGTGACCCTGGGGGCCATACGCGCGGCGGATCAACTCGGCGAGTCCGCTCGTGGTTTGAATCGGTTCCCGGACCCGCACCTCCGCAATCTTTCGCGCAATCCGCCGGCTCAGCCGCTCCTCGCCGAACTGGTAGATCAGGTCCGCCAGGTCCCGCTCGGGCAACTCGTTCACCAGGTCCGCCGCGGTTTCCCCCGCCGTCGGGTCGAGACGCATGTCCAGCGGGCCGTCCTCGCTGAACGCGAACCCCCGCGCCGCGTCGTCCATCTGGTTCGACGCGAAACCCAGGTCCGCCAGCAGCCCGTCCACCCCCGGCAGCCCGAGTTCCTCCAGCACCGTCGGCACGTCCGCGAAACTGCGGTGCACCACCGTCAGACCCACCCCCGCGTCGGCGGCGATCGGCTCCAGCCGCGAGCGGGCGAACGCCGCGTTCCCGGGGTCAACGTCCATCGCCACATACCGCCCGCCCGGCCCGAGCCGCGGGATCAGCAGCGACGCGTGCCCCCCGCGCCCCACCGTCCCGTCGACGACGGTCCCGCCGGGCTTGGGCGCGATCAGCCCCAGCACTTCGCCGGGGAGCACGGGCACGTGTTGCACAGCTTCCATGGCCGCAGACGTCCGGTTGCGGAGCAGGGCGAGGCGGGGCCGCGGACCGATCAGCCCGGGCCCGACACGATCCGCACGATGTCGTTGTAGGTCACCAGCAGGAACAGCCCGCCCAGCAGCACGAGCCCGACGTACATCGCCGCGACCTGCACCTTGGCGGAAACGGGCGATCCCTTGATCTTCTCCACCAGCAGGAAGACCGCGTGTCCCCCGTCCGCGATCGGGATCGGCAGGAAGTTGATCACCGCCAGGTTCACGCTCAGGATCCCCAGGAAGTAGAGCAGGTACGTCCATCCGGTCTCCGCCACCCGCTGCCCGACCGCGGTGATGCCCACCGGCCCGTGGAGTTGGTCCACCCCCACGCTCCCCTGGAACAGCCGCAGGATCATCGCGTAGGTCTGCACGATGAAGCTCTTGGTCTTCCGCAGCCCCAGAACCGCCGCGTCGATCGGCCCGTCGCCCACCACCGGCTCCCGCAGATACTCGAAGTGTACGCCCATCGCCAGCTGGCTCAGCTGCCATTGCGCCGCGGCGAGCTTGTGGATCTCCTCGGCGGGCAGTCTCAGCGTCACCGACTCCGCCTCGCGCCCGGCTCCGCCTATCGCCGGGATGACGCGCAGCGGCACGTCGACCTCCTCGCCGGATGCTTCGAGATCGCCCAGCACCCGCGCGACGTCGCTCCAGTCGCTCACCGCCTCGCCCGCCACGCTCACGAGCCGGAATCCCCCCGGCAGGTCGCCCAGCGCGGCGGCGGGGGAGCCCGGCAGGCGGGACGCCACGAGTGGCGTGCCCATCGCCCACTCCAGCCCCACCCCGAGCAGACCACCCTTCGGCTCCACCGAGCCGATCGTCACCACCTCCCCGTCGCGCAGGACGCTCATCTCGATCCCGCCCGCAGCCCCCTTGACGGCGGCCTGCATCTGATCAATCGTCGGCCAGGTGACCCCCGCCACTTGCCGCACAACGTCGCCCGCCGTCAGCCCCGCGGCCTCGGCAGGAGAGTCCGGGAACACCGTCGCCACCACCACCGGCGGCACCAGCCCCGCCACGCTCGGAGCCGCCCCCGGCTCAGCCAGCACCGGCGGTGCCGCCCGAACCTCCAGCTCCACCCGCGGCCGCAGCTCCCGCGGCGACACGCCCAGCACCTTCGCCAGACGCTCCTCCCGCGGACGCAGCGCCTCCACCCCATCCGGCGCCTCAAAAACGACCGTCACCGGCCGGCCTTCCGCGGCGGCGACGACCCGCTCCATCTCCGCGTACGAGCCCAGCCGCTGCCCGTCCGCCTCCACCGCGTGCATCCCCAGCGCCACCCCCGCCTCGTACGCCTCGCTCTCCTGGACCAGCACCGCCACCTCCAGCGTCAGCGGCTGTTCGATCTCAAAGCTCAGCAGGCCGTCCCGGCCGTACTCCGGCGTGACCCGGTACACCAGCGGCGCCGGCTCGCCCTCGCGCAGCACCGTCAGCTCGCGGGGCCAGTTCGCGGCCCCCAGCGCGGCCGCGACGCGGACGTCCATGTAGTCCATCGGCTCTTCGCCGTCGATCGAGACCACCCGGTCGCCGATGCGCAGCCCCCGGTACCGCGGGTCGTTCTCGTGGCCGACCGCGTGGGCCGTCGCCGCGGGGCTGCCGGGCGAGACCGGGCCCACGATCGCCGGCGGGAAGCTCACGCCCACCGTGAACGCGATCATGAAGAACACGAGGCCGGTGATCATGTTCATGATCACGCCCGCGGAGATGACCGCGAAGCGAGCCCCGACGCTCTTGTTGCCAAATGCCCGAGGGTTGGCGCTTCGGGCGGACGGGTCGAGGTCCTCCTGGCCGAGCATCTTCACGTAACCGCCCAGCGGGAGGTAGTTGAGGCGGTACTC
>CAZKRE010000045.1:8955-18742 GCA_964555075.1 uncultured Phycisphaeraceae bacterium
AAGCCGATCCCTTTCCGCCACGACACGATCGCCGGGCCGAAGCCGATGGCGAACTGCGTGCAGCGGATCCCGACCCACTTGGCCACGAGGAAGTGGCCCAACTCGTGGATGAAGATGAGGAACCCGAACCCGAGGATGAAGATCACGAACGCGAAAGCGCTGAACATGCTTGGATCCATGAAAGGGCGGGGCACCCCGCCGCCTGCTAGCCCGCGGCGCCCACCGCCACGTCGCCCACGCGGCGGGCGACGAACTCACGCGCCCGCCGGTCCGCCTCGAGCACGGTCGCCAGCGAATCGACCGGGCGCGTCTCCACCGCCCCCAGCGCCTCGGTCACCAGTTCGGTGATACGTCCGAAGCGGATGCGGCGTTCGAGGAAGGCCGTCACCGCCGCCTCGTTCGCCCCGTTGAACACCGCCCCCGCCGTGCCCCCGGCCTCGATCACGTCGTACGCCAGCCGGATCGCCCCGAACTTCTCCCGGTCCGGCGCCTCGAACGTCAGCCGCGCCAGCCGCGACCAGTCCATCGGGTCACTGCAACCCGGCGGGCGGTCCGGGTAGGTCAGCGCGTACTGGATCGGCGTCCGCATGTCGGGCGGCCCCAGTTGCGCGAGCACGCTGTGGTCCGTGAACTCCACGAAACTGTGAACCATCGACTCCGGGTGCACGATCACTTCGATTTTCGAGCCGGGCAGGTCGAAGAGCCAGTGCGCCTCGACCACCTCCAGCGCCTTGTTCATCATCGACGCCGAGTCGATCGTGATCTTCGGGCCCATGCTCCAGGTCGGGTGGTTGAGCGCCTGCTCGACCGTCGCGCCGTCCATCTCCGCCTTCGGCGTCGTGCGGAAGGGCCCGCCCGACGCGGTGAGCACGATCCGCTTCACCTCGTGCCGCGGGTGCTCCAGCAGGCACTGGAAGATCGCCGAGTGCTCCGAGTCGACCGGCAGCAGCGTCGCGCCCCGCGCCCGGCAGAGCGGCTTCACCAGCGCGCCCGCCGCGACGAGCGTCTCTTTGTTGGCGAGGCTGATCGTCAGGCCCGCCTCCGCCGCCGCCACGACCGCCGGCAGCCCCGCGACCCCCACGATCGCGCCCGCCACGTCCGTGCACGCCACCTCGCGGACCAGCCGCTCCGCGGCATCCGGCCCGTCGAACACCACGACGCCCGGCAGCGCCGCCCGTGCCTCCCGCGCCGCCGACGGTTCGGCCACTGCAACGTGACCCACCCCGAACCGCCGCGCCTGCTCGATCAGCGGCCTCGCGCTGCGGCCGGTCGCGAGCCCGCACACCGCGATGTCCACGTGCCCCGACCGCCGCAGGTGGTCGACCACCGCGAGCGTGTTGACCCCCACCGAGCCCGTGGAGCCCAGCACGATCACCCGGCGCTCCCGCGGTCTGGGGGCGACACCGATCGTCACGGCGCGCCTCCGGATTCCTTCACGTTCCCCGGCTCGGGCTTCGGCGCCGGCTTCGTTGCCGTGACCCGGTTGCTGTAGCCGCTGCTCACCGCGCGAGGCGTGCGCGGCTTCGGCGGAGCCGCCGGGGCCTTCACCCTGGGTTTGGGCGCCGGCGTCGGCTTGGCGGTCGGCTCGGGCATCGGGTCGGCAGGCGGTGGCGCGGTCTCGGCCTCCGGCGCCGGCACGGCGGGAATGGGCGCCTCACCCCGGTCGCCGCTGCGATCGTCGGCTCGATCCTCGCTTAGGCTTTCGTCCCGGCCCCCGTTCCGGCCATCACCTTGGGACTCGTTCGATCCGTGGGCGTCGCCGCCGGCGGAACCGTTCGCGGCGTCGCCGCCGCTGCCGCCGCTGCCGCCGTTGCCGCGACCACGCCGCCGGCGCCGGCGCTTACGACGCCGGCCGCCTTCGCCGTTGCCGTTACCCTCGCCATTGCCGTTGCCGTTGCCGTTGCTTTCGCCGTGACCACGATCGCCCGCGTTGCCCACCGCGCCCCCGGCGGATGCCGTCCCCCCGTCGTCGTCCGCTTCCGCCGCGGCCTCCGCGGCCTCCGCGGCGTCCTCCGCGGCGTCTGAATGGTCGTCGGCGTCCTCCGCGTCGCGGGGCACCGGCGAGGCACCCGCCGCTCGCGCATCGCCCTCGCCCCGGGTGTCGTCGTCGTCCCCGTCGCCACCGTGGTCGCCGTTGTCGTCGTTGTCGTCGTTGTCGCCGTGGTCGCCGTGGTCGCCGTGGTCGCCGTGGTCGCCAGACGCCTCGCCGGGCCCGCCGCCTTCCGCGTCGCCGCCCTTGCGCCGGCGTCGCCGCCCGCCACGCCGCCGCCGGCGGCGGCGCTTGCCCTCGCCCTCCGTCTCGCCCTCGGCGCCCTGCGGCCGATCCCCCGGGTCCCCCCGGTCCCCCGACTCCGCGGCCACGTCGGCGTCCTCGTCCGCCGCGTCCCCGTCGTCGTCCGACCGGTTGTACGCCGCCGCAGTGACCTCCTCGTCCGTCCGTTCGTCCTCGAGGTCGGCGTCGGGCACGTCCTCTTCGAGTTCCAGCTCGTGCGCCGCGCCCGTCATCTCGACGAAGTAGTCGTTGTCGCCGCCCTCGCTGCCCGGCGTGCCCAGGGCGGAGGGCTCGACCGCGCCGCCGCGGGTGTCGAAGGCGGTGATCTCGACGAAGTCCATCGTTGCACCGCCGACGCGGACCATGACCTGCTTGCGGAACTTGTCCTCGAGCTCGACGAGCGCGTGCCGCTTGCGGTTGAGCAGGTGGAACGCCACGTCGGGGCTGATCGTCAGCTCGATGCGGCCGACGTCCCGGTGGTGCATCGCCATCGCCAGCCGTCGCATGACGTCGAGGACGACCGATTCGGCGGTCTTGACGTGCCCGGTGCCCGCGCACGAGGTGCAGTGGGTGTAGAGCGAGCTCTTGAGCGAGCCCCGCATCCGCTGCCGGGTCATCTCGAGGATGCCGAACTGCGAGATGCCGCCCAGCCGCGTGCGGGCGCGGTCCCGCTTGAGGTTGTCGCGCATCCGCGATTCGATCGCCTTGCGGTGCTTGAGGCTCCGCATGT
Source organism: uncultured Phycisphaeraceae bacterium (assembly GCA_964555075.1). Taxonomy (GTDB): domain Bacteria; phylum Planctomycetota; class Phycisphaerae; order Phycisphaerales; family Phycisphaeraceae; genus CAZKRE01. The sequence goes on from CAZKRE010000045.1 coordinate 11,958, forward strand.
CGATCAGGTCGTTGACAACCACGCCGCCCATGTCGCGGAGCCGGAGCTGCCGGCAGATTTCGTCGACGGCTTCGAGGTTCGTGTTGTAGGCGTTGCTCTCGGCGTCGCGGGCGTCGCGGCTCTTGCCCGAGTTGACGTCGATCGCCACCAGCGCCTCGGTCTGGTCGATCACCAGCGACCCGCCCGACGGCAGGGGGACCGTCCGCGCGTGGATGCTCTCGATCTGCGACTCGATGTCGAACCGGTGGAACAGCGGCGCGGGGCCGTTGTAGAAGACCACCTTCGACCGCGACCGCGGGCTGGCAACCGCCAGGAAGTCGTGCGCCCGCCGCGCGGCGGTGATGTCGTCGACGATCACGCGGTCGACGTCGCTCGTGAACACGTCCCGGATCGTGCGGATGATCAGGTCGCTCTCGGTGTACAGCTCGCCCGGCCCCTTGAGCCCCTTGCGGCGGCGCTCGAGATTCTTCCAGAGACGCTGCAGGTACGACAGGTCCCGCTTGAGCTCGGTCTTCGTCTGCCCGATGCCCGCGGTGCGGATGATGAACCCGAAGTCCTTGGGCGGGTTGAGCTCGTCGAGGATCTTCCGCATCTCACGCCGGGCCTCGTCGTCCTCCACCTTCCGCGACACGCCCGTGCGCTGCATGTCGGGCATCATCACGAGGAACCGGCCCGGGATCGACAGGTAGCTCGTGAGCGTCGGGCCCTTGGTCCCGATGCCCTCCTTGAGCACCTGCACGAGCACCGTCTCCCCCCGGCGGAGGCAGCGCTGGATCGGCGGGCGCTCGCGGTGGGGGGTCTTGCTCCCGACCTGCTCGAACTCCTCCCGGTCCTTGCCCGGGAAGTACTTCGGGTGCACGTCGCTGATATGGAGGAACCCGTTGCGTTCGAGGCCGAAGTCGATGAACGCCGCCTGGATGGACGGCTCGACGTTCATGACCTTGCCCTGGTAGATGTTGCCGACGTGGGACTCGGCGCTGGCACGCTCCTGGTAGAACTCTTCGAGCCGCCCGTCCCGGGCGATCGCGATGCGCGACTCTTCGCCGGGGACGTAGTTGATGAGCATTTCGGTTTTGGGCACTGACTCCGTATGTGCGATGTCGGATGCTCGATGTGCGATGTCAGGCCGTCAGCGCCAGCGGCGTCGTGTCCTGAACATCCCACATCCCGCATCCCACATCCCACATCCTTTCCTGCTGGGGCGTCGCTCAAGCTTCAAGCGAGGACGCCCGGTGTTCGTGGCCCGACATTCAATATCCGACGGACGTTCCGTCGAAACTGTCGGGCGAGATTCTCGCGAGCTCGCCGCGGAGGTAGTTCGTCACCTCCCGGTCCGAGTCGAACCCGGAGGCTTTCCGGGCGACCCGCTGACACTGATCGATCGATACGCTGCGGATGATCCGCTTGATCTCGGGCAGGGCGGGCGGGGTGATGGAGAGCGTCCGCAGCCCGAGGCCCAGGAGCAGCATCGTGTACTCCGGTTCGCTGGCCATCTCGCCGCACAGGCTCACGTCGATGTGCGCCCGGCCCGCCTTCCGGACCACGTCCTTCACCAGCGTGAGCACCGCCGGGTGCGCCGCGGAATAGAGCGACGCGATCCGCTCGTTGCCCCGGTCCACCGCCACGGTGTACTGGATGAGGTCGTTGGTCCCGATGCTGAAGAAATCGACCTCGCGCGCCAGCGTCGACGCCTGCAGCGCCGCCGACGGCACCTCGATCATGATCCCCACGGGGATCTTCTCGCTGTAGGGCACGCCCTGTTCGTCGAGGTCCTCCATCACGTCGCTGAGGATCATCCGCGCCTGCCGCAGCTCCATCACCGAGCTGATCAGCGGGAACATGATCTTGACCGGCCCCTCGACGCTCGCCCGCAGGATCGCGCGGAGCTGACGCTTGAACAGCGGCAGGTTCTGCAGGCACAGCCGGATCGACCGGCAGCCCAGGAACGGGTTCCGCTCCACGTGCTCGACGTTGAGCGGCGAGAGCCCGTGCGCCACCTTGTCGGCGCCCAGGTCGAGCGTCCGGATCGTCATCGGCCTGCCGCCGAGCATCCGGATCGCCTTCGCGTAGGTCTCGTACTGCTGCTCCTCCGTCGGCTCCTGGTCGTACGCGAGGTAGAGGAACTCGGTGCGGTAGAGCCCGACGCCCTCGGCGCCGTTGTAGACCGCCTCCTCGATCTCGCTGGGGAACTCGATGTTCACCAGGAGCTGGACCTGCGTGCCGTCGGTTGTGACGGCCGGCAGGGAGCGGAGTTCGCCGAGCGTGTCCTCCGCCTTGGCGATGCGGCGGAGTTCCTGGCGGTACTCCATCAGCTTGGCGGCGTCGGGGTTGATGACCACGACCCCGCGGGTGCCGTCGATGATGACGGTGTCGCCCGAGTTGATCTGGGACGTCAGGTCTTCAAGCCCGACGATGGCGGGGATGCCCAGGGCGTGGGCGAGGATCGCCGTGTGGCTCGTCCGCCCCCCGAGGTCGGTGGCGATGCCCTTGATCTTCGCCTTGTCGAGGGCGGCGGTCTGGGAGGGGGTGAGGTCGTGGGCGACGATCACCGCTTGGCCCGGCAGGGTCGAGAGCCCGCCACGGGTGGCGCCGATGAGGTGCCCGAGCACGCGGCGCTCGAGGTCCCACAGGTCGCTGACCCGCTCGCGGAGGATCCGGCTCTCCTGCTGGAGGAAGGTCTGCGCGTAGCGGCGCATGACCGCGTAGAAGGCGTACTCCGCGGTGACGTGCTCGTTGTCGAGGAGCGACCGGACCTCCCCGAGGAGCTGCGGATCTCCGAGCATCGCGAGGTGGAACCCGAAGATGTCGCCGAGCTTCGCCCCGAGGCTGGCGGTGGTCTGCTCCCGCTGCTTCTCGATCTCCGCCACCGCAGCGCCGAGCGCGACCTCGAGCCGCTCGTGCTCCTGCGACACCTGCGCCGGGGCCACCAGCCGGCGGGGGATCGGCTGGTCCTCGGCGTCAAGCACCACGGCGGGGAAGATCGCCACGCCTGGTGAGACCGGGATGCCTTTCTTGATCTGCATGGGCTGGGGTGTCGGGTTCCGGGTTCCCGGCTTCGGGTTCGGGTGTCGGGTCAAGCGATTCCGTCAACCGTAACAACAGCCTGCCGACATCCTGCGGCAACCCACGCCGGCTCACGGCCTCTCGGCCCGCCGCCTCAGATCCCCGCGAGCTTCCGCAGCTCCTTCGCGGCGCCGGTCGCTTCCCAGGTGAAGCCCTTGTAGCTCTTGCCGTTGTACTTCACCGCCTCGGGCGCCCGGCCGAAGTGGCCGTGGGCCGCCGTGGGCGAGTAGATCGGGTTCCGCAGGCCCAGGTGCTCGATGATGCCGCGGGGGGTGAGGGGGAACACCTCGCGGACGAGCTTGCTGATCTTCTGCTCCTCGATCTTCGCGGTGCCGAAGGTGTTGATGTGGACGCTGGTCGGCTCGGCGACGCCGATGGCGTAGCTGAGCTGGACCTCGACCTCGTCGGCGAGGCCGGCGGCGACGATGTTCTTCGCCACGTGCCGGGCCATGTAGGCGGCGCTGCGGTCGACCTTGGTCGGGTCCTTGCCGGAGAACGCGCCGCCGCCGTGACGGCCGCGGCCGCCGTAGGTGTCGACGATGATCTTCCGCCCGGTCAGGCCGGTGTCGCCGTGCGGCCCGCCGATCTCGAACTGCCCCGTCGGGTTCACGTGGATCGTGCACTTGCCCAGGTCGCAGAGGTTCTTGGGCATCACGGGCTTGATGATCTGTTCGATCACCGCCTCGCGGAGCTCCTTCTGCTTCTTCTTGCCGTTCCACTCGGCGGTGTGCTGCGTCGACAGGACGATCGTGTCGATCCGCACCGGCTTGTCGTCGGCGTCGTACTCGACGGTCACCTGGCTCTTCGCGTCGGGGCGGAGGCCGGCGATGCGGCCCTTCTCCCGCACCTGCGCGTGCTTCTCGACGAGCCGGTGCGCCAGGGCGATCGGCAGCGGCATGAGCTCGGGCGTCTCGTCGCAGGCGTAGCCGAACATCAGCCCCTGGTCGCCAGCGCCCTCCTTGTCCACGCCCATCGCGATGTCGGCGGACTGGGAGTGCAGCGTCCGGATCACCGCGCAGCTCTCGGCGTCGAACTTCATCGCCGGGTCGGTGTAGCCGATCTTCCGCAGCGTCGCCCGGACGATCTCCTCGGCGTTGTTGAGCGCCTTGATGGCGGCGTCATTGTGGACGGTCACCTCACCGGCGACAACCACGAGCCCCGTCGTGCACAGCGTCTCGCAGGCGACGCGGGCGCGGCTGTCGACCGCGAGCAGGCTGTCGAGGATGGCGTCGGAGACCTGGTCCGAAACCTTGTCCGGATGGCCCATCGAAACCGATTCCGAGGTGAAGAGATACCGGCCGTTCGTGCTGACCTTCTGAGCCATAACCCTACTGTTCCATGACTTAGGCGCGGGCGGCGTAGCCGTTTCGTTGAACAGGGCGTCCTGCCCGCACCGGGATGCGGAGTGACCAACCCCCAGAGAATCCACTTTGTATCGGCTGCCCAGGGGGGTGGCAAACAGTCGGCAGCATAGTCGGAAACGCGTCGACGGGCATCGGATCGCTCTTCAAGGGCATCCGAGGGGCCGAACTCGGCAGTCGCGCGGGCTCCGATAATGCCGCAATAGGGGCGCACCCTGTTCCGCGGGTAGGGGTGTAGCCGATGCAGCATCGAGGCGGCAGGCTGCCGCCACGCACCGCCCGACCGGGCTGCAACGGAGGCCGCCGTGATGGACCACGATCTTTCTGCTTCGGGCCTGCCCACGGGCGAGGCGATCCCCCTCGCCCAAGGGCTGCTCGCGGAACTGAATCAGACGCTCGAGCGGGCCCGGGACGAGCGGTTCCGGCTGATCCGTCTGGTGAAGGATTGCGAGTCGCGGCTGGGGCACGTCGACGCGGCGCCGTCGCGCGGGGCGCTCGAGAAGCTGCTGGCCCGGGTGGAGCAGCTCAACGAGGCGGTGCGGGTGCGGTTCGAGAAGCTCGAGCAGGTGGACGTGGCCGTCGACAGGCGGACGGCTCAGCTCACACGGCTGGAGGCGGGGATCCGGGAACTGACGGCTCGGTTCACCGAGCAGGTGGCGCGGGCGCGGGACTTCGACCGGGACATCATCGATGCGCGTCGCCGGCTCGAGGCCGAGGCCGATGCGGTGACCGGCTCGGTCCACGCGCGAGTGGCGGCGGTGGAAGCGGGCTTCCAGGAGAGCGCCCGGAAGCTCGAGGAACTGTCCCAGTCGCTGGCGGCGCAGCAGGGCGAGGCGGACCGGGTGGTCGCCCAGACGGCGGCCATGATCCAGCGGCAGGTCGAGCGTGCGGCCCGGGAGACGCGGGAGCACGTCGACGCCATCGTCGAGCCGTTCGCCGCCCGGGTGCAGGGCCTGGTGGACGGGGGCGCGGCGGGCGTGGAGCAGGCGGTCTCGACCGGCCGGCGGACGATCCGCGAGCAGGTCGACGCGATCGTGGCGGAGGCCCGCGACGGGGTGCAGTCGACCGCGGACCTGATGAGCCAGGTGCTGACCGGGGAGCTGCAACAGCAGGTCGATGCGCACCGCCAGACGCTGGCGTTCCGCGACGCGGCGCTGCGGGACGAGCTCGAGAAGCTCCTCAACGAGCGGGAGCAACAGGTCAAAACCGAGGTGGAAGACCACCTGCGGGTGCTGGTGGAACAGACGCGGGAGCGGATGCTCCGCGAGATCGGCGAGCGGGTCGAGGGTGCGCAGGCCGAGGCCGAGGACGCGGTGGAACGGGTTTCGGGCCTGCTGACGGCGCGGACGGGCGAGATGTTCGCCGCGGCGGAGCAGCGGGGCGAGGCGCTCACCACCTCGCTGCGGGCGAACCTGGACGCGGCGCTCCAGCAGGCGGAAGTCGCTCGCGACGACGCGATGGCGAAGCTGCGGGAGCACGCCACGTCCTTCCAGGGGGCCGCCCAATCGGAAGTCGCGCGGGCGGCCGGGGCGACGCAGGAGCGGCTGAGGCGGCTCGTGGCGCAGTCGACGGAGGAGGCGGAATCGCTCATCGGGCCCTTGAGCGCCCGGCTGAACGCTGCGCTCGAGTCGCACCGCGGCCAGATCGAGGAGATCGTCGCGACCCAGGAGCGGGCGGACGAGGACCGGGAGAAGTCGCTGCGGCAGCGGATGACCGCGACGCTCGACGACCTGCGGGAGCGGACCCAGACACTCCAGCAGGACCTCATCGCCCACGCCCAGCAGGCGATCCGCCCCGTGGAAGCCGCCCTGCGGCAGACGATGGCCGACGCGCGGGCCGAGGTCGAGCAGCAGCTCGCCCAGCACGCAGCCGCCCTGCGGCCGCAGGTCCAGGCCGACCTCGAGGCGGCCGAGGCGCAGATCCGCAGCCGGCTCTCCCGCCTCCGGGGTGACGCCGAGTCCATGGTCGAGATGATGGAGCGCCAGCTCGAGAAGCGCATCGCCGCCATGGAGGAGCGGGCGATGCAGACGTCGCACGACGCCGAACGCGGCGTCCGCGAGCGCCTGGAGCGGATGCGCTCCGAGGTCGAGCAGACGCTCGCCCCGCTCCGCCGCCAGACGTCGGCCGAACTGGAGCGGATCACCCAGGCCAGCCGCGCCATGCGGGTCACCCCGCGGACGCCCGCGCCCGCGCTCGAAGAGGGCGACCGGGAGGTCACCACGCTGCCCATCATCGACAGCGCCCGGCTGGCGGACTCGCTGCAGAACCTCGGCCGCGTCCGCCGGGACGCGGAGTCGAGCGCCGACCAGGCCGCCTGAGCCGCCACGCGTCAATCCCGCGTCGCCCCCGGGGCTTCCGGGG
>CAZKRE010000045.1:18842-20194 GCA_964555075.1 uncultured Phycisphaeraceae bacterium
CGGGCGACCGCAGCCAGTCGCTCCACAGCGCCAACTGCCACAGCGCAAACAGCCGGTGCGTGTGGTCCGCCGTCCCCGCCACGTGCTCGCGGAGCATCCCCAGCCCCGGCTCCGACCGCAGCCCCAGCCGCTCCAGCGCCCCACTCCGCAGCGCCGCCTCCAGCGGCTCCCGCAGCACCCCCCGCATCCACCCCCCGATCGGCACCGCAAACCCCCGCTTCGGCCGCACCACGATCGACGTCGGCACCAGCTCCGCCGCCAGCGCCCGCAGCAGCCCCTTCGCCCGCCCCCCCGGCATCAGCACGCCCGCCGGCAGATGCCCCGCCAGCTCCGCCACCCGCGTGTCCAGCAGCGGGCAACGCACCTCCAGCGCCACCGCCATCGACGCCCGATCCACCTTCCGCAACAGCTCATACGGCAGGTAGTGCCCCAGGTCCCACCGCATCGCCGCCTGCACCGGATCCTCCTCCCCCGGCCACTCCGGCACCCCCGCCCCCGGAACCCCCATCCCACATCCCACATCCCACATCCCACATCCCCCATCCCCCCTCAGCTCCGCGATCTGCCCCTCCGTGAACAGGTGGATCATCGCGTGGTACTGCTGCGCCGGGTGCCTCCCCGCCCGCGCCGCCTCCACCAGCCGCCGCAGCCGCGTCCGCCGCGAACGCGGGTTCGCATCGTTGAGCACCCCCCCCAGCAGCCCCGGCACCGCCGCCACCCCCCGCAGCGCCCACCGCCACCGCCGCAGCAGCCGCAGCGCCCGGTACCGGTCGTACCCCCCGAACAGCTCATCGCCCCCGTCCCCCGACAGCGCCACCTTCACGTGCCCCCGCGCCGCCCGGCACAGCCAGTAGGTCGGCAGGATCGAGCTGTCCGCCGTCGGCTCGCCCGCCACCGCCATCAGCCGCACCAAGTCCTCCGCCGCGCCCGCCGGGTCGCCCTCCAGCACCGTATGCTCCGACCCGATGTGCCGCGCCACCGCCAGCGCGTGCTCCGTCTCGTCGTACGCCGCGTCCGGCATCCGCACACTGAACGTCCGCAACCCCCCGGAACCCCCGCCCCCCCCGGAACCCCCGGAAGCCCGCTCCCGCAGCACCTCCTGCGCCAGCGCCGCCACCACCGACGAGTCGATCCCCCCCGACAGGAAGCACCCCAGCGGCACATCCGCCTCCAGCCGCGCCGCCACCGCCTCCGTCACCACCTCCCGCAGCGCCTCCACCGCCCCGATCGCCGTCGAGTGCCGCGACACCGGCGGCGGCCGCCAGTACCGCTCCTCCGACACCCGGACCCCCCGGCCTCCCGCGTCCATCTTCATCCAACTCCCGGGCGCCACCTCCTCCACCCCCGCCACC
>CAZKRE010000046.1:0-18369 GCA_964555075.1 uncultured Phycisphaeraceae bacterium
CCTCACCGACATCCAGGGCGAGGAAGACCACTTCGGCGACATGGACTTCAAGGTCTGCGGCACCCGCGAGGGCATCACCGCGATCCAACTGGACCTGAAGATCCGCGGCCTGAGCATCGAGCAGATCCGCAAGACGTTCGAGCTGGCGAAGACCAACCGCCTGCAGATCATCGACCTCATCGAAGAGACCATCCCCGAGCCGCGGAAGCAGCTCAGCCCCAACGCGCCCCGGATGCTGTCGACCAAGATCCACCCGGACAAGATCGGCAAGCTCATCGGCCCCGGCGGGAAGAACATCCGCGCCCTCGAGGCGGACACCGGCGCCACCATCGAGATCCAGGAGGATGGCACGGTCATCATCAGCGCCGTCGGCGCGGGTGCGGCCGAGCGTGCCCTCGAAGAGGTCGAGAAGATCGGCGCCGAGGTCAAGGTCGGCGCGATCTACACGGGCACCGTCCGGTCGATCAAGGATTTCGGCGCCTTCGTCGAAGTGATCCCCGAGCAGGACGGGCTCTGCCACGTTTCCGAACTCAGCGACGACTTCGTGCGGAGCGTGACGGACGTCGTCAGCCTCGGCGACCGCGTCCGAGTGAAGGTGCTGCTGATCGACGACCAGGGCCGTGTGAAGCTGTCCCGCAAGGCGGCGATCGCCGAGGAAGGCGACGCCGGCCTGGCGCAGGAAGACCGGCACCCGACCACGTCCAGCGAAGGCGGCCAGGGCGGCGGCGGCGACCGCGGCGGTCGGGGTGACGGCGGTGGCCGGCGTGGCGGCGGGCGAGGCCCGCGCGGCGGCGGTGACCGCGGCGGCCGGGGTGAGTCCCGGAATGATCGCGGCGGCGAACGTGGCGAGGGTCAGGGCGGCAATCCCGACAACTCGGGCGGGTACGCAGGAAATGCTTCCGCTCCGGACCGGGAGTAGGTATCATCCCGTCAGAGCCCGTAGAGGGCGCGATGATGTAGGCGCGGCCGAAGCCGCGGGGTAATTGCGCTCGGCCCCGTTCGAGCGCGGAACAACTGGGGGTGGCGCCCACCACTCGTGCGGCGGGTGCCACAAAGCATGTGGGTTGGCGCACGGGGGGTCGTGTCGCGCAGCCTGAGGGACGTTATGTCCCCAGCGGCGCCTGGGTATGTCGTTTCGCCCAGGCCGCGGTCTCCTGCCGCGGCACATTGATCACGTCTGCTGATGCCGGCCCACGAAGTGTGAGGAGGCGCCATGCCAGCAACGCGTGGCCAGGTCAAGTGGTTCGATCCCAAGAAGGGCTACGGCTTCATCCTGGGACCATCGGGGCAAGACGTCTTCGTTCACTACTCCCAAATCCAGGGGGACGGCTTCCGCTCCCTGAAGGATGGTGAAGAAGTCGACTACGAACTCATCCAAGGTGAGAAGGGCTATCAGGCCCGCACCGTCACCCGGGTGGGCGCGGGGGTTGCTTCCTGAGCGGGCAGGCCGCACGGGGGCCGTTTCGCTGATCCTGACGGGCTGCGGGTTCGGCCCGGCCGGTCATCGACGCGCGGGTATCCTGCCTCCATGTTGGCTCTGGGTGTTTTGATCGGTCTCGTTGGGGGAGCCCTGCTCGCGCTCCCGGTGGCGTGGTGGTGGACCCACCGCACCGCGCGCGAGGTCCGCCACCTCGAACAGCGGGCACGCACCGCCGAGCGGCTCGCCGAGATGGGGACGCTCACCGGCGGTCTCGCGCACGAGATCAAGAACCCGCTGTCGACCATCGGGCTCAACCTGCAGCTCCTGCAGGAAGACCTGGCCGACCTCGAGCGGGAAGCCGGGCCCGTTACAGTCGACACGGGCGACCGCCTGTCCCGCACCCGCCGCCGCCTCGAGTCTCTCCGCCGGGAGACGGACCGCCTCCGCGACATCCTCGAGGACTTCCTCCGCTTCGCCGGGCGGATGAAGCTGGATCGGCAGCCCGAGGACCTGCACGCGGTCGTCCAGGAGCTCGTCGACTTCTTCGAGCCGCAGACCCTCGCCGCGGGTCTTCAGCTGCGCACGCAGCTGCTCGCGAACCCGTCGACGGTGAGCGTAGACGCGGCGCTCCTGAAGCAGGCGATCCTCAACCTGCTCATCAACGCGACCCAGGCGATGCAGCAGGCCCGCGAGAAGGAGGTCTCGACCGGCGGCGCCCGCGACCTGATCATCCGCACCGAGCGACCGCGATCCCCCGCGGACGAGATCGAACTGCACGTGATCGACACCGGCCCGGGCATGTCGGCCGACGTGCGGGAGAAGATCTTCCACCCCTACTTCTCCACGAAGCGTGGCGGCACGGGCCTGGGCCTGCCCACCTCGCGCCGCATCATCGAGGAGCACGGCGGCCGACTGACGGTCCACAGCGAGCCGGGGCGCGGGACGGACTTCACGATTGCGCTGCCGGCGGTCGCCGACGCCGCCACTCAACCGTGACCGGATTTCGGTTTGCCCGCCGTACGCCTGAATGGGATACTGAATCTGCGGCGCTGCGCCGCCAGCGGCAAGGGCTTTCGTCTGTCTTCCGAGGGATGATGCCGTTCATCGCCCACGGTGGTCATCCCGGCCGCATCGACAGGGGCGTGGTCTATGTTGTTGTACGAACGGCTGGCGTCGACGCTGATCGGTTCACCGTTGCAGGGGCCAGCCGAGCGCGTGCGTCGCTTGTTGACCGCTCCCGCGCGCCGCCGCCACCCGGAGCTCCGCGAGATCCACCTCGAGAGCGACCGGATCGAGTCGCTTATCCGGCAGACCGTCAAGGACGGCATGAACTGCCTGGATGTCGGCTGCCACCTCGGTTCCGTCGTCTGCCAGTTCGCCCGCCTTTCTCCCTCAGGCAAGCACCTCGCGGTGGAGCCCCTGCCTTACAAGGCCCAATGGCTGCGGCGGAAGTTCCCGGCCGTCGACGTCGAGCAGGTGGCGGTCAGCGACCAGGAGGGAGCGGTGGATTTCTTCTACAGCCCCCGCGCATCGGGCTTCAGCGGCCTGCGAGCACAGGGGCAACCGAGCGATGTCCGGAAGCTGTCGGTCCAGTGTCGGCGGCTCGACGACCTCGTTCCCCCGGGGCGACAGATCGACTTCATCAAGCTGGACGTCGAGGGGGCTGAGGGCGCCGCTTTGCGAGGCGCTCGCCGCATCCTTTCGGAGGGCCGGCCGAAGATCCTCTTCGAGTGCACGCTTTCCGGGCTCAGGTCCTTCGAGCGAACGGCGGCGGAGATGTACAGCCTGCTCAATGACGAGCTCGGCTACGGGATCCACCTCATCAAGTCCCAAATTCGGGGGGGGGGGCTGGCGCTTGACGCCTTTGAGCGTGCGATGCATTACCCGTTCGAGGCGTTCAACTTCGTCGCGATCCCGGTGGAGTGAACGCGGCCGGCGGGGCAGGTGCCGGCGGCCGCCATCGGCCTAATCCGCGGCGTCCTGTAGCTCCTGACCGATCCATTGCAGGTCTTCGCCGAAGCCCTGCACGGTGTTGCACCCGCCGGTGAAGGCGCAGCCGGCGAGGGCGATGAGAACGATCAGCTTGTGCATGCCGGTCCTCCGTGAGCCAAGGCCGCCGGGCCCTACGGCTTGCCGGCGCGGGCCTGCTTGACGGCGGCGGTGAACTGCGACGCCAGGTCCGTCAGCTCCTTCCATTTCTCGGCCTTAATGAGGTCCTTCTTGACCAGGTTCGACCCGACCCCCAGCGCCACGGCGCCCGCCTCGAACCAGGCGGGGATGGTCGTGAGGTCTACGCCGCCTGTCGGGGTCAGCTTCAGGTGGGGCATCGGCGCGAGGATGTCCTTGAAGAACTTCGGGCCCAGGTGGTTGGCGGGGAAGACCTTCACCACGTCGGCGCCGTGCTCGAAGGCGGTGAGGATCTCGGTCGGCGTGAACGCGCCCGGCGCAACGGGGACGCCGCACTCGTGGGACGCGTCGACGACCTCGGCCTTGAAAGTGGGCGCGACGACGAACTGCGCGCCGGCGTCGACCGCCTGACGCACCACGTCGCCGGAGAGGACGCTGCCGACGCCGATGAGGCAGCCTTCGCCGAGTTCCTGGCGTGCCCGCCGGATGCACTCCAGCGCCCCGGGCGTCGTCATCGTGACCTCGGCGACGGTGACGCCGCCCGCCGCGAGGGCACGGCAGGTCTCGACGAGGCCGTCGGACGAGTCGGCGCGGATGATGGCGATGAGTCCGGCGTCGGAAATCCGCTGAAGGGCCTGCTGACGATCCATGATTGATCTCGCTGCGTGGTTCGTCGGCCAGTGTAGCACTCCCGCACCGTCTGCGGCTCCCCCTCCGAGGCCGCCGCCGCGACACCGCTGGGAACCTTACACTCCGCCCATGGACGCGGAGACGCGAGCGGTTCGGCGGCGGTGGGCGTGGGTCACGCTGGCCGCGTTGATGGTTGTCGGCGGCGCGCTGCGTGCCTGGCCGATCGGCTCGCGGCCGCTCTGGTACGACGAAGTGATGACGTGGAAGTCGGTGATGGGGTCGAGCGTGAGTTCGATCCTGCTCTGGCGTCACCATCACGAACACCCGCCGCTGAGTTACCTGCTGGTGAAGGGGTGCGTCGCCCTCTTCGGCAGCGACGCGGAGTGGGTGCTGCGGATGCCATCGCTGATTGCCGGGGTTCTCTGCATCCCCGCGGCGTACGTGCTGGGGTGCGTCGTGCGGGGGCGGGCGGTGGGTCTCGTCGCGGCGGGGTTCGCGGCGTTCGACTTCAACGGCATCACTCAGAGCCAGCAGGCGAGGATGTACACGCTCGCCTTGCTCGCGACGCTGCTCGCCTCGGCGGCCGCGGTCGTCGCGCTGCGGCGGCCGACCGCGTGGCGGTGGGCGATCGTCGGCGCCGCCGCTGCCGCCGCCTTTCTCGCGAACAACAGCGGCCTCGCCATCCTCCTCGCCGCACCCGCGTCGGTCCTCGTGGTGATGCCCGTGATACGCGGGAGCGTCCGGCGGCGACGGGCGCTCTTCCTTGGCGGCGGCGTCGCGGCGAGCGTCGGCCTGGTCCTGCTCCTGCCGGGCGTGCCTGCGATGATCGACCGGATCGACTGGTACGGCGCCCGCAGCCTGGAGGCGACCCTTGTCGACCGCCTCCGAGGGCTCGTGCTCGACTTCGGCTCCGCGTACGGCGGCTGGCCCGTCGCGGCGGCGGTCGCGGCGGCGGGAACCTTCGGGCTGATGCGCATCTACCCCCGGCGACGGGCGGCGGCGGGTTTCCTGCTGCTGCTGCTCGCGACCTCGACGCTGCTTCTGTTGCCCGTCGAGCCGCACGGCTTCGAGCCCCGACCCCGCTACGTCATGCTCGCCCAGGTCCCGCTCTGGATCGGCCTCGCGGTCCTGCTCACGCCGTGGTGCTCACGCGGCCACCGCTTCGCCAGCGCCGCGGCGGTGGCTCTCCTTGGGGCGTGGCTGATCGTGCAGAGTCTCACGGAAGGCGAACACTGGCGGTATGAGTTCGGCAACGCGGCACGCGAGGTGCGGTCCCGGGTGTCGCCCGGCGACGCGGTCGTCTTCTACCCCGCCTGGATCGAGGCGGTGCCTTGGTACTACGGCCTGCGACCGACGCACCAGCCGCCTCCCTGGGGCGGCGCGTCCGAGCTGGCTAGCCAGCCACTCGAGACCATCAGCCCCGTCAAGCCAACGTGGCTGACAATCGCCTACCACCTCGAGACGGGCGCCACCGACGCCGCGCCCGACATGATCGCGGCGATCGCCGAGCGGTACGGCGTCACGGTCGATCGGGCGCGGGCGGCGGAGGTGCTGCGTCGCCACCCGATCGTGGTGGCGCGGGTCGACGGTGACGGCGTCTCTCTCCAAGGCTTCGCCGAGCCCGACCCGCGTTACGCGCCGTAGCCGTTCCCGTGCGCGCCGGGCGCGACGTAGCCGGCCAGGTCGACCGTCTCCCCACGCGCGTACGCCCGGAGCGTTTCGGAGAACGCCCAGAGGGGCGGCGGGTCGAGGTCCGAAAGCCCGAGCGACCGGATGATCGCCGCAGAAAGCATCTCGAGGCCGCGATCGTGGGCGGCGCTGATCCGCAGCGGCGACTCCGGACTTCCCCCCCCACCGCTCGCTCCGCTCGCGTCCATCTTGTTCAGCACGTACAGGTCTGGCTCACGCGGCAGCGCGTCCAGGTCGGGCCAATCGAGGTCCGGGTCACGCATCGCGATCAGCACGTCCGCGGACGCGAGCACCCGCCGGGCGAGGGCGATCGCCTCGCGCTCGATTGAGTCGCTCGTCGCGCGGATGCCGGGCGTATCGACCCATCGCACCGCCACCGCCTGGCGCGGCCCCGCCGGCGGCACAAGCTCCGCGAGCCCCGCCACCCAGTCCCGCGTGGTCCCGGGCAGGTCCGCCACGAGGCTCACCGCCCGCCCCAGCATCGCGTTCGTCAGCGTGCTCTTGCCGACGTTCGGCCGACCCACGACGACCACGGTTGGCGGTGCGAGGAGCGCATCGAGGCGTCGAGCCTCGGAACCCGGCGGGGGCTCCCGCCCGTCCAGGGCCGCACGCCACCGCGCCGGCTGGGCCGTCAGCGCATCGACGGCGGCGGGGCTCGCCGCCGCGGCGATCGCCGCGAGCATGTCGGCCTCGATCGCCGATCCCGCTTCGGGGTAGGTCGATCGCGGGTCTGGCTCCGGATCGAATGAGGCGCCGAGGCCACGCAGCCGATCGAGCAACTCCCGCACAACGCGGGGGCCGCCGTGAGGCATGAGCTGTGCCCAATCGTCGCGAAGCGCGACCGCGAGCCCCTCATCGATGCCCGCAAACTCCCGCAGCCGCAGCCGCCCCGCGGGCCAGTCCTCGGCGCCCGTCAGGCGGCGGAGGACATCCACCGCGCCCGTGCCGTGCAACTGCAGCAGCGCTACGGCGCCGGGCTGCCCCGCCGTGGCGATCGTCACGCGGACCGGCATCAAAGCGTGTCCGGCTGAGGAAGCGACGGGCTCCGCGGCTGCATCGGTCGGCCCGTCGGGAAGTTCACCACCTGCACGAGCAGTGACCCCGCCGCGACGAGCAACAGCCCCGGGTGCGGCCCCGCCACCATGGCGAACACCAGCGCCTCGAGCACGACCGCCTCGAGCAGCACGAAGAGCAGGACGTTGCCCTTGAGGTAGCCGCGCGGCGTCACCGCCGGCCCCCGCCAGTGCGCCTTGTACACCTGGTTGCGGATGAACAGGCCAACCGGTGTCAGCACGACCAGCGACGTCACGGCGATCAGAAACAGCAGCGACGGCGAGACCGGCGCGGCTTCGTTCACCGGGGCCGCCCCGAGGAAGCCGACGCAGAGCCCTGCCGCGAGGCTCTGCAGGAGCAGCAGCACGCCCCAGCCGAGCCGCGCCAGCCGCAGCGCCTGCGGAGGTGTCATGCTCTGGGAGACGATCGGTTCGGCCACGCTCGGCCCCTCACTCTGCGTCTTCAGACTCGAGCGCCCGCCGCAGCGTCACCGCGAGCCCGATCAGCGTCAGGTCGGGCACCACCCGGTCGACAAGCTCGTACTCACGAAAAAGCAGGTCGGCATCGCCCCCGGTGGCGATGACCATGGGGTACGCCCCGGCGTGCTCCGCGTAACGCTCGACCAGTTCGCGCGCCATCCCCCGCAGCCCGTGGAAGACCCCCGCCTTCATCGCTTCCATCGTGTTGTGCCCCAGCGCCTCGACGGGCTTGCCGAACTCTACCTCGGGCAACTGCGCGGTACGCATGTGGAGCGAGTCGAGCGAGAGCTGTGCGCCCGGGCCGATCGCCCCGCCGTGGAACGTGCCGCTGCCGTCGATGAAGTCGACGCAGATGGCCGTGCCGGCATCGACGACGACGCAGGCCTGCTTCAGGATGTCGTAAGCGGCGGCGGCGTTGAGCAGGCGGTCCTCACCCACGATCGCCTCCCGGTCCAGGTGCCGACCAATGGGGATCGGCAGGTCCCGCTCCACCCGTTGGACGTCGCGGCCGAGTGTCTCCTGGAGCTTCCGCTCCATCTGCTCCGCCACGGGCGGGTTCACGCTCGCCATGAGGATCACCGCGTCGTCCCGCTCGCGCAGGGGCGAGAAGGCCCGTTCGATGGCGTTGCTGATGTCCTCGTCGCGGCGGTTCTCCAGGAGCGCCGACTCGACGAGCTTGCCTTCGACGAACGCGCCCACGCGGGTTCGGGTGTTGCCGACGCTTATTGCAAGGAGATTGACCTTGATCATACGCCGCTTCCGCCCCTTGGCCGCCGCCCGTCATTCATCGTCGTCACGGATCGACACGCGCGCCGGCCGCTCGCGCCACCCCGAACCCTCGTCCCGCCCGAGGTGCGCCCAGCACGCCTCGAGCAGCCGCGTCATCCCCTCTCCCGTCACCGAGCTGATGGGGATGACCGGCAATCCTAACGAATCCGCGATCAGTTGCAGAGCGGTCGCCCGATCCTCGTCGGTCGGCAGCAGGTCCATCTTCGAAAGCGCGATGACTTCCGGCTTGGACGCGAGCTCCGGCGAGTACCCCTCGAGCTCCCGACGGATCACCCGGTAGTTCTCGAGTGGATCGCTGCCATCGACGGGCTCGATCTCCAGCACGTGTACGAGGATCCGCGTCCGCTCGATGTGGCGAAGGAAGCGGACGCCGAGACCCGCGCCCCGGTGGGCGTCCTCGATGATCCCCGGGATGTCCGCGACCACAAGGCGGCGGCCGCCGGGCAGCTCGGCGATCCCGAGCTGCGGCTCGAGCGTCGTGAACGGGTAGTCGGCGATCTTCGGCGTCGCCCGGCTGATCCGCGACAGCAGCGTCGACTTGCCCGCGTTGGGCTTGCCCAGCAACCCCACGTCCGCCATGAGCTTGAGCTCGAGGCGGAGATTCAGCTCGATCGCCGGCTCGCCCGGCGTGAACTCGGTCGGCGCCTGATGGGTCGACGTTTTGAAGTGTTCGTTGCCGAAACCGCCCCGCCCGCCCTTCGCGACCACCACCCGTTTGCCCGCGACGTCCAGGTCGTGGAGCAGATCACCCGTGTCCGCGTCGAAGACGAGCGTCCCCACCGGGAGCCGCAGGACGAGGTCGTCGCCGTTGGCGCCGTGGCATTGTTTGGCGCCGCCCGGTTCGCCGTCGCCGGCGCTCCAGTGGTGCCGGCCGGCGAAGGTCAGGAGCGTGTTCTCCTCGGGATCCGCGAGGAGCAGGACGGCGCCGCCGTTGCCGCCGTCACCGCCCTTCGGACCGCCCTTGGGGATGTACTTCTCCCGGCGGAAGGCGACGGCGCCGTCGCCCCCCTTCCCGGAACGCACGTGGATGATGGCGGAGTCGATCAGCATGGATGCGCATGAAAAAGCCGCTTGCGGCTTAGCAGGATCGTTGGTCCACGGATGCTAAGCCGCAAGCGGCTGAAAGTCGAAACGAGATCAGTTCGCGTTCACCGCCGGGCGGATGTGGACGCGACGGCCCTGGAACTCCACGACGCCTTCGCGCATCGCAAAGAGCGTGTCGTCCGACCCGATGCCGACCTGATAGCCGGGCTTGAACCGCGTGCCGCACTGCCTCACGATGATCGAGCCGGCCTTTGCAGCCTGCCCGCCGTACAGCTTCACCCCACGGTACTGCGCGTTGGAGTCGCGACCGTTCTTGGTGCTGCCTTGACCTTTTTTATGTGCCATGACGTTGTCTCTTTAGGATCCGGGATTCGAGGACCGGGGAACCCGGCCGGACTCGGGGTCGATCGAGCCCAACAGTATAGCAACGGCCGCGGGAGCCGCCAAATGGGGTTCCCGCTCCGAACCCACCGACGCCCGGCGACTCGTGCACGGAGGGGAGATCCCGGCGACTCACGTCCTGGGCGCGTCCCGGGCGGGGAGAATCCGGCTTGTGGTTGCCCGGGCAGACCCGTCTCAACGGCTCGTGGCGATTTTATCGACACCTCGCGTCAACCATCCGCGCCGGCCGTCCGGAGGGGGTGGAGGAGCGGCTGAAACCCTCGAAAACACGCATCGCCACCGCCGGAATCGGTGGGTGACGCCAGCCCCGCTCCCTCTGCTTTCGTGGCCCGCCCGCAGGTCCGATAGCTCCCGCACTTGCTTATCGGACATCGCGTTGTGGTGATGCCGCTTGCAGGCTAGTTGAGCGCGGTTTAGACTGCCCAGTCATTACGACCCACCCCGGTGAGCGCGTGGCATCCACCTTCCCCAGGACTCGCCATCGTCCCTCGCTTCGAATCCTTCCGATTCGTCGCGCTCACTCGGATAACCGGTCCTAGTGGAGGCAGAGCATTGTCCACCCGTCGCTTCCTTGCCCTTGCAGCTGTGTGTGCCGGCATGAGCATCGGCACCGTCCCAGGCCCCTTCGCGGTGGCGCAAGACGGACAACCGACCGCGAGTGAGTTGTATCGGCAAGGGATCGAACGCTATGAAGCGGGCGAACTCGACGCCGCCCGCCAGGCGTTCCGCCGTGTCGATCCGATGCTCCTGCCCCGGCAGGAGCGGGTTCGGCTCTACCGCACGCTGCAGGCGATCGACCGGTCCGGTACGGCCGGGGGTGACGCCGTGGCGGTGGACGCCGTCGCTGCCGAGGAGCCCGCGGGCACGAGTGCCGCGGAACTGCTCGCCCAGGCCGACGAAGCCGCGACCAGCGATCCCGCTGCTGCGGCGAGTCTGTACCAGCAGGTGCTGGGTGCCCCGGAGGCCGGGGATTCCCTCAAAGCAGTCGCCAACGCGCGGCTCGCACAGTCGCAGCGGCGGATCAACGCCGACGTGACCGAGGTGCGGCGTCAGCTCGACCTGGCGAACGCCGACCTCGAGGCGGGCGACGCTGCCACCGCCCGCGGCCGGCTGCAGAACATCCAGCAGAGCGACGCCCAACTGGGGTGGTTCGACCAGCAGCGGCTCGACCGCCTGGCGGCCGCTGTGGAGGAGCGTGAGGCCGCGGCGAGCGTGATGGCACAGCCCGCCCCCGCCGAAGCCGGGGGCGTGGAGCCCGGCGCCGCGGGTACGGGTGCCACCGGCCGCGCCGAAACCACGGTCGACGCCGCCGCCGCAGTCGAGCCCGAGGTCGATCCGGCCGCAGCGATGGAGGCCGACGCCTCGGTGTCGGTTCCTCCGGTCGCCGCCGCCGATCCGGTCGCGCCCGACAGCGACCTGATGGATCAGTACGTCCGGTTGCAGGCGCGTCAGGCTCTCGAAGAGGGTCGGGCCGCTGAGGAGCGCGGCGAGATCAACCTCGCTCGCGACCGGTATCGTCGGGCCCTGCAGCTGAACCCCGAGGTTGGCGGCGCCGCCGAGGCACTCGCGGCGCTCGAGTCCCGCCGTGGCGCCGACCTGTCGCCCGGCAGCCCCATCGAGCAGCGTCGCCAGGCGCTGGAGATCGGCCGCCAACGCGCGTCCAGCGAGTACGAAGCGGCGATGAACCGGGCGCGTTCGGCCCAGAGCGCCGGCAACTACGACGCCGCCCTCGAGCACACCGCCAACGCCCGCGTCATCCTGGATCGCAACGAGCGACTCCTCTCGCCCGAGGCGTACACCGAACTCCGCAACGCGGCGGAGTCGCTGAGCAGCCAGATCGTCGACCAGCGGGACCGCCAGCGTCTGGCTCGGATCGAGGCCGAAGCCGCGGCCCAGCGGCAGGAACTGGATCAGGCCCGGGACCGTGCCCGGCTCGAGCAGGCCGAGGAGATCAACAGCCTCCTGCTCCGTGCCCGTGAGCACCAGAAGGACCAGCGATACGACGAGGCGCTGCAGCTCGTCAACCAGGCGCTCTTCCTGGACCCGACGAACCTCGCGACCCAGATGATGCGGGACATCCTCGAGGACAACCGCATCTTCGCGAACAGCCGCGAACTGCTCCGCCGCCGCGACGTCGGCCTCGGCCAGATGCAGGTCGACGGCATCGAGGCGACCATCCCCTACAACGACCTGATCACCTATCCCTCCGACTGGCCGCAGCTCACCGATACCCGCCTGCGAGGCCTCGAAGCCGACAACGGTGACTCGGAGATCAACCGCCGCGTGATGGCGCAGCTCCGCGAGCCGATTCCGGTCGACTTCAACGCCGCCCGCCTCGAGAACGTGCTGGAGTACTTCCGGAGCGTCACGAGCGTGAACGTGTTCGTCAACTGGTCGGCGCTGGAGACCGCGGGTGTGGAGCGGGACACCGTGGTGTCGCTTCAGCTCACCAACGTCCCTGCGGAACAGGCCCTCCGCCTCGTCCTCCAGCAGGCCGGCGCCAACGCCGAGTTCGATCCGATCGGCTACTCGATCATCGAGGGCATCGTCACGATCTCGACGCAGCGCGACCTGCAACGGACGACCGATCTCCGCCCCTACGACATCCGCGACCTGCTCGTCGAGATCCCCAACTTCGACAACTATCCGGAGTTCGACCTCAGCGAGGCCATGGACTCCTCGGGCAGTGGCAGCGGCGGTGGCGGCGGCAGCAGCCTCTTCGGCGACGACCAAGACGACGATGAGGACACCGGGCCCACCCGTGCCGAACTCGTCGAGCAGATCGTCACCCTCATCCAGGACACCGTCGGCCGGCCCGAGGACTGGCAGGCGTACGGCGGCGACGTCTCCAGCGTCCGGGAGCTCAACGGCCAGCTCATCATCAAGACCACGCCCGACGGCCACCGCCAGATCAGCACGCTCCTCTCGCAGCTCCGCGAGACCCGCGCGATCCAGATCTCCGTCGAGGCCCGCTTCCTCCTCGTCGACCAGAACTTCCTCGAGGAGATCGGGTTCGACCTGGACATGCAGTGGAACAACCCGGGCGGCAACTTCGGCCCGATCTCGATCGCCCAGGACAGCATCGGCCTCGCCCGCCGTGGCCTGACCACGCTCTCGCCGGATAACCTCGGCAGCAGCGACGACCAGGCCACCCAACCCGGCCCCTTCGTCCCGGGTATTGGATTCGCGCCCACCAATCGGGCGCTCGATCTGGGCATCACCTACCTCGACGACCTCGAGGTCAACCTGATCGTCAACGCGACCCAGTACCACCAGGAGGCGATCTCGCTGACCGCCCCCCGGGTGACGTTCTTCAACGGCCAGCAGGCGTACGTCCTGGTCGTTCGTCAGATCGCGTTCGTCAGCGAACTCGAACCCGTGCCGGACGCCATCGGCTTCGACGTGGAAACCGACGTGGTGCAGTCCGGTGCCATCCTCGTCGTGCAGGGCACGGTCTCGGCCGATCGCCGATACGTCACCATGACGCTCCAGCCGAGCCTCGCCCGCGTCCAGGAGCCGATCCCGGTGTTCCCGGTGCAGGGTGTCATCGATGACGACACCGGAACGGGTGGCATCCCCACGCCGATCGAAGACCGCGTCTTCACCGGGTTCATCCAGCTCCCGACCCTCGAGCTCACCCAGGTGGCGGCAACGGTGAGCGTGCCGGACCGCGGCACCCTGCTCATCGGTGGTCAGCGGCTGGTTGCCGAGACCGAGGTCGAGTCGGGCGTCCCCGTGCTGTCGAAGATCCCGATCGTGAACCGCTTCTTCACCAACAACAGCACCGTCAAGGACAGCCGGACGCTCCTGATCCTCATCCGCCCGACGATCATCATCCAAGGCGAGACGGAACAGCAGCTCTTCCCGGGCATCCAGCAGGCGCCCAGTTCGTTCAACATGGGCGGCTTCTGAGCCCTCCTCGGCACACGAGACGTGATCAATAGCCAAGGCCGCCGATGCAGGTGCATCGGCGGCCTTTTGCGTTGCCCTGAGTCTTGCCGCGCCGTGCGGCGCAGCCGGCCCCATCGATCGGCAGCAGCCGGGCCATCCACACCCGCCTGACGAGCGCTTGACGAGCGGCCGCAGGGCAAGCGGCCGGATATCAGCGCCGCGTCGCACGGCCGCTCCACCCGCGGCCGCCGCAGCTCCGCAAGCCCGCACCGGCGGGAAGGATCAGTCATCGACGGACGGCGTCCCTCGCTCCATCACCGCGAGGACCGCGAGGATCGTGAGCGTCTGTCCGGCGGCCAGGGCGGCCTGCCACTGATCGAGGGAGCCGAGCATGACCCCTCCCATGCCGGTGGCGAGCGTACACATCCAGATCAGGACGACGGCCCGGCGGCGGCTCAGACCCTTGCGGACCAGGCGGTGCGAGAAGTGGTTGTGGTCGCCCACGAACGGGCTCCGGCCCCGGAGCACGCGGATCACCGTCACGCTCACGAAGTCGTACAGCGGGATGGCCAGCACCATCAGAGGCATCAGCACCGCGTACCACCGCCCCGGCGCGAGGCCGGGTGAGACGTCGACCGGGGTGAACGGCGGGCCGGTGTCGACATACGTGGTCCGCACCGAGATCACCGCGAGGAGCAGGCCGAGCACCAGTGATCCGCCGTCCCCCATGAAGAGGCGGGCCGGGGGGAAGTTGAAGATCAGGAACCCCAGGAGCGCCCCCAGCAGGAGCGCCGCGAGGGTCGCGACGAACCACTGCCCCCCGATGAGTGTCGCCGCGAGGTAGAGCGTCGCGATCGTGGCCCCGACACCGGCGGACAGCCCGTCCATGTTGTCGAGGAAGTTCATCGCGTTCACGATCGTGACGATCCACGCGACGCTGACGAGGAGGCTGACCGGGAAGCCCCACCACGCGATCCCGTCGAGCAGGTGGAGGACGCGGATGTCGCAGAGCAGGACGAGCCCCAGGGCGATGACCACCTGAAAGGCGAGCTTGAGCCACGGCCCCAAGGCGCGGCGGTCGTCGATCAGCCCGAGCAGGTGCAGCAGGGACATCCCCGCCAGGACCCCCCCGCCGATCGCGGTCGATCGCTGCAGGCCCGGGAGGTGCGGCGCCACCGCGGGCACGTTGTTCAACCACCAGTCGCTCGGCAGGGCCCAGACGGCGAGCAGTGCCGCCGCCATCGGGCCTGCCACGGCCCAGAAGATCGCGACCCCGCCGAGGTTCGGCACGACCCGCCCCGCCGGCTTGTGGGCCTGCTCGCCCGCGTGGTCATACAACCCGAATCGGCGGGCGAGCCGGACCACCAGGGCGCACAGCGCGGTGCTGCAGACCAGCGACACGATCAGGAACGCGACGACAACGACAGGCATGGGCGGGTTCGATGTGGGGACGGTGTGGCAGTGACCGAGCTGCCTCGGCATACCCTCCCAAATCCGCCGCGTCCCTTCAAACGGCAGGCCCGCCCGATTCCCACGCCCGGGGGTGTCGGCGCCGCGCGGTGCCGGCTAGTCTCCAAGGACGTAGGCGAAGATCAACGGCGCCACGATCGTGGCGTCGCTGCTGATCATGAACTTGGGCGTGTCGATCGCCAGCTTGCCCCACGTGATCTTCTCGTTGGGCACCGCGCCCGAATACCCGCCGTAGCTCGTGTCGGCGTCGCTGATCTGGGAGAAGTAGCCCCAGAACGGGACGTCCTCCCGGCCGCAGTCCTGCACCAGCGCCGGCACCGCGCAGATCGGGAAGTCCCCCGCGATCCCGCCCCCGATCTGGAAAAATCCCACGCTCGGGCACCCCTCGTTGCAACTGCCCGTCATCCCGCAGTTGCCCAGGTACCAGTTCATCAGGTGCTGCATCTGCTCGGTGCCGGTCTTCACGCACTGGTGGTGCGGCAGGTCGCCCCGGAACACCGCGGCGGCGAACATGTTCCCCGTCGTGGAGTCTTCCCACCCGGGCGTGTAGATCGGCAGGTTCTTCTCCATCGCCGCCCACATCCACGAGTTCTCCCTGGGGATCTGGAAGTGCTCCTGCAGCGACGGGTCGCGGAGGATGTCCCAGAGGAACTCGTGCTCGAACTTCCGCTCGCCGTTGTCGCACGCCTGCTTCCAGCGGGCGATGAGCCGCTTCTCGAGGTGCCGCATCACCGACTCCGGGATCGCGGTGTCGGTCACGCGGTTGAACCCCTGGTCGTAGAGCTTCTGCTCGTCCTCCGCGGAGAGCCCCCGCCAGTTCTGGATCGTGTAGTAGTCGTTGTAAGCGACGAGGTTGAAGATGTCCTCCTCGAGGTTCGCCCCGGTGCAGCAGATCGCGTGGACCTTGTCCTCACGGATCAGTCGCGCGAGGATCTGCCCGAGCTTTGCCGTGCTCATCGCTCCCGCGAGGGTGACCATCATCTTGCCCCCGCCGTTCAGGTGCGCCTCGAACGCCTTCGCCGACGCCACGACCTCCCGGCTGTTGAAGTGCAGGAAGTGCTGCTCCAGGAACGCGCGCACCTGCCCGGTTCCCGTCTCGAAGGTCTTCCCACCGTCCCGCGTTGCGTCCTGCTGCGTCATCGTTCTCACTCCGAATGCGAAAGCGGGATCATAGCGGGTTGGCCGCCCCGGATTGAGCGTGTGCAACGGGCCGTTCCGGGCTACGCTTTGGGGCGACACCGCACGGAGCCCCGCGATGAGCCGTGACACCACCCGCGTCTATCTCGGCACCTACACCCGCAAAGGCAGCGAGGGCATCTACGTCGCCGACTTCGACGCCTCGACGGGCGAACTCTCCGAGCCCCGCCTCGCCGTCGCTGCCGAAAGCCCCTCGTTCCTCGCGCTCCACCCGAGCGGGCAGTTCCTGTTTGCCGTGGGCGAGGCCGCCACGTTCGGCGATTCGAAGTCGGGTGCGGTATCCGCGTTCCACGTCGAGCCCCGCACGGGCGAGCTCGCGCTCGTCAACAGCGTCGCCTCGGGCGGCCGCGGCCCCTGTTTCATCGAGGCCGACCCCTCGGGGAAAGCGGTGCTGGTCGCCAACTACGGCGGCGGGAGCGTCGCCTCGTTTCGCGTCCGAGAGAACGGCGTGCTGGAGGAGGCCGCGACCGTGGTGCAGCACGAAGGTTCCGGCCCCGACCCGAAACGGCAGACAGGGCCCCGCGCGCACTCGATCCGCGTCGACCCGACCGGGCGGTATGCGCTGGCCGCGGACCTGGGCATCGATCGCGTGCTCGTCTACCGCCTCAACCCGGCCGACGCCACCCTCGCCGCCCACGACCCGGCCGGAGCGGCCACGCCGCCCGGCGTCGGGCCGCGTCACCTCGCCTGGCACCCGCGCGGCCGCTGGGCGTATGTGGCCAATGAAATGGGCGGCAGCGTGAGCCAGTTCGTGTGGGACGCCGACGCGGGGACGCTGCGGCTGGCGGGCACCGTCTCCACGCTGCCGGAGGCGTACGACGGCCGGCGGAGCTGCGCCGAGGTCGCCACGCACCCGGGCGGCCGCTTCGTGTATGTCAGCAACCGCGGCCACGACAGCCTCGCGGTGCTTGCGGTGGACGAAACCACCGGCGCCCTCACGCCCCGCGGCCACGTCCCCACCGGCGGACAGGAACCGCGACACTTCGCCATCGACCCGACCGGCCGCTGGCTGATCGCCGCCCACCAGAACTCGGACAGCCTCGTCGTCTTCCGCATCGACCCCGACACCGGCACGCCCGCGGAGACGGGCGTCCGACGATCGCTGTCCATGCCCGTCTGCGTCCGTTTCGCCTGACCCGAGACACGACGGATGAACGCCCCCGGCAGGATTCGAACCTGCGACCTACGGTTTAGGAAACCGTTGCGCTATCCTCTGCGCTACGGGGGCTGGAGGCCCGATCAAGGGCCGTGTCATTCAGGGGTTATAGCTGCGTTCGCTTTCCCGTCCCATGCTGCCACGTCCTGCCAATCCGTATCAGGCGCTCGCGCTCAAGAGCCGGGAAGCCGTGGACCCGGTGCTCCAACTCGGAAGCATAACCATGGTCGGCGAGTTTTGCCGCTGTGACCCGCGGCACGCCGGGGAAGCCTCAGGCACGCCGGCGCAGGCGGTATCGATCCCAACTTCCACCGGCTCCCGTCAGTAATCAGCTTCCTGGAGCCGTAGGCCCAGTGGCTGCTCACAAGCTTTGGCCCGGAGCGGGAAGGCCGGAGGAGTGAACGTGCGGTTTCGGGGAGTGAATGTTCTAACGAGGCCCCTCGAGGTCGAGAGGAGGAGGCCGCGGGTGCAAGGGGGGAACCGGGAGATGAAGGGGAAACGCCCCCGCGTTCAGGGGGAGGACCTTGAGGTGGAAGGGAGGAATCGTGAGGCCGAGGGGAAGGATCGCCGGGCTGAAGGGACGAGCGTCGGTGTCGAGGTGAAGAGGCGCGGCGTTGAGGTGCGAGGCGATGGGGTGTGCCGTTGCGGTCGGGCCTCGGGGCTCGGCAGGCGGGCCGGAGACTCGAAGCGTCGGAAGCGGCGATGTCGTCGCCCGGCCGTGGCTGAGGTGGATTGGGCGGCGCGGCTGGGAGCATGGGCGCGAGGCTCAGGGGGTCGGGCCCAGCGGCCGGGCGTTCGGGCGCGGGGCTGGGGAACTGGGCGCCGGGCCCGGAGCATCGGGCCGCGGGGCCCGGCGGGCGAGCCTCGCGGCTCGGAACGGGTATCGGACGCGGCGTTGCAGCGGCCCCCCCGTATCAGCCGAAAAACGAGGAGCTGCCGCGCTCCCCGCCCCCCCCGGGAAACTCGGCCCCCCGGAAGCCCCCCGTGCCGATGCTTGCACACGACTTCCCGTTCGATCCCAC
>CAZKRE010000046.1:18469-20142 GCA_964555075.1 uncultured Phycisphaeraceae bacterium
CCCCCCGGAAGCCCCCCGTGCCGATGCTTGCACACGACTTCCCGTTCGATCCCACCTACGGCTATTCGCTCCACGACCTCCTCCGGGTTCGCGGCCCGGAAGGTCCGGCGGACTTCGCCGACTTCTGGCGTGCGGCTTATGCCGAGGCGCTGGCCGTCCCGCCACGCCCCACGCTCCGCCCGATCGACGTGGGCGACGACAAGGTCGAGGTGTACGAGGTCGAGTACGACGGCGTGAGCGGGTTCCGCGTCGGCGGCTGGCTGACCAGGCCCCGCGGCGTCGCGGTCGTCCGCGGGCTCGTGATGAGCCACGGCTACGGCGGGCGCCAAGCCCCCGACCTCCGCCGCACAACCATCCCCACCGCCATCCTCCAGCCGTGCGCCCGCGGCTTCGACCGTTCCGCGCGGCCCGACCTGCCCCGGTCCAGCGCGTTCCACGTGCTCCACGGCATCGACCGCCGCGACACCTACCTCATCCGCGCCTGTGTGCAGGACCTGTGGTCCGGCGTGACGGCGCTCGCCGAGCTCGTGCCCGAGGCGGCGCAGCGGCTGGATCTCCACGGCGTGAGCTTCGGCGGCGGGCTCGGCGGCCTGGCGATCCCGTGGGACCCGCGGCTGAGCAAGGCGTTCCTCGGGGTGCCGACCTTCAGCAACCAGCCGCTCCGCGTGCGGTTCGAGTGCAACGGGAGCAACCAGGCGGTGCGCTTGCGCTGGCTCCGCGACCCGTCGGTGCTGGACGTGTTGGCCTACTACGACTCGACCACCGCGGCACGGTACGTGGAGATCCCGGTCGCGGTGCACGCGGCGCCGTTCGACCCTGCCGTCCCCCCGCCGGGCCAGTTCTGCGTCTACAACGAGCTCGCCGGCCCGAAGGCGCTGGGCATCACCACCGCGGACCACTTCGAGTACCCCTGGCGCCCGGCGGAACTCGCCGAGCTGGACCGCCGCCTCGAGTCGTGGTTCGCGGGCGAGCGGGACGACCTGGGCGACTGCCGGCTGTCCGGGTGAAGGCAGCGGTCACGCGGAGAGTGCGGGTTGTTGCTCGACGCTGATGCTGTCGGCCTCGCCGAGCGTGAGGTTGCGGCCGTACGGCCCGGTCTCGAACACGTGGGTCTTGACCGGGTCGACGTAGAGGGTGACGTTGCTGCCCGGCTTCATCGGGTGGGCATCGACGCGGGCGACGAGCCGCTGCTCGCCCGGCGTCATCACAAAGAGGTCCATCTGGCTGCCGAGCGTCTCCGCGACGTCGAGCCGGGTGGTGATGCTGCGGGCGACGCCGTCGGCGTGCTCGAGCGGTGCGAGGGAGAGGGCCTCGGGGCGGAGGCCCAGGACGACCTCGCGGGGGGCGCGGCCGTCGAGGGTGTCGGTCTGCTCGGCGGTGAGGCGGAGTTCGATGCCGCCGCCGACGAAGTAGAGGCGGCCGTCGCGTGACACGAGGGCGCCGTCGAGGAAGTTCATCGGCGGCGTGCCGAGGAAGCCGGCGACGAAGCGGTTGCGAGGCCGCTGGTACACCACGAGGGGGCTGTCGGCCTGCTGGATCAGGCCGTCGCTCATGACGACGACCTTGTCCCCGAGGGTCATGGCCTCCTCCTGGTCGTGGGTGACGTAGATGGTGGTGGTCTGGAGCCGCTGGTGGAGCCGCTTGAGTTCGGCGCGGGTCTCGACTCGGAGCTT
>CAZKRE010000047.1:0-20006 GCA_964555075.1 uncultured Phycisphaeraceae bacterium
CCCCATTCCTGCCTTCCTGCTTTCCTTAGAGATCTTTGCCTTCCTGGCGCTCTTGGCGTCATGGCGGTTTCACGCGTCACCCGCCCACGGCTTGAAGATGAAGAACGCGCCGACCCCGATGAACGCGAACCCGATGACCACGTTCCACCGGATCGGCTCCTTCAGGTACCACACCGCGAACACCACGAACACGAGCAGCGTGATCACCTCCTGGATCGTCTTCAGCTGCGCCGCGGAGTAGCCCCCGTCGTGCCCGATCCGGTTCGCCGGCACCATCAGGCAGTACTCGAAGAACGCGATCCCCCAGCTCACGAGGATCGTGATCCACAGGGCCGCGTGCTTGTACTTCAGGTGCCCATACCACGCGAAGGTCATGAACACGTTCGACACGAGCAGCAGCACGATCGGCAGGAGCGTCCGCATCGGGTTCCTCGAAGAGCTGACGCGCGACGCGCGTCGGGTCGCCGCCGGACACGCCCGGCGGGTCGGCGGGGGGGAGCGGGCGCTGGCGCGTCCTCACGCGCCCGCGCCCGCCATGTCTCGCACCAGGCCGAAGAACGCACGCTTGCGGGCGCTGCCGATCGACCAGTCGACCGGGACGCTCTGGTACCCGTCCTCGAACGGCTCGCCCGGCTTGCGGAAGTCGAAGTACCCCCAGCTCGCGTGCTTCTCCACCGCCGCCGCGAAGTGGTGGTCCGGCTGGTCGAAGTCGAAGTGGTCGTCCTCGTTGAACACCACCGGCTGGCCGCGGTAGGTCGGAACCGCCCGCGTCGCGTCCACCAGCGCCCGCAGCCGTGCCGGCCCGTCGACCCCGTTGCCGTGCAGCAGCACGAAGTCCGACGCCGCCACCACCCGCTCGCCGGGCACCGTCGCGCCGCTGAAGCTCGTGCTCACGAGCAGGCGACCCGCGGGCGACGCCACCCGCCCCTCCGACTGCCGCTGCACCCGCTCGATCAGCTCGTGGACCCGCGGCGGCCGCAGCACCGCGTGGTCGTACCGCAGGTCGCACTCGTTGTTGACCTCGACGAGCACGTGCGTGTCCCCCCGCCCGAGCAGCCACCCCGTCGCGTGGTCGACCGCGTCGAGCACCGCCGACTCGTCCCGCAGCCGCTCATCCTGCCCGAAGTAGAAGTACCCGAGGATCACCGCCATCCCCAGCTCGTCCGCCCGGTCGAGGATGCGGCCCATCCGCTCCGCGTACGCCGGCCGGAGCTTCCCCGCCGCGTCGAACGCGGAGTTGTGCCACGGCTGCTCCTTGCTGTACCCCTGCGGGCTCCCGCCCTGGAAGTTGATCGTGAACGCCAGCAGCCCCTGCTCCCGCCACGCCGGCATCGCCTCGATGAACTCGCGCGTGTTCCGCTCCGCGTCCCAAGGCCCGGCCTGCGGGGCCGGGTAGGACCACCGGCCGCGCGTCTCGGGGTTCAGATCGTCGAACGCGCCCTGCACCATCCGGCTGTTGAGGAGCAGCCCCTCGACGCGGTGGCCCCGCCACGTGCGGCCGGGGTAGGTCGGCTCGCCGTTGAGGTGGAAGTCGCCGCCGACGATCGAGACCGTGGTCTGACCTGCCATGCCGGACGTTATACCCTCGCCCCCGCGACACGGGGCGCGGGCTACAGCTCGTTGTTCCGCCTCGCCGCGCGGTCCGTCAGCATCGCCAGCGGCGATCGCGTCGCCGCCGACTCGACCTCGAACCCCCGCCGCTCGACGTCCCCCCGCCCCGGGTCCGGGCCGGGCAGCAGGCGGTTGGTCATCGACATCAGCGTCGCCATCAGGCCGGGCGTCAGCACGTCCATCGCCGCCGCCAGCTTCGCGTTCCAGGTGATCGTCAGTTCCGCCGCGCCCCGCCGGCACGCCTCGACGATCCGCCGCGCAGCCCCCTCGGCGCTGATCGACAGCCCCGGCAGCGAGTCGCCCAGCTTGAACCACGCGTATTCCGCCTCGTGCCGGCCCTTCACCCCGACGTTCCGCGGCGAGCCGGTCCGCATCAGCCCCGGCGCCACCGTCGTGACGTACACCCCATCCTTCCGCAGCTCGTGCCGCAGCCCGTCCGACAGGCCCAGGAGCGCGTGCTTGCTCGCCACGTAGGGCAGCAGGTGCGGCGGGGCGACCTTCCCCCCGATCGACGAGATGTTCACCAGCCGCGACTCCCGCCGCCGACGCAGGTGCGGCAGCGCCGCCAGCGTCACGTACAGCGGGCCGTAGAAGTGCACCGCCATCGCCGTCCGGAAGTCGTCGAGGGTCATGTGCTCGAACGGCGCGACCTGGATCACCCCGGCGTTGTTCACGACCACGTCGATCCCGCCGAAGTGCCTCACCACCTGCCCGATCGCGTCTTCCACCAGCGACTGGCGGGTCACGTCGCACGTCACCGCGAACACGTCCGCGCCGCCGGCATGCAGCTCGTCCGCCGCCCGGTGAAGCTCCGCCGTGCCCCGCGCCAGCAGCGCCAGCTTCGCGCCCTCCGCCGCGAACCGCCGCGCCATCACCAGCCCCAGCCCCCTCGACCCGCCGGTGATGACCACCACCTTGCCCGCGAAGTCGTACCGGCCCCGCCGCGCCGCGCACGCGACGCCGACCATCGCGCCCGCCCCGGCCCCGATCCCGATCAGCGCCCTCAGCGTCCGTTCATCCATGACGATGCACCTCCGCCCGATGCTAGGCGGGGGCGCCCCGCGGGGCGGGGGCGGCGCATAAAAGGAGCCGGCCGCTCCAAGCAGGCCGGGGCAGAAGTGATCGCCCCGCGCTTCGTGCGGTCGGCTCAACCATCCGCGGGCAGTCGCGCCTTTATCTCGGCCGGTCGGGAGGTCTTTCCCGGTTGCGATGCCCGCTTCCGACTCCAATATACCCCCGCCCGCCGACGATCCAAGCGAAATTCAGGGCAAATCAGCGTTCTTCTGCGCTCCGCGGGACGCCGTCACCGCGAGCATCGAAGACACGGCTCGTGCGCCCGCCGACCACGCTAGAATCTCCCGCTCCACGATGGCACAACACCGCGACCCATCCCGCAAGCCGACCGACCCCGATCGCGACCGCGACGAGATCGAGGGCTACGAACTCGCCGAGCCCGACGACGCGCCCGCACCGGCTCCCGCGCCGCCTCCCGCGCCCGCGCCGCGCCGCCCCGCGAGCAAGCCCAAGCGTTCCAGCGCCGCCCCGGCGGGCGAGGACATCTACGAACTCGCCGCCCCCGACGACGAGCCCGCCCCGACCGATGCGCGGAAGCTTAGCAACGTCGACCCCCGCCTCGCGGACGAGCTGGACGACGACGTCCCCGGCGCCGCGGCCGCCGCCTCGACCACTGCAACGCCGCCCCCCGCCGTGACCCCAACCCCCGCCGCCCCCACCGATCGCCCGATCCCCCAGGAAGCGATCCCCACCGAGGAGCCGAAGTACGTCTCCGAGGCGAAGAAGGCCCGCCGACGGGAAGAGGAACGCAAGCGCGCCGCCGAGTTGTGGGCCATCGAGGACAAGAAGCGGAAGCAGCGGAAGCTGCTCATCCTCGGGGTCCTCTTGCTGATCGTCGCGCTCGTCCTGCTCTGGTGGAACTTCCTCTGAATCGGCTCCCGCGCCGGCTCGTGATCGGCCGCGGCGCCACCGATGGCCGCGGCCCCCGGACGCGGATATCGTCTCCACGATGAACGATACCCCCGTTCCGCCACCCGCCGTCACTCTCCGCGTCCCCGGCCGCTGGGCCAGCCTCGACGCATTCGAGGCCGCGCTCCCCGAGGGCGTCTGGTGCGACGAGGAGTCGCTGCACCTGCCCGATGGCTCCGTCTTCGAGCTCCGCGCCGCCGAGCCCGACGATGACTTCGCCGACGTCTTCCGCGGCTCCTGCACCCGCGAGCTGCTCCCCGAGGACGACGAGGGGCTGTCGACCTACACCGTCAACGTCGTGCTCGCCGGCCGGGGCGGCTCGCTCGACGCCGCCCGCCAGCTCCTCCGCGCCGGCGCCGCCGTGATCCGCGCGGGCGGGTTCGGCGTCTTCTGCGACGCCTCCGCCGCCGCCCACGGCTCCCACGACTGGCTCGCCCTCGCCGACTCGAACGACGACGGCGGCGCCTACTGGGCCTTCGTCACCACCTCCGGCGACGACGACCACCTCTACACCACCGGCATGCACGTCCTCGGCCACCGCGACGCCATCATGCCACGCTCCGGCGACGACGAACGCGACTGGATGATCCTCAACAACTTCCTCGGCTACTCCTACCTCGCCGACGAACCGCTCTCCGACGGCGACCTCATCGGCGACGACGACCCCGGCCAGCCCGAGTTCCGCGTCCACCAGGCCCCCTGCTCCACCTTCCCCCCCGACACCCCGTTCCACAACCCCTACGGCCTGTGGCGGCTCGAACCCCTCGAAGAGGGCGACGCTGCGTAAACCCCTGCCAGGCCGCGGCGGCCTGCCCGCGACCGGCCGGACCCGCGACCTCCCGAGTTGCCGCCCCCAAAGCACCCCCTCATCCGTCGGCCACCGTCGGCGTCGCCGCGATCACCTGCTGTGAACGCGAACCACCGCGTAGTGGGCGTCCTCATACACCACCGCGCCCCCGCCGCGCACCTCGCTCAACTGCTCCGCCGGCACGAGCACGTGCGTCACGTGGTACCCCTCCACCACCTCGCGCAGCCGCGCCAGCTTCTCCTCGCCTCGCGCCGCGTAAAACGCCTCCGCCGCCACCACCCGCTCGTGCCACGCCAGCACCTCGACGTCCTTGATCGGGTGGCTCTTCCACGTCACCAGCGTCGGCACGCCCGCCTGCACGCGGAACTCCGCCACGTCCGGCGGGACCAGGTAGTGGTCGCCCGCCCGCTTCGTCTCGCGCACGTGCCGCATCGCGTCGATCCAGGGCAGCGCCTCGAATCCCCGGTAGATCGAGACCTGCACCGCCACCCCCGCCGCGAGACACACCGCGAGCACCACGCCGCACCCCGGCGCCACCCACCGCCGCAGCCGTTCGCCGCGCCGTCCCGCCAGCGCCCACGTCACCGCCGCCGCCAGCACCACGCCCACCGCGATCGGCACGATCCACACGGACACCCGCCACGGCGCGATCAGCGCGAGCGTGTCGCTCCCCGTGGCGACCGTCACCGCCGTGAGCCCGCCCCCCACCGCCAGCCCGGCGATGAGCGTCCAGCCGATCGCGTTCCGCCAACTCAGCACGACCGCGAGCAGGCACACGAGCCCCTTGCCGATCGTGATCGGCTCGAGGAACCGCGGGACCGAGTGGTGCTCGATCCGTGAGTGCGCGAGGATCTCGTTGGCGCGGGCGTAGGTCTCGGGGTCGGTCGGCGAAAGGTTGGACGACACGAATGCCAGCAGCGGGACGATGGGGAGCAGGAAGACCGCCGCCCCGACCGTCGCAGCCGCCCACCGTTTCCGCGCGATCAGCGCCCCCAGGTACACCGCCAGCACGATCCCCGTGCCGATGAGGTAGGTCGGGTGCATCACCGGCGCCACCGCCAGCAGGCCCGCCGCGACGACCGGGCGGCCCGCCGCGAACACCGCCAGGGACAGCACGATGAACACCCCGAACACGTTCGGCTGGAAGATCGGGCCGAGCAGGTACTGCTCCGCCAGCCCGCCGGGGAACCCCTTCTCCTCGAAGCCCGTCGCCAGCTTGATCAGCTGCACCGCCAGCGCCGAGTGCGACAGGATGACCAGCGTCAGGAACGCGGACCGCTGCCGCCAATCCTCGGTCCTGAGGCCGATCACCCGCGCGAGGCCCAACAGCCCCGCCAGGTACACCATGCAGATCGGGATCATCGCGAGGATGAAGCCCCAGGGGTGGATGAGCTGGATCGCCTGCACGAGCCGGGTGAACAACGGGAAGGTGTCGAACGTCGTCGCCAGCCAGTCGTCCTTCAGGAACCCGTAGCCCGCCAGCGCGAGGCCGTGAAGGAACTTCGTGACCTGGTTGCTCGTGAACAGCGGTCGATAGGTGTAGGCGGCGAAGAACACGAGCGACCACGCGAAGAGCTCGAGCGGCCGCGACACGCCAGCGGCGACCGGGGTCGGGGCCGGGCGCGGAGTCGGGGCTGGCGTCGAGGTCGGGGAAGTGGTCATCGGTTCTCGCCGCTCGTTGTATCGGCTGCGCCGCTCGCCCGCTTGGAATCCCCCGGCGCCGCGCCGCCGAAACGCGCGGGGGCTCGTGCCAATGGAGTCGGCGGCGTATCATGGGGCGACCCTTCATCCCGGAGCTCTCCGCATGGCAACCTCGCAGGCTACCCGCCCCCGCATCTACGACGGCGAGGGCGACTCGCTCATGGTCGATCACCAGCTCGAAAGCCGCCTGGTCCTCATGCCCGGCGCCGACCCGCTCCAGGCCCCCGGGGACCAGTCCCACATCCGCCTCCTCTGGGGCCAGCACCTCGTGGAGGACGTCCTCGCCGGCCGCTACCGGTCCCTCGTCTGCGCGGTCAACGGCGAGGACAACGCCCGCGGGATCATCAGCCAGCTCGCTCGCCTGCTGGGCACCAGCCAGTGGGACGCCAACACGATCACCGAACACGCCAAGCGGTTCAGCCCCCGCGACCGCGTCACCGTGCTGAAGTTCGACATGGACGCGGTGGAGATCCTCGCGCTGCTCCGGCCATCCAACCGGCCCCACCTGACCCTCGACGACCTCGGCGAGGGGTTCCAGATGATCACCGAGATGGTCCGCCGCCGGACCGAACGCCTGCCCGTCGCGTCCGTCTCGTTCCTGGGCGCCCGCCAGAACTACCTCCGCGACCGGGACGAGGGGGAGCCCTCGTTCGAGACCGTGCTCCGGACGATGCACGAGGCCGGGTTCCGCGGCGACGTCTATCCCGCGCCGCGGATGTGGGAAGCCGCCCCCACCGCGGTCTTTGCGCGGTACCCGTTCCCCGCCTCCCTCGACCGCATGCGCAGCGGCGGGTTCTAACCGCCCGGTTATCCGGACATCCCCCGGCACAAGTCCGGGGCCAATCACGACGACCTGACACAGAGACGCCGCGCTAACATCCGGCGATGTCGGACGCCCTGCGCCGACCTCCCGCCCCGGAAGGACCCGGCCATGTCTCAGCTGACCCCCGACCTGCTCTGGTTTCTCGCCATGTCCGTCTTCGCCGCGCTCTCGTGGGCGGCGGGGATCGTGTACGGCCGTCGGTACCCCGACCATCTGGGAGTCGCGATCGCCGTCAGCGTCGCGCTGCTCGTCTGCGCCACGTACCTCAGCCGGCACCCCGCCGTCGCCGTGCAGGTCATTCCCGTCGACGTGCTCCGGCAGATCGAGGGATCGGTCGCGGTGCCGTTCTTCCTCTTCATCGTCGGGCTCATCCTCGCCCGGGCGCAGTTGCCCCGCCAGCGCCGCGTCGCCGGCTGGGCGACCCTGCTCGGCGTGGTCTACTTCATCCAAGGCAGCTTCTGGCTCCTCCAGCCCACCCCGCAGGTCGGCTTCGCCCGTTCCGCGGGCAGCGGGGCCGTCCTCCAAAGCGCCGACTACTCCTGCGTCCCCGCCGCGTGCGCCACCACCCTCAACCTCCTCGGCCACCCCACCAGCGAGGCCGAGATGGTCCACCTCACCGCCACCCGCCCGGGCGTCGGCTCGACGACCGTCCGCGCACTCCACGGGCTGAACCAGCGTCTCGACAACCTCCGCGCCCCGGGCCACTTCTACCTCCTCCCCGCGTCCCCCGAAAGCCTCCGCGTCATGCCCCTGCCCGCCCTGACGGCGCTGCGGTTCGAGCGGACCCGACGACACATGGTCACGCTCGTCGAGACGGATCGGTTCGGCGTTGTCATCGAAGACCCCATCGACGGGCGGATCCACCTCGCCTGGGGCGAGTTCGCCCAGTACTACAACGGTGAGATCATCCTCTACGCCACGCGGTAGGTCGCGACCTGCAACCCCCCGTCCTGTCGAGACTTGCGTTGCGCCACCCGCGCGATCGCGGCCGCGCTCGCCCCACGCGGCCCGCGCCCCGCTCCCGCGGCGACGTCCCCGCCCAACGAGCCGCCAGCCAATCCGAGCCCAAAGCCGCCGCCAGCGACCGACCCGCCGGCCGGTCGCTGAGCGGCAGCGGTCAAGGAGCCGGTTCAGAACCAGGATGCCCCGCCCCATTCCACACCCCCGCATCGTCGCCCCCTCCCCCTATCCCACTCGCCCGGAATTCCCCACGCCTCTTCATCGCCCCGACCTCTTCACCTGCCAGGGCCCGCGACCGGCTCCGCCTCGCCGGCCGATCCCGCCGGAACGGGTGCCGTGAACACATGCCCTTGCATCCGTTCCTCACGCCGCGATCCCCGCCAGCGTGGGCGACATCGCGCCAACTCCGGACGGGACACGAACTTGCGCCAGGCGATAGAGTGATTCGGTTGCACGATCGAGGCGGTGGCCGTTGAGGTCGAACCAGTTCTCGAGGTCCGCCAGCCGGACGGCCGCCCGGAAGCGGTCATCGTCGGCAAGCTGACTGAGGACGTAGGCCGAGGTCAAGGCACGGCACTGGACGCTGCGGTCGCTGGGGCCGGCAAAAAGCCCTTCGCGGTCCTGCATGGCGGCAAGGGCCATCAGCCCCCGGTCGTAGGCCGACTCGATCCGCTCGTCCGCGCCATGCTCCCGCAGGACGGCACCCAAGGCGGCGACGACCGCGGCCGTGGCGACGGGGCAGGCCTCGTCGCTGCCGGCGAAAGCCCCGCCCGGTCGCTGGAGGGCGACGAGCACGTGGCTCATCTGCCGGGAGAGCGCTGTTGAGCCGTAGGTCAGTTCCACGAGGCGGCGGAGCGCGACGGCCGTCGCCGGGGCCGCGTGGCTCAGCCGGGCCTGGAGCGGCAGCGGCAGCGGCGAGCCGTTCGCCACGACGCCTTTGACCAGACGATCAAACTGGCAGGCATCGAAATAACGCTGAAGCAGGCTGACGCTGAGCATGGCGAACCTCCGTCCGTTCGGGTTTCGATTGGTACCTATCATCTACCGTACGAAGCCGGAAGTCAAGAGTCTTGTACGGGTCGTGTTCGGATTTTCGCGACGTGGTGTATGCGCCGATCCCGCCCGCTATCGGTGCGATCGACGCGGCCGGCGGTGAGGCGTGAGGTGAGCGGGCACGCGGGGAGGGCGCATAAAAAAACCTCCGCCACAGGGCTCCGATCCTGTGGGCGGAGGCGCGCCACGGCTAAAACCGTGTATGTGTCGAGAGCTTCCCGAGCCGCGTTGCTATCGTATCGGCACTTTTCCGACCCTGTCAATGAAGCTTTGAGCCGATTGCGAAAATGATGCAAGAGCGGGTAATATACACACTTACAGAACCTGCTGCGTGCTGATCGTGGTTCTCTGCATCGCTCACCGCAGCGCGCCTGTGTCGCTAACGTCCGGCCCTCCCGATGCTTGCAGACTCCTCGCCCCACCTCACCCGTTCAGGCCACGTAGAACCGCCTCGGCGGGTTGCGCTGGCTGTGGTGCTGCATCCGGATGGGTGCAAACCCTTCCGGGTGCTCGTCAGCCGGCGGGCGGATAGCGCTGCGGTCCTGGCCGGGTACTGGGAGTTTCCGGGCGGCAAGCTCGAGCGCGATGAATCGATCACCGACGCGGTCCGGCGCGAGGCACGCGAGGAGTTGGGCATCGCGATCGAGCCGGTGCGGCCGCTCGCGCCGATCGAGCACGGCTATCCGCACGGCCGGGTGCGACTCGAGCCGTGGGTCTGCCGGTTGTTGCACGGCAGCGCGCCGCCGCGCGCGGTGCAGGTCGCGGAGGTGCGATGGGTGACGGCGAGCGAGCTGCTCGCGCTGCGGTTCCCCGAGGCGAACGGCGGTCTGATCGAGGAGGTGGTGGCGGAGCTGGGGTGAGGAGGGAGCCCCGGTTCGGGAGCGTGTCCGGATGCGGGGCGGGGCGCCACGCTCACTCGTGCAGCGGCGCGAGGTCGGGTGGGACGGGGCGCAGCTTCCCGTCGCGGTCGACGCAGACGAGGGTCGTCTCGGCGGTGGCGACGAGTTCGTTGCCGCGGTGGATCGTGTAGACGTGTTCGACCTTGACGCCCGCGGTGGGCTTCGACTCGACGTGGAGCGTGAGTTCGTCGTCGTATCGTGCCGGTCGGCGGTAGCGGACGTTCAGCCGGGCGACGACGAAGAGGATGCCCCGCTCCTCGAGCTCGCGGTAGGCGAAGCCTTGTTCGCGGAGGAGTTCGGTGCGGGCGATCTCCATCCACACGGGATAGGCGGAGTGGTGGGCGACGCCCATCGGGTCGCACTCGGCGTATCGCACCCGCACCGTGATCGTCGTCGCTCGCATCGGGTCGTCTCGCGTGGGCGGATCAGTCGGCGGGTTCGAGGAAGTAGCCGGTGGCGCGCGTCTCCACGGCCGACGGGGGCGGCAGCTCTTCGCCGGTGATCCGCGTGATCGCCCAGCGGCAGGCGCCGCCGACGTCCACGTCGGACTCCTCCTCCTGGAGGAACCTCTGGAGCGTGGGGAGCTGGGCCTGAGCCTTCATCCGTCCCAGGGCGATCGCGGCGAACCGGCGGACCTCGGTCATCTCGGGGTTCAGCGGGTTGGTGTCGGCGAGCCGGGCGGCGAGCTGTGAAGCGAGCCCGGTGTCGAGCCGGTCCTCGTGGAGCTTGCCCAGGGCGTACACCGCGGCGCCGCGGGCGACGGGGTCGTAGCCGCTGCTCTTGGGGACGTAGGTCCGGGCGAGGGTGTCGGCGTCGGCGAACCCCATTTCGCCAAACGCCATGAAGAGCTGCGTCGATTCCCGGCCGCGGGACGCGGCTTCGGCCATCGCTCTCCGTTCGGCGGCGGCCTTCTCGTCCTCGCTCGCGTCTTTGCCCAGGCCCCCGGTCGCCGGGGTGGAGGCGGCGGCGAGTTCTTCGGCGCGTGCGAGCATGGCGGGGAGCGTGTCGGGGACGGCGATCTGCCGCAGCGCCGCCGCCGCCGCCAGTCGGACCTCGGCCCGGTCGTGGCGCAGCAGTTCGACGAGCCGCTGGGCGTTGGCTTCGTGGTCGAGCGTGCCGGCGAGGAGCGCCGCCTGCTCGAGGCCGCGCCAGCCGATGGTGCCGACGGCGACGCTGCCGGCCCCGGCGGGGATCTGCCCGCCGCCCGCGAGCACCGTCGAGACGACCGGGGCCACGTCCCGACCGGCGGCCGCGGCGGCAAGGATGCCTTGACGGGCCGTGTGGCGGACCTCCACGTCCGCGTCATCCAGCATCACCGACAGGCTGTGAGGCTGCCGATCGTCGCCCGGCAACCGCAGCAGCGCCTGCGCCAGCGCCCGACGCGCGCCGGGGTCCGGGTGCTTCACCAGCGTCTCGTGCCGCTTGGCGACTTCGGCGGGATCGATCGCCAACAGCGAGCGCGCCGCCTCGGCGGTGACGGCGGGGGCCTGGCCTTCCTCCATGATCATGCGGTCGAGCAGCAGGCGGGCATCGCCGGAGTCGTGCCCCGCGAGCATGCGCGCAACCACGAGGCGATCCAGCGGCGTGCCCCGCGCGGGCTCCATCACCGAAGCGACGAGGCCGTCATCGGCGAGGTGCGAGAGGGCGTCGGCGGCGGCGAGGCGGAGCGACGCGGGCGCGGCGGCGTCGAGCGCGACGCCGGTGAGCGTCTCGGTGGCGCCGCGGGCGCCGATCACGCCCAGCGACCGGGCCGCGGAGACCCGCAGCCCCAAGGGAATCTGCGTGTCGGCGACACGGGCCTGCCAGACCTCGACAGCCGGCTGGTGGTTCCACCGCGCCAGCGCGGGGTCGATGACGGGGGCGAGGCCTCGGTCCTCCGGCCGGTGCGACGCCTCGAGCATCGGCGCCGCGGCGGCGGGGTCGTCCACCGTCACCAGCGCGCCGGCGGCGGCGGCACGCACGGTCGCGTCCGGGTCGTCCGCGAGCACCTCGATGAGCTGGTCGGTCAACCCCTCGGGCACCGCCATCCCCGCGGCGGTCGCCCGCTCGAAGGCGCGGAGCGCCTGCCGGCGGAGTTCGACGTCCGGCCGCCGCAGCGCGAGCGTCCACAGCGACGGCAGCCGCGGGTGGAAGGCGGTGGCGTGCTCGACGGCGGGCAGCTCCGGGTCGCGGTACATCGGCAGGTCGATCAGCCCCCCCACCTCGGGCTCGATCGGCCCGGAGGCGGCGGAGGCGGGACCTGGCGCAAGGAAGCAAGCCACCGAGGAAGCGAGAAAGAACGCGGCGGTCGAACCCCGCGCGTGGCTGCCCTTCTTCATGGCGTGTGTTCTCGTTTTGGGGCGTTGTGGCTTGTTCATCAGCGCGGCCTCGACAGCGTCCAGACGCGGAAGGAGAGCACCGCGAGCGCGGCGAGGCTGATGCCGCCGACGATGTACCAGTTGAGCGGGACGAGCTGGTAGTCGTCGAACCCGGGCGCGCCGATGAGCGACAGGGCCGCGGCGAGGGGGTTGACGGTGAGGATGGCTTCGACGGTTTCGTGGGTGAAGGGGGCGTCCTGGGCGAGCCAGAAGAGCAGCGTCCCGACGCAGAGCCCCAGCAGGATGCCGTAGGAGGTCGCCGTGGCGGCGGCGGTTTGTCGCATGAGGCTGCTGACGGCGGCGGAGACGAAGAGGGCCATGATGGAGGTGAGGATGAGGCTGATGACGACGTTGAGCACGGTCTCCTGCTCGGAGGGGGAGATGGCGATGAGCACGAGGTAGCCGGGGAGCGTGGCCCCGAGGATGAGGGTGAGGGTGGCGGCGACGGAGAGGAGCTTGCCGGTGACGATGGTGAAGGGGGACATGGGGGTCATCTGGAGGAGTTGCCAGCCGCGGCTCTCGATCTCGCCGGAGATGAGCCCCCCGGCGAGGGCGGGGGTGACGAGGATGATGAGGGCGACCTGGAGGAGGACCATGATCCCGCCGAGGCGGTCGACGTCCATGCCCATGGACCCGGTGCTGGCGACGTACATGAGGCCGAGGGAGATGATGACGCAGGCGCCGACGAGGCGCATCATCCAGTGTCCGCGGCCGAACTTGCGGGTGCGCTGCTCCTTGACCATGACGGGGTTGGCCATGGGGCCGATCATGGCGGAGCGGCGCTGGGGGTCGAAGAACCAGAGGTACATGATGCGGCGGTAGGCCTTGACGCTGGCGGAGCGTTCGTCGGTGACGAGGCCCTGGTCGCGGGCCTCGTCGAAGAGCCGCTGGTTCATGCGGGAGGCGGTCCAGGTGGCGAGCGCGGCGGTGATGACGAGGGAGAGGAGGATGAATCGCGGCGCGACGGGGGCGTACTCGACGGTCCCGGTGGACGTGACGCCGCTGTCGCCGAGCGTCTCCATGACGGCGGGGATGGGCGAGAGGCAGCGGAGCCAGTCGGCGACGGGGAGCAGCGGCGACCCGGTGGCCCAGATCGCGCCGTCCATGAAGGCGAAGGGGCCGAGGGTGACGACGGCGGCGACGAGGATGATGCCGTAGGTCGTCCGCAGCGCGCCGTCGGTGGTCTTGGCGTAGCTGGAGACGACGAGGCCGATCGTCGCGTACATCAGCGCGAGGCAGAAGAGGACGAGGTAGAGGAACAGGAGCTGGTTGACGAGGTCGATGCCGCCCATGGCGTAGCAGGCGGCGGCGGCGGGGAGCGAGAGCAGCAGGAGGATCCCGATGAACCCGACGACGCCGACGAGCTTGCCGTAGACGATCGACCAGGGGTTCATGGGGGAGTTGAGCAGGAGCGCGAGGGTGCCCTGGACGCGTTCCTTGACGATGGAGGTCGCCGGGAAGACGGGGGCGAGGAGGATGAGCACGGTCATCAACCCGTAGCCGAAGACGCGGAGGACCTGCTGGGCCTGCGCGCCCGAGGCGTTCTCGACGTCGTAGGCGACGGCGCCCTCGCTGGGCCAGCGGACGAGGACGAGCGCCGCGAGGGCGACGACGAGGGCCACCATGCCGGCGAGCGCCTTGGGGGAACGGAGCGTGCCGATGAACTCGCGTTGGATGATGGGGTTGTTCATACAGGGTCCTGAGTCCTGAGTCCCGCGTCCTGAGTCTCGAGTTCGGGCGCGACGGCCGTCGCTTTCCGACTCAGGACTTCCGACTTAGGACTCGGGACCGGCTCGCCCCCCGGTCGATCGCCGCTGCCGCCGGTCATGCGGGCGGTGACGCTGAGGAAGGCGTCCTCGAGGTCCATGGGGATCTCGCGGAACTGGGCGACCTTGACGCCCGCGGAGGTGATCTTCGAGAGCAGCGACGCGAGTTCGGCGTCGGTCTTCTCCGTGCGGAAGCGGATCTCCCCTTCGGCCTCGGACGGCTCGACCTCGCTGCCCGGTTCGAGCAGCTTGGCGAGCGCCTCGGAGAGCTTGAGGGTGTGCTTCTTGTCGACGAGGACCATCTCCATCAGTCGGCGCTGGTTGAGCTCGCGCATGATCTGCTCGAGCGTGCCGAAGGCCTGCATGCGGCCCTGGGAGATGATGGCGACGGTGTTACAGATCCGCGACAACTCGGGGAGGATGTGGGAGGTGACGAGCAGCGTCTTGCCCATCTCCGAGAGGCGGAGGAGGATCTGCCGCATGTCGATGCGGGCCTGGGGGTCCAGGCCGTTGGCGGGCTCGTCGAGGATGAGGACCTGCGGGTCGTGGAGAAGCGTGCGGGCGATGGCGACGCGCTGCTTCATGCCGTGCGACAGCGCCTCGACGTAGCGGTCCTTCATGTAGGTCGCGCCGGTGATCTCCATGCACTCGTCGATCCGCTGCATCCGCTGCTTGCGGGGGATCTTGAACGCGGCGCCGAAGAAGTCGAGGTACTCGCGGACGCGCATGTTGTCGTACGCGCCGAAGACGTCGGGCATGTACCCGACGAGCTGCTTGATCTTCCGGGCGTCCTTCTCGCAGTCGGCGCCGGCGATCACGGCCCGGCCGGAGGTCGGCTTGGCGAGCCCGACGAGGATCTTGATCGTCGTCGTCTTGCCCGCGCCGTTGGGGCCGATGAAGCCGAGGATCTGCCCGCGCTCGACGCTCATCGTGAGCGACTCGAGCGCGGTGAACTCGCCGTACTTCTTGGTGAGATTCTCGGTGTGGACCACCGGCTGTTCATTCATCGTCATTCGGGAAACCTTCCTGGCGCCGAGCGGCGCCTCGCCGGCTGGGGCTTCGGCGACGCCCGGCACGCGGCTCGATCCACGTCCGACTCGGGACTCCGGGCCCCGGGCCCGAGGCTCAACACGGGGTCACTCCGCCGTCCCCGACACGCCGAGCTCCATCCGCGTGAGCGACCACGGCTCGGACTGCGAGACAGCGGCGTCGGGCGTCTCGCCGACGCGGACGCCGACGACGATCGCCCCATCCGCCAGCGGGGGTGGGGCGTTCTCGCCCGTGAGCTCGAACACGAGGAGCCCCGCGGGGCTCTCGCCGGACGCGGCGACGCGGACGTTGTCGCCGTCGTAGGTCAATATCTCGAAGGGTCGGCCGGGCGCGGTCAGGTGGATCGTCATCCGCGCCGCAGTCACGTCGAGCCCGGCGACGCCGGCGGGCGGATCGAAGGCCATCATCACGGTCTGGGCGTTGCTGACGGAGGTGACCCACTCCCGGCTGCGCTCGTCGTAGATCGGTGCGGCCATGAGACTTCGGTCGCCGCGGAACGGCCGCATCCGCATCAGCGACGCGGGGATCGCCACGGGCTCACCCGCCTCGGGCGTGGCGAGTTCGAGCGGCACGAGCACGAGCGACCGCTCCCGCCGCTCCGCCTCGCTCGACACCTCGACCTGGCCGGTCGTCCGCTCGACCCACCCCGCCAGGACGGGGCGCTCGATGAACCGGGGGTCG
This sequence comes from uncultured Phycisphaeraceae bacterium, assembly GCA_964555075.1. Classification (GTDB taxonomy): domain Bacteria; phylum Planctomycetota; class Phycisphaerae; order Phycisphaerales; family Phycisphaeraceae; genus CAZKRE01. The sequence goes on from CAZKRE010000047.1 coordinate 15,693, forward strand.
GCGGCGAGCTGGCGGTAGACCTCCTGCCGCGCCATCTGCCGCTGCCCGAGCACCGCGCCCTCGAAGTACTGATTCGGGCCCAGCGGATCGACCGCCGGCGCGGTGAACGCGTCGTCCCCCGAGAGCTGGACCGTGAGCTTGCCCTGGGGCGTGAGGATGACGGCGTCGCGCATCGCGCCGAGGCCCGCGAGGTCGACGCCGCCGCGGAGCCCGTCCCCGGTCAGCTCGGCGACGGCGCGCATCGGCTGATCGAGCGGCACGAGGGTCTGCCGCTGGGCGGTCTGCACCATGTTGGAGCGGATGGGCAGGTTCTCGTACCGCCAGCCGTTCTCGCCGGTCCAGACGACGCGGACGTTCTGCCCGCCGTGCGTCCGCAGGTCGGGCCAGGTCGGCTCCCCCTCGCCGCGGAGGATGGCATCCTCCCCCGACGCGCCCGTCGGGCGGAAGACGCTGACGAACGTGGTCGCCCGGGCGTAGGGCGTCCCGGGCGCGGGTTCAAGAATCTCGGCGGCGGCGAGGGTGAACGGCACCCGGCTCTGACGCGCCAGCCCCAGCGCCAGCAGCGCCGCGGCGGCGAGGACCGCCAGCACCGGCGCCAGCCACCCCAGCCGGGCAAGGTCCCCCCGCCGGGCGAGGAAGATCCCCACCGCCAGCAGCGCCAGCGCGAACACCCCGAGGACGATCGCCACGGACGGCCGCCCGATGACGGAGTAGCCGATCTGCTCGGACGCGACCGCGTGGAGGACGTCGCCCCGGGTGTCGGGCGTCGAGTCGTTCGCAAACGTGCCACGCACCAGCCAGTTGAGCGACCGCAGCGACGGGCCCGCCCTGTCGTGGTCGTCGAGCCAGCCGTCCGGCTCGAGCGTCACGACCAGCAGCGTCCCCCGACCGACCGCCTTGCGGAGGGAAGCGGGGTAGCCGTTGACGGTGTGGATGGTCTCCATGTCCGGCGCGACGACGCGGACGTGGTCGATCGGGTAGTCCACCGCGACGCGGGACGGGGCGCCCTGGGCGTCGCTGGTGGGGCCCTCGATCTCGAAGTCGGTCAGGCCGACGCGGTCGATGACGCTGACGTCCCAATGCTCGCCGAGGAGGCGTGCGAGGAAGTCGGGGTCGACACGGGTGAGGTCGACCCACACCCGCCCGCCGCCGACGAGGAATCGCCGCATCGCCTCCATCTGCGCCGCGTCGAGGTCGAGGTCGGGGTCGCCCAGCACGAGCAGGGAGATCGCACCCCAGGCTGGCGGGAACGCCGGCGCGGCGCGGGCGGTGAGGTACGCCGTGGTCGGCGACATGCCCAGCGCCTGACGGAGCGCCGCCGCCATCGTGGTGAGCCGCCCCCCCTCCGAGCCGGCGATGACCGCGGTCTCGAAGCCGCTGTCGCGGACGTTGAGCATCCCTTTGTCGCTGGCGAGCGGCTGACCCCCGGGGCCCAGCAGCGCCGCCTCCGCCTCCAGGCCCCGGCTCTGGCCGGGGGGCAGGCGGTCGAGACGCAGCGGGGTCACCATCTCCAGCTTCGCGCCCGGCGGGACCCACACCTCCTTGGCAAACTGGACCTGCCCGCTGGCCCGGGTCGTGATGCTCAGCGTCCCCAGCGCCTCGCCCGAGCCCCGGTTGACGACGGTCGACCTCACCACGCCCCACTGCTGCGGCGTATAGAACCCGACCCCGTCCCAGCCGATCCCCGGCCGCAGCGCCACGTCCCCCGCGGGGGCCTGGGCAACCGCCGCCGGCGCAAGCGCCAGCCAGACAACCAACCCCGCCAGACCCGTCAGGAGCGAAACCTCAAGCGATCGCAACACGCGCTCTCCGAAGTGACCGAGCACAGCGCCAAACCGAAGCGGCCATCTTACCGCCTGCCGCCTCGAACGCCACCGCGTTGCACCCCCGGGTCGGCCCATTAGCATAGCCCGCCCCACCACCGGCCCCCTCACCCGCCCCCTCAGGAGCCCCCGCCCCATGCACGCGACCCGGACCGGCAACTTCCCCATCGGCTTCCGCGTCGGCGGCGGCGCGTGGCAGCGAGACCTCGGCGACGTCATCACCTGGGCCAAGGCCAACGGCTTCGCCTCCCTCGACGTCGGCGCCCTCCCCGAGCCCCAGCTCCGCCAGATCCTCGACGCCGGCCTGAAGATCGGCAGCGTCGACCTGCCCCACCCCTGGGACGCCCTCGGCGCCGCCGACCCCGCCACCCGCGAGGCCGCCGCCCAGCACGCCGCCGCCTACATCGCCGGCGCCGCCCGCCTCGGCATCCGCAACGTCTTCGCCGTCATGTTCCCCGAGGACGACGCCGCCCCCCGCCACGAAAACCTCGAACGCCTCGCCGACGGCTACCGCCGGCTCTGCGCCGCCATCGAGCCTTCAGGCGCCCGCATCGTCCTCGAGGGCTACCCCGGCCGCGCCCCCCACTACCCCGCCTTCGGCTGCACCCCCGCCGACCTCCGCCTCCTCTTCGAGCGCATCCCCTCCAACGCCCTGGGCATCAACTTCGACCCCTCCCACCTCATCCGACTCGGCATCGACCCCGTCCGATTCTGCGAAGAGTTCGCCCCCCGCATCCACCACGTCCACGGCAAGGACACCGAACTCCTCGCCGACGGCCTCTACGAACACGGCAACCTCCAGCCCGCCACCCTCGACACGCCCCACGGCTTCGGCGGCCACGCCTGGCGCTACACCCTCCCCGGCCACGGCGTCGCCCGCTGGACCCGCCTCCTCACCCTCCTCGCCGACGCCGGCTACGACGGCCACATCGCCATCGAACTCGAAGACGAGAACTTCAACGGCACCGAAGACGGCGAGAAACGCGGCCTCCTCGCCGCCCGCGACTTCCTCACGAGTGCCTGACCGCTTCGTCTTCGCCTTCGTTCTCGTTCTCGTTCTCGCCATCGTCTTGTCACCAACCCCCATGCCCTTCGACCACGAAAAACTCGACGTCTACCAACTCAGCATCGCGTTCGTCGGGTGGACGGCGACCCTGGTGCGCGGGCTCGGCGGCGACCACAAGGATGCCAAAGACCAACTGCTCCGCTCATCACAATCGATCCCTCGCAACATCGCCGAGGGCAACGGCAAGCGCAGCTCCGCCGAACGCCGTCGCTACTTCGAGATCGCACGCGGCTCGGCCACGGAGTCGGCCGCCTCCCTCGACGTCCTTGTAGCGACTCGGGCACGGCGACCGGAGAATGTCGCCGAAGGCAAGGTGATGCTCGAACGGATCGTGCAGATGCTGGTGAGGCTCGCGCCGCCCCACTGAGCCGCGGGCCGCGGGCTCGATTACGAGAACGAGAACGAGAACGAAGAAGTCCCCATGCCCACCACCCGCCTCGCCATCCTCGGCACCGGCAGCATCGCCGGCCGGCACGCCGCCGCGTTCCTCAACCGCCCCGACGACTGCGCGATCGTCGCCCTCGTCGACCTCGCCGACGCGACGACGCGGGCCTTCCTCGCGCGGATGAACTTCGCCTCCCGCGCCCCCGCCCTGCCCCAGACCTTCACCGACCCCGCGGCGATGTACCGCGCCGCCGCGCCCGACGCCGTGGTCATCTGCACGCCCCACACCCTCCACGCCGACCAGACCCTCCAGGCCCTCGACCACGGCTGCCACGCCCTCGTCGAGAAGCCGATGGCCACCACCGCCGCCGACGCCCGCCGCGTCGCCGCCCGCGCCGCCCAAACCCGCCGCGTCGTCACCGTCGGCTACAACACCCCCTGCTCCCCCGAGTTCCTCTACCTCCGCGAGCTCATCCGCTCCGGCGAACTCGGCCGCCTCGAGGTCGTCACCGGCTGGCTCGCCCAGGGGTGGATGAAGGGCACCGCCGGCAAGTGGCGGCAGGACCCCGCCCTCTCCGGCGGCGGCATCGCCTACGACTCCGCCGCCCACGCCTTCTGCTCCCTCACCTGGGCCGTCGAATCCCCCCTCGCCCAGGCCTTCGCCTTCGTCCACCCCCGCCCCCCCGGACCCGGCCCCACCTCCGGCGCCGGCGTCGACATCAACAGCGTCGTCAGCCTCCGCTTCGAGAACGGCGTCTTCGCCTCCATGACCGTCGCCGGCAACTGCCCCGCCGACGCCGCGTCCATGACCTTCATGTTCGAGAACGGCCGCGTCGAGGTCGACCCCTGGTCCGCCGCCTGGATCCGCATCTGGAAAGGCCGCCAGCCCATCAAATACCCCCCCATCGCCGGCGAACCGGTCTCCGCCGCCGACAACTTCCTCGACGCGATCCACGGCCGCGCCGCCCCCCGCACCACCCCCGAAGACGGCATCCGCCACGCCGAAGTCATGGACGCGATCTACGAAAGCGCCCGCACGGG
>CAZKRE010000048.1:0-10311 GCA_964555075.1 uncultured Phycisphaeraceae bacterium
ACCGTGAACCACTGCACCTCCACCCGCCGGTTCTCCTCGCTCTTGTCGCTCATCGGCTCGTCCCAGCCCCGGCCGATCGCCTCCACGCGGGACCCGTCCACCTCGTGCCGTTCCACCAGCAGCCGCTCGATCTCCTCCGCACGCTCGGTGGACAACTGCATCGCCTTGAGTGCCATCGTCCGCACGAACGCCTCGCCGCCCTGCTGGCGGAACTGGTCGATCAGCGCGTTGTCCACGTGCCCGCGCAGCAGCACCGTCGACCCGGGCGAAACCTGCAGCAGCCGGTCGATCGCCGCGAGTTGCTCAAGGTTCTCCGGCTGCTTCAGGTCCAGGTCGGAGCTGTTGGGCATGTAGTAGAACCGGATGTCCTTCGACAGCAGCGGGTCGCCCTCGACGGCCGCGCCGCCCTCGCTGCGGATCGGCGCGATCGCGACCTTCTGATCGCCGTACCGCCCCGACTCCTCCAGCTTCTTCAGGTGCGAGAGGTCCACGAACCGGTCCGGCGGCGGCGCGTTCCGGATCAGCCCGCTCCCGTACGCGTACACCGCCGAGTGGTAGATCCCCGCGAAGCTCCCGGCCGCGTCGATCTCGCCCGTGAAGAACGCCAGGTTCTCCGGCAGGTTCGACAGGTGCACCCGCGTCAGCTCGTCCTTCACGTCCGCCTCGGACCACTGCAGCGCCGCGGCGACCGTCGCCAGGTGCGCGCCCGGGTTGTCGCGGACCATCCGGTTCCCCTCGAGCAGCCCGTCCACGAGCCCGGTCACCATCGCCGGGTGGTTCTCCGCGAACCCGCGGTTGACGACGAGGATGTCGCCCACGATCAGCAGGTTCTTGTTCGTCGTCAGCACCCGGGCCTTGCCCTCGGACGCCTCGGCGACCTCCGTCGTCTTGGGGGCCCAGGTGATGCACCCCGCGAGCCGGTTCCGCCCCGCCCGCAGGTCGCGGAGGAACAGGTCGCCCGCGCCGAACGCGTCGGCGGCGTACACGAGGTTCAGCGCGTCCGCCCGGGGCTTCTCCGACAGGTTCGCGAGCGCGTGAACCGGCAGGCCCGCCTCCTGCGCGAGGTACCGCATGAAGAAGTCGGCCTCGGTGAACTGCGCGGTCGCGAGCGTCTTGCCCTTGAGGTCGTTGATCCGCTTGATCTCACTGCGGACAACGATCCCGTCCGCGCCGCGGGAGAAGCCGATCTGCGCGGGCACGACCACCTGGAACTGCCGGCCGTACACCGCCAGCACGTCCGCCGTCGTCGCGCTCGCCGCCATCTGCCCGCTGTTGAGCGCCGACCAGCTCTCCTCCTCGCTCAAGGCGATCCGCACCTGGAACCCGTGCCGCTTCGCGAACACCGAGTCCGGGTTCGGCTCGAGCCCGCCGTTCGCGGCGATGAGCCCGGCGTACCCGGCGTAATCGGAGAGCTCGATCTCGACGACGCCGCCCTTCGGCTCGTACGCCGCCGCCTCCCGCAGCCGCGGCACTTCCGCCCGCGTCTCCACGAGCTCCGCATCCGCCGCCAGGTCCGCCACGCCCTGCGCCCACGCGTCCGCACGCCCCAGCAGCAGCACGAGCCCCATCGCCAGCAGGTAACGCATCATCCGGACCTCCCTGTAGATTCGCCGCCCCGCGGCATGACCTAGTGATCACTCATCGCATCGAGCTGCGCATCCACGCGCTGCAGCTCCGCCGTCGACACGTTCGCCACGTCCAGCCGCGCCCGCTCCAGGTCCAGTTGCAGCCGCTCCCCCAGCCGCCGCAGCGCCTCGACCTCGTCCCGCAGCTCGGCCTCTTTCGTCTCGTAACCCGTCGCGGTCTGGGCGTACCCCTCCGCGAGCGGCCGGAGCTCCGCGAGTTCCTTCTCGAGCTCCGCGAGCATCTGCTCCGCCTGCTCGCGGTCGAAGGTGCGCCCCGCCATCTGAAACGTCGCCCGCCCCTCGTCCCGCGCGCCCCGGTAGGCCCGCTCCAGCCGGTCGCGGACGTTCTGCTGGTCCGTCAGCGTCCGCTGCCGCTCGTCGGCCCGGCCCTGCGCCGCCTCGCGCTGCCGCGACAGTTCGGCGAGGCGTCGCTCCTTCGCCGCCGCCAGCCCGCGGGCCCGCGCGATCGCGGCCTCGAGAAACGCGACCGGCCGATCCGCGATCGCCTCGGGCGTCCAGTCGGCAGGCGGCACGGCGGTCGCGTGCTCAGCCGGCCGCGGCGCCGCCCCGCCCGTGCCCCCGCCGATCAGCATCATCAGCGCGTAGTACGCCCCCGCCGCCAGCGCGACCCAGACCACGAGGACGACGATCACGCGCCCGAGCCAGCCGCCGTGCTTCTTCCCGCGGTCTGCCATGGTCTCGCGAGTGTACCGCCTCCCACCCCCATCTTCGCGTCCCGCGCACCGGGGCTGGGGATCCCCGGGCGACAACTCGCATCCCCGCGACGGTCAGAGCCGCGGCTGCTCCACAAACGGCGTGATCACGACGAGGATGTCGTAGAGCGCGTGGGTCGCGGCGACGATGCCGAACCCCCGCAGCACGTAGATCGCCGCGAAGTAGACCCCGGCGACCGTGTAAAACGCGAACCGCCCGGCGTCGAACGAGTCGGCGAACCGGCCGAAGTGCCAGATCGGCTCGAAGTGGTACAGCGCGAACGCCGCGGCGGAGATGACCACCGCGCCGATCGCGCCCCAGATGTCGGGCAGGGCCAGCACGTCGACGAGGATCATGTGCAGGATCGCGATCGCGATCAGGCGGAAGAGCAGCTCCTCGTAGATCCCCGCCCCCACGCTGAAGACCAGGCCCGCCCACCAGGTGTCGGCCGGGTCGCCGGTCGCGCTGGCGAGGGGGATGGCGGCGGGGAAGTGCCCGACCGCCGCCGCGACGGGCGCCGGGACGCCCGGCTCACGGAAGAGCACGAGCATGAACACGAACAGCGGCACGGCGAGGACGATCGACTCGACCCACATGAGCCCGTAAAGCGTCAGCTCCGGCTCCCACGGGTCCCGCCGCGCCAGGTGCCAGCAGAAGAGCACGACGCACACGATGATGCCCGGCAGGTAGACCCCGCCCACGCCGAAAACCTCGAAGAACCGGCCCAGCAGCGACTCGGCGACGATCGGCGGGAGCCGGGTGCCCTCCCCGGTCGTGTAGAAGATCGACGCCAGCTCGTACGCCACGAGCAGCGGGATCAGGAAGTACAGCGACTGCAGCGGCCACTGCGTGCGGTCCCAGTAGGAGTGGATCTGGTGGAGTGGGCGGGGCATGGTGGGATGGCGTGATTGCTTGATTGCTTGGTTTCTTGATTGCTTGATTTCGTGATTGCGTGATTGGGTGATGCTTGATCGCAGGGAAGCAGGGAATCACGCAATCCGGCAATGCTTCAATCTCTCAATACCGAAGGACCGCGTGCACGTGGTCGTACGGCTTGAGCCGCGGGCGGGCGTTGAGGAAGGTCAGCTCGATGAGGACGGTGACGCCCACGATGTCGCCGCCGAGCTGGTCGATGAGGTCGCAGCAGGCTTTCATCGTGCCACCGGTGGCGAGGAGGTCATCGACCATGAGGACTTTCTGACCCTTGTTCACGGCGTCGCTGTGGATTTCGACGGTGTCCTGGCCGTACTCGAGGTCGTAGGTGATGGCGTGGCACTCGCGGGGGAGCTTGCGGGGCTTGCGGATGGGGACGAACCCGGCGGACAGCGCCTGGGCGATCGCGGTGCCGAAGATGAACCCGCGGCTCTCGGCGCCGCAGACGAGTTCGACGCCCTGGCCTCGGAACGGGTTGGCCATCTGCTCGACCGCCATGGCGAGGCCGGCGGCGTCGCGCAGGAGCGGCGTGATGTCCTTGAACACGATTCCCGGCTTGGGGTAGTCGGGGACGTCGCGGATGAGGGAGGTGAGTTCCATGAGGGATCGTGGGGTAGCCGTTACCAGGAGGCAGGAGCCAGTATTCGGTCGTGGAGTCGTGGAGTCTTCGGCAGACGGAGCGTCGGCGGTGCAGGCGCGGCGTTTGTACCATGGAATAACACGTCGGGTAACGCTGCGCGGAACCTCTGGCCGATAAAGTGCCAGCGGCGAGGCGTCGCCGCCTCCCTCCCTACGGTCCACTCCACGATTGGCAGCTTGCCCATGGACGCATTCGTCATCAAAGGTGGCCGTCGGCTCCGCGGCACGGTCCGGATCCACGGCTCGAAGAACGCGTCGCTGCCCCTCATGGCCGCGGCGCTGCTCACCGACGACCGGGTCACGCTCCACGACGTGCCCGACCTCTCGGACATCCGCAACATGGAGCGGCTGCTCCAGTCGCTGGGCTGCGAGGTCTCGCACGACACCGACGGCCGGGTCGTGATCATCGGCGTCAGCGACGCCTCGAAGAGCCTCGCCCACTACGACATCGTCCGCACCATGCGGGCGGGCATCTGCGTCCTCGGGCCGCTGCTCGCCAAGCGCGGGCGGGCCAAGGTCTCCATGCCCGGCGGCTGCGCGATCGGGGACCGCCCGGTCGACCTGCACCTCCGCGGCCTCCGCGCCCTGGGCGCGAAGATCACCCTCGACGAGGGCTACATCGTCGCCGAGGCCCCCAAGGGCGGCCTGATCGGGACGCACGTGTTCCTCGGCGGGCCCAACGGGTCCACCGTGCTGGGCACGGCCAACGTCATGTCCGCCGCCGCGCTCGCCAACGGCACGACGATCATCGAGTGCGCCGCCTGCGAGCCGGAGATCGAGGACGTCGCGAACCTGCTCAACGCGATGGGCGCCCGGATCACCGGCGCCGGCGGCCCGCGGATCATCATCGAGGGCGTGAAGGAACTGCACGGGGCCGAGCACACCGTGATGCCCGACCGGATCGAGGCGGGCACCTACGTCATGGCCGCGGCGATCACCAACGGCGAGGTGACGCTGGAGAACTTCCCGCAACTGAGCCTGATGGCCGCGCTCGACCGGCTCGAGGAGGTCGGGGTGAAGGTCGTGCCGGTGGCGGACGGCTGGAAGGCCAGCGAGCCCGCGAAGCCCGCAAGCGGCGGCGCCGGGCACGCCAACGGGAACGGCCACGGCAAGGCGGGGGCCGCGACCCTCGCCCCCGCGGCGGCGCGGACGCTGCCCAGCGCCATCCCCGCCCCCGGCACGGTCCGCATCGAGACCGCCCGCCGCCTCCAGCCGGTCCACGTCGTCACCCAGCCCCACCCGGGCTTCCCGACCGACCTGCAGGCCCAGCTCATGGCCCTCTTGTGCCTCGCGGACGGGAACTCGATCGTCACCGAGAAGATCTTCCCCGACCGGTTCCTCCACTGTGCGGAGCTGATCCGAATGGGCGCCGAGTGCCACCGCAACGGGCCGAGCGTGATGGTCTCGGGCGTGCGGGAACTGATCGGCGCTCCCGTGATGGCGAGCGACCTCCGCGCCTCGGCCGGGCTGGTCCTCGCGGGGCTCGCGGCCCGGGGCACGACGACGATCAACCGGGTCTACCACCTCGACCGCGGGTACGAGCGGATGGAGCTGACGCTCCAGGAGCTCGGGGCGGACATCGAGCGGATCGACGCGCCGAGCGTGTGAGGCGCAAGCCGTGCTGGCCGGACTCGTCGATGCGCCCGGCGGGTGCGCTTCCGGCTCCCTCTCTCTCTGGGAGAGCGCGGGGGTGAGAGTGGCTGATGGGTCAGCCGGCGAAGATGGTGGATGAACGTCGTGGCCGCCCTCGCCCCAACCCTCTCCCGGCGGGAGAGGGAGCGGATCGGCCGCGGCGTCGAGGGCGCGGAGGGCGTTGTCGGCGTCGGATTCGTCGATCTGTTCCTGTTCCTCAAACGGCGTGAGGGCGAGGTGGTGGTCGCGGGGGTTCATGCGCAGGAGCGTCGCGGCGGCCTTGCGGGCGGTCTCGGGCGAGGCGGCGGGGTCGGCGAGCAGCCCGGCGAGCCGGGCGAGGGCGTCCCGGCGGTGTCGCATCGCGCGGCGGTAGAGCAGCGTGTCCTCGAACTCCAGGAGGACGCCGACCTGCTCGCGGGCGTCCCGGAGGAGCCGGCGGAGCTCGTCCGCGGGGAGGCCGAAGCGGTCGCGGGCGTCGCGCGGCGACAGCCGCTCATCGATCAGGTCGCGGATGATCGCGTCGCGCTGATCGGGCGGGAGGCGGTCGATGGGCATGGCGGGTCCCCCGGGGTGAGCGGTTCTGATTGTACCCTGCCTCGGACGGCTGTTCAATAGAGAATGATCAAGTTCGGGGCGGCGTGGACGCCGGGGAGCGTCCGCGGTTTGTCAGGCCGCGGCTCGTGCACGGGAGGGGCTCGCGGGCGGGGGCTGGCGGTATGATCGGGGGATGACGACGCCGATCGACCCGAACCTGCTGGAGATCCTCGTGTGCCCGCTGACGCGCTCGCCGCTTCGGCAGGAAGGGGATGAACTGGTGGCGACCCGGCCGGAGGGCGCGGGGCTGCGCTACCCCGTCCGCGAGGGGATCCCGATCCTGCTGGTGGACGAGGCGAAGCTGCCCGCGGGGATCGCGAGCCTCGACGAGTTCAAGCGGAAGTACGCGAGCGAGGTCGCGGACTGACACGCGGCGCGGCGTGTCGGGCAGCGGTCATGCCGGGGGGATGGCGGGCGGGTCGTCGGGCGCGGGACGCCTCATCCGCGGGGCCTCGGGGCTTTTTCTTGCGCGGGGAGAGCAGTTGGCCGGTGATCCGGGAGCGGGTACGATGGGCCGTCCTTTTTGACGCGGAGTACCAGCACCATGACGAGCTTGTTTCAGGCGGGCGGCCGCGGGGCCGCCGCCTCGGGCGATAGCCGTGGCGTATCGGCGAGGAACGGCAACGGCTCGGGTCGGGTGTACATCGCCGACTTCGGCCCGGCGCAGTTCATCGAGGGGGTCTTCTCGATCCAGAACTGCCAGCTCGCGAGCACGAAGGGCGGCAAGCCCTACATCAAGTGCCTGATCTGCGACAAGAGCGGCCGGACGCCGGGGCGGATGTGGAACGCGACGGAGGAGCTGTTCGCGCAGCTGCCGACGGACGGGTTCGTGTGGGTCGCGGGCCAGACGCAGCCGTACCAGGGGGAGATGCAGCTGATCATCCAGGACATCCGCCCGCACGTGCCGACGGGCAACGAGCTGTCGGACCTGCTGCCCTGCACGAAGTGCGACATCGACGAGATGTTCGCCGAGGTGATCCGGATGCTGGGGTCACTGCAACACCCGGCGATCCGGTGCCTGGCGGACCGGTACCTGGAAGACGGCGAGCTGATGGAGAAGTTCTGCCGGGCGCCGGCGGCGAGCACGCTGCACCACGCCTGGCTGGGCGGGCTGCTGGAGCACACGCTGGGGCTGATGCGGCTGGCGGACTGCATCGCGGGGCAGTACCCGGAGCTGAACCGGGACATCATGGTGATGGGCGCGTTCCTGCACGACCTGGGCAAGTGCGCCGAGCTGACGTGGGAGACGGGGTTCGGGTACAGCGACGACGGGCAGCTCGTGGGGCACATCGCGCGGGGGTTCGGGTGGCTGTGCGAGAAGGCCAAGGCGTGCGAGGACCCGGAGCTGGGCGAGTGCGCGGTGAAGCTGCCCGAGCCGATTTTGCGGGTGTTCCAGCACATCATCCTCTCGCACCACGGCGTGCCGGAGTTCGGGGCGCTGAAGATCCCGGCGACGCCGGAGGCGATCGCGCTGTCGATCATCGACAATCTCGATGCGAAGATCACGATGGCGCTGACGGCGGCGAGGCGCCCGGATCCGGGGCAAGCCGAGGGTTCCGCGAAGCCGCAAGCGGCGCTGGGCGGGGACTTCACGGAGAAGGTGTGGGCGCTGTCGACGCGGATCTACCGGCCGGATCCGACGACGGTGTGAGCGCGTAGGATCAGGCATGGTCGCGAATACGCAGCGAGCCACGATCGACGACCTGTCCCGGGCGGAGGGCAAGGCCGAGCTTGTCGACGGGAGGATTGTGCTCATGTCGCCGACGGGGTATCGGCCGAGCCATGCGGCGGGCGAGGTCTACGTGAGCCTGCGGGATTACGTGCGGCGCACGAAACGCGGCTTGGCGGTGACGGACAACACGGCATTCGTCGTCGAGCTCCCCCACCGGCAGTCGTTCTCCCCGGACGCGGCGTACCACCTCGGCAAGCCGACGGGCATGAAGTTCCTCGAGGGCGCCCCCGTGTTCGCGGTCGAGGTGCGGAGCGAGGGCGACTACGGACGGTCGGCGGAAGAGGCGATGCGGCAGAAGCGGGCGGACTACTTCGCCGCGGGGACGCTGGTGGTGTGGGACGTGGACGTGCGGGACGAGCCGGTCGTGCGGAAGTACTCGGCCGCGACGCCCGGCGAGCCGGTGACGTTTACCGCGGACGAGGCGGCGGACGCGGAGCCGGCGGTGCCGGGGTGGTCGATGGCGGTGCGTGATCTGGTGCCGGGGGAGTGACGTTTCCGATGAGGGTCACGCCCGCGCGGCCCGAGGGCCGCGGCTAACGGGGATCAGCGCGGGGTTGCCTGATACCACTGCCACAGCTTCGTCATGCCTTCGCGGACGCTGGTTTGGGGCTGGTAGCCGAGGAGCTTCTGCGCCTTGTCGATGCTCGCGAAGTTGATCTTCAGTTCGCTCGGGGGGGCGGGCGGGGTGTCGAGCCTGGCTTTTTTGCCGACGAGTTCTTCGACGATGGTGACGAAGTCGGCCATGAGGACGGGTTCGCCGCGGCCGAGGTTGATGATCTCGTAGCCGAGCGGGGTCCGCATGGCGGCGTCGACGCCGGCGACGATGTCGTCGACGTAGGTCCAGTCGCGTTTCATCTGCCCGGCGTCGAAGAGGGTGATGGTCTTGTCCTTCACGATCGAGTCGACGGTCATGAAGGGCATCATGTCGGGGCGGGCGCGGGGGCCGTAGACGCTGAAGAAGCGGAGCGCGGTGAAGTTGAGGCCGTGGAGGTTGTGGTAGCCGTAGCCGAGGACCTCGATGGCCTTCTTGGAGCCGGGGTAGGCGGAGAGCGGGTGGTTGCAGGGGTCGGTTTCGACGAAGGGGAGCTGGGCGGTGTTGCCGTAGACGCTGCTGGTGGAAGCGAAGGCGAAGGTGGTCGTGCCGGTTTTGTAGGCGGCTTCGAGGAGGTTGATGGAACCGGTGATGTTGACGTCGCAGTAGAGGGGCGCCCGGCCGATGGAGTAGCGGACGTTGGCCATGGCGGCGAGGTGGGCCACTGCGGCGGGCCGGTGTTCCTCGAAGGTCCGCATCATGAGGGCGGCGTCGCGGATGTCGCCGTCGACGAGGGTCACCCCCGGAAGGCGGGCGAACCCACTCACGTTGTCGCGCTTCTGGGCGGGGTTGTAGTAGTCGTTGAAGTTGTCGACGGCGACGACGCGGACGCCCGCCGTTGCGAGGCGTTCGACGAGGTGGGAGCCGACCATGCCGGCGGCGCCGGTGACGAGGGCGGAGTCGATGGGGGAGGTGGGATGTGTGATGTGGGATGTGTTCACGGGGTCGTTCTTTATGGCTTGTTCTGTGACATCCGACATCCGACATCACCGATCCGACATCTACTTCACCGGGTTGGCTCGCGGGGTGTCTTCGCGGAGGGCTTCGCGGTAGCGGCCGTGGGTGCCGTAGCCGGCCTTGCGGACCGAGTCGAGCAGCGCGGCGATGCAGGGGTCGTCGGGGAACTCGCGTTCGAGGGCGACGACGGCTTCGGCGGTCCGGCCGACGGTGCGGGTCTCGCTGTCGCCGTTGGCGAAGAGGAGGCGGTGGGCTTTCTTGATCCGCTCGATCCGTTCGTTGGAGAAGCGGGAGCGTTCGAGGAGGGTGACGTTGGCCTTGCGGACGCGTGCGGGGTTGCCCTCGACGACCATGAAGGGGGGGACGTCCTTGACGACGCGTGTCAGCCCGCCGACGTAGGCGTACTGCCCGATGGTGACGAAGTGGTGGGCGGCGGCGGCGCCGGCGATGGCGGCGTGGTCCTCGACGACGATGTGGCCGGCGAGCTGCACGGCGTTGGCGATGATGATGTGGCTGCCGATGGTGCAGTCGTGGGCGACGTGGACGCCGACCATGATGAGGTTGTCATCGCCGACGCGGGTGATCCCCCCGCCGTTGTCGGTGCCCTTGTGGATGGTGACGTTTTCGCGGATCTCGTTGCGGTCGCCGATGAGGACCTGGGAGTCCTCGCCGTGGAACTTGAGGTCCTGGGGGTCTCCGCCGATCGTGGCGTAGGGCCAGACGACGTTCTGCGCCCCGAGGGTGGTCCGGCCGAGGACGGTGACGTGGGTGACGAGCCGGGTGCCGGCCCCGAGGCGGACGCGGGGCCCGACGTAGCAGAACGGCCCCACGACGACGTCCTCCGCGAGTTCCGCGGTGCGTTCGACGACGGCAGAGGGGTGGATCTGGGGCAT
>CAZKRE010000048.1:10411-17613 GCA_964555075.1 uncultured Phycisphaeraceae bacterium
TCCTGGTCGTCGTCCACCAGCATGAACTTCACCTCGGCCTCGGCGGCGAGCTCGTCCGCGACGTAGGCCCGGCAGCGCATGTGCGCGATCCGGCTGCGGACGCGGACGCTCTCCGCCTCGAGGAGCAACTGGTCGCCGGGCGTCACCGGCCGGCGGAGCTTGACGCGGTCGAGGGAGAGCAGCACCGCCAGCTTCCCGGTGTGTTCCAGCTTCTGCCCGATCAGCACGCCCGACAACTGGGCCATCGCCTCCACGATGAGCACCCCGGGCATGATCGGCGTACCCGGGTAGTGGCCCTGAAAGAACGGCTCGTTCATCGAGACGTTCTTGAGGCCCACCGCTCGCCGGTCGCCGTCGATCTCGATGACCCGGTCGACCAGGAGCATCGGGTACCGGTGCGGGAGGATGCGGGCGAGCTGCTTGATATCGATCGCGATGCTGGTGCGTGCCAGCCGGTGCCGCCGCCAGCCCAGGTGAGCCTTGATCAACTGGCGGACGAGCATGTGGTTGAGCGGGTGACCCGACTTGTGAGCGATGATCCGGCCCTGGATCGGCGCCCCGAGCAGGTAGAGGTCCCCGATGAGGTCGAGGACCTTGTGCCGCACCGGCTCATCGGGGTAGCGGAGCTTGTTGCTTCCCAACGGGCCGTCGGGCCCGATGACCAGCGCCTCGTCGGGCGTGAGGTGGGCGAACATGCCCGCCTTTTGAGCGGCCTCGGCCTCGGCCTGGAGGGAGAACGTGCGGGAGGGGGCGATCTCGTGCTTGTAGTCGCCGTTGGTGAAGTCGAACGTGCGGATCTGCCGGCCGATGACGGGCGCGGTCGCCGAATAATCGAGCTCGTAGACGACCTGCATCTCCGGCTCGTCGCACGGGAGCGCGGCGAGCATGGCGTCCCCCTGCCGCACGAACACCGGTTCGCGGACCACCAGCCGCTCGCGGGGATGGTTCGTCGGCTCGATCCCGGCGGCCTCGAGGGCGTCGAGGAACGGCTCGGCCGAGCCGTCCATCGCGGGGACTTCGGGCCCGTCGAGCTCGATCACCAGGTTGTCGACGCGGGCGGCGGCGACGGCGGAGAGGACGTGTTCGCAGACGTCGACCCCGGCGTCGCCGACGCGGAGGGCGGTGCGGCGGGCGCGCTTGACGACGTGCTTGACCAGCGCGGGGACTTCCGCCCCGCCGAGGTCCATGCGGCGGAAGATCACCCCGTGGTGCGGCGGCGCGGGGCGGAACGTCAGCGTCGTCGGCTGGCCGTGGAACAGGCCGCGACCGGAGAGGCTGGCGGGCTTCGAGATGGTCTTCTGCACGTCCATCATGCTCTGCCCCCTCTCCCTTGGGGAAGAGGGACAGGTGAGGGGCGGCGTCAGGGTGCGCCGGACCGGATCCGGGAGCCCGATGACGTTCGCGTCTCACCCCAACCCTCTCCCCGGCGGGGAGAGGCGATTGAACCCGCGGATTGTACTACCGTCGCGACTTGGACTCCTTCAGGAGCCGCTGGATCACCAGTTCGCGGCGGGCCGCCTGCTTGAGCGGGATGGCGGGCGTGCCGGCCCAGGTCTCTCCGGCGGGGATGTCGTGCATCACGTTGGACCCCCCCGCCACGCGGGCGCCGCGCCCGATCCGGATGTGGTCCTTGAGGGCGGAGTTGCCCCCCATCATCACCCCGTCGCCGACGATCACGCTGCCGGCGATGGCGCAGCAGCCGGAGATGACGACGCACTTGCCGATGCGGCAGTTGTGCCCGACCTGGACCATGTTGTCGAGCTTGCTGCCGTCGTCGATGAAGGTGGCGGAGAACTTGCCGCGGTCGACGCAGCAGCCGGCGCCGAGTTCGACGTCGTTGCCCAGGCGGACGATGCCGATGTGGGGGATCTTGACGATGCCCGGGCCCTGGGGCGTCATGCCGGGGCGATAGCCGAAGCCGTCGGCGCCGACGACGGCGTTGGGGTGGAGGATGCAGCGGTCGCCGAGGATGCAGCGGTCGCGGACGACGACGCCGGGCCAGAAGTGGCACTCGCGGCCGACGCGGGCGTCGTCGAGGAGGGTCACCTGAGCGTGGAGGACGCAGCCCTCGCCGAGGGTGACGCGGGGCCCGACGACGCAGAGCGGCCCGATGCGGCAGCCGGGGGCGACGCGGGCGGTGGGGTCGATGATCGCGGTGGGATGAACCCCCTCGGGCGGGAGCACCGGGGGCGGGGCGAAGGCGTCGAGGACCGCCGCCATCGCCAGGTCGGCGTTGTCGACGAAGATCAGGGCCTTGCCGTCGCGGGGCGCGGCTTCGAGGCCCCGGGTGATCAGGGCGGCGGTGGCGGCGGTGTCGACCCACCGCTCGGCGTGCCGCTCATCCCCGATGAACGACAACTGCCCCTCCGCCGCGAGCGCGAGCTGCTCCAGCCCGGTGATCACGAGGTCGCCCGGCCCGACAAGCTTCCCGCCGACCAGGTCGGCGATCGATTGGGTCGTAAAGGTCAAGTCTCGAGTCCTGGATCCTGAGGCTTGAGGGGAGCAGCGGCCGCCGGAAGCGGCGACTCGGGGCTCGCGACTCAAGGCTCAAGACGGATTACTGGCCCGCGGTGAACTCGTTGTTCATCCGCTGCACGACCTGGGCGGTGAGGTCGACGGTGTCGCTGCTCCACGCGACGTACCGCAGGTTGAGCTGGTTCTGCTGCTGGTTCTCGCCCCGGGCGCTGATCTGCTGGCCCTTGAAGAAGACGACGTCGTAGCCGCTGTCCTGCGCGACGCGGCCGAGCGCGTCGTTGACCTTGCGGAGCAGCGCCTCGACCTGGAGCTGCTCCTCGAGCTGGAGTTTGCGGCCCTCGAACTGGCTCCAGACCTGCAGGTCGATGACGGCCTCGTCGAGCTGGGCCTGCTTCTCGCGGTAGTTGGGCGTGCCGGCCTGGAGCAGGTCGAGGTCGCCCTGCAGGGCCTGAACCTCCTTCTGCTTGTTCTGGAGCTGGCTCTTGAGCGCCTCCTGCCGGGTCACGAGCGTCGCCCGGACCGACTGCTGCTCCCGGAGCTGCTCCATCACGGCGGGCAGGTCGACGACGGCGACGGCGGTCGGCTGGGCCTGCAGGGCACGGGCGGCCCCGGCGCCGGCGACGCCGAGCGCAAGGACGACGACGGCGGCAAAAACGAGGGCGAGCTGACGCTTCATGGGGGTCCCCTTGGGGGTTGGGTAGCTTGGGCGAAACGGGCTTTTTTAGCAGGATTGGAGGGTCGCGTAAAGCCGCTCGCGGCGTGGCGGAGCCGGTGGAGGCCGGGCGGGGCGGGAGCTGCGGCGGGTTTCGCGAAGCCGCACGCGGCTCGGGTCAGCGGAAGGGTAGCGCCAGGTCGAAGCTGATGAGGCGGGTCTCGTCCTCGTCCTCCTTGACGATGGGGACGGCGAGGTCGACGGCGAAGGGCGCCTCGCCGAGGAAGGGGATCTTGATGCGGAGGCCGGCGCCGATGCTGACGCGCCAATCGCCGAAGCCGACGTCGTCGCGGATGGTGCCCATGTCGGTGAAGACGGCCCAGCGGACGGAGTCCTGGTAAAGCGGCTGGCTGTATTCGAGGCCGGTGAGGAACATCCAGTCCCCGCCGACGGAGTCGTCGCCGACGGTGCCGGTGTCGGCGCGGATGCCGCGGGGCCCGATGCCGCGGAAGTCGAAGCCGCGGAAGCTGGAGTGGCCGCCGGCGTAGAAGCGTTCGAAGACGGGCGACTCGTCCTCCTGGAAGATGTAGCCCCACTCGACGCGCCAGCGGACGATGCTCTTGCGTCCGAAGAAGTCCTGATCGACGGTCCAGAACTGGTAGTACTCGCCGCGGGCGCGGGTGAAGGAGTAGTCGCCGCCCAGGGCGCCGACCTGCTCGAGGCCGAGCTGGATGCGGTTGCCGCGGGAGGGGAAGAGGCGGCTGTCGGTGGTGTCGCGGGTGATGTCGATGCCGAGGGCGGTGAGGAGGCTGTCGCCTTCGACATCGAACACGTCGACGGCGGCGTCGTCATCGATGCCGCTGATCTCGATCTGGTTGACGCGGCCGCGGACGGAGGCGGACCAGACGTCGCCGAAGCGTTGCCCGATGCCGAAGCTCGTGCCGTAGCGCTGCTCGTCGTACTGCTTGCGTTCGCGGTTGAAGAAGAAGACGGAGGTTTCGAAGGAGTAGTCGGTCTCGAAGACGAAGGGGTCGCGGAAGTCGACGGAGTAGCGGCTGGTTTCGTCGCCGGGCTGGAGGGAGACGGCGAAGTACTGCCCCGCGCCGCGGAACGCCTGGCCGGAGGTGATCTCGCCCCAGCTCTCGGGGACGTCGGTGATGTCGAAGTTTTTCTGGTTCAGCTCGATGGCGCCGATGACGCCGGCGTCGGAGCTGACGCCCGCGCCGAAGAGGATGGAGCCGGTGTTCTGCTCCTGGACGTCGATGATGACATCGCGGACCTCGTCCTCCGGCCCGCCGAGGATCGTGACGGTGGCGTCGCGGAAGAGCGGGCTTTCGCGGAGGCGGCGGCGGGTCTCATCGACCCCCGCGCGGTCGAAGGGCCGGCCGGGGTCCATGCCTCGCACCTGCCGCAGCACGACCTTGGTTTTCGTCACCGCGTGGCCGCGGACGTTCACCGTGCCGACCTGCGCGGGCGTCCCCTCCCGGACGAGGATGACCAGGTCGACCTTCGGCTCGTTCTCGTGGAAGAGCCGCTGGATGTCGATGTCGGTCTCGATGTACCCGAGCTTGCCGTAGAGGTCGCGGATCAGCTCGCCGCTGTGACGGATCTTGTCTGCCGCGTAGACGTCGCCGGGGGCGATCGCCAGGTTCATGCGGATCTGGTCTTCGGGGAAGACCTCGGCCCCCTCGATGCGGACGCGGTCGACGGTGTACTGCGGCCCCTCGTCGATGAGGAAGGTGACGGTGGCGTCGCGCTGGTTGGGCGACAGGTCGATCCGCCGACCGACCTGCGCATCCTGATACCCGCGGTCGCGGTAGAACTCGCGGATGCGGGAGGCGTCGAGTTCGAGCTGCTCGCGGGAGAGCAGCCCCTTGTCGAGGATCGGGAAGTATTCGCCCGACTCGATCCGGCTGTCGAGTTGCCCCGCCTCGAAGGCGTGGTTGCCCTCGAAGCGGATCTGCCGGATGCGGACCTTCGGCCCCTCCCGGACGCGGAACATGAGCACGTGCTCGTTCTCGAGCAGCTCCCGGTCGACCGTCACGTCGGCGACGAAGTACCCGCGGTCCTGGTAGGCCTGGCGGATCTGCCGGAGGGCGCGGTCGATGAGGAACGGGTCCGCCGGGTCGCCCGCGCGCAGCAGGACCCGGCCGGCGAGCGCCTGGTCGCTCAGCGCCTTGTTGCCGGTGAACCCGACGTCGGCGAGCAGCCGCTGCTCCGACACGACGTAGGCGAGTGCGACGGTCCCGTCTTCGAGCGGGGTGACCTGGGCCCGGACCTGTTCGAACCGGCCGAGGTGGGTGATGCGGACGACGTCCTGCTCGACGGTGGCGGCGTGGTAGGGGTCGCCGACGTCGATGCGGACCTGGTTGCGGACGAGCCGCTCGGGGACCTCGCTCAGGCCCTCGATGGTGATGCGGCTGATCGGGCGGTTCTCGGGATCGACGCCCTGGGCCGGCGCGACCGCCGGGGCGACCCACGTCAACAGGGCCCACGCGAGCAGGGTCGGCAGGAAGAGTCCGAGC
This sequence comes from uncultured Phycisphaeraceae bacterium, assembly GCA_964555075.1. Classification (GTDB taxonomy): domain Bacteria; phylum Planctomycetota; class Phycisphaerae; order Phycisphaerales; family Phycisphaeraceae; genus CAZKRE01. The sequence goes on from CAZKRE010000048.1 coordinate 16,064, forward strand.
GGGTGACCAGCGCGGGGCAAGCGGGCGTCTCCGGGCGCAAAGGTTCGGCGCGGGTCGGAGTGTAACGCAAACGATCGGCGGGTGCCCCGTCGCAATCCTTGTGGCGGGGGCACTTACGTCGCGGCTGGGCGGGTGTCGGGCGGGTGTGGCGCGGTGTTGATGCCGGATGTCGGGAGCCCTAAACTACTCTGTTCCGTTGGACACGCCTGCCCCGGACCGCCCCGGCCGGCCACCGGCCTGCCCGCGCCCGCATTGCCGCGCGAAGGACCCCGCATGACCACCGCGACCCCCACGCAGACGCCCGCCGCCCGCTCCGAGGGAGCCGACCGCCCCTCGCGGCAGCTCTCCAAGGAGCAGCTCCTCGACCTGCTGTACCAGATGGTCCTCATCCGCCGCTTCGAGGAGCGGACGATGCAGTCCTATCAGCAGGCGAAGATCGGCGGGTTCTGCCACATCTACATCGGGCAGGAAGCCTGCGCCGTCGGCTCGATCGGGGCCCTGAAACCCGATGACCCGATCATCACCGCCTACCGCGACCACGGCCACGCGCTGGCCCGCGGCATGGACCCCAAGTACGCGATGGCGGAGATGTACGGCAAGGTCACCGGCTGCGCCAAGGGCAAGGGCGGGTCGATGCACTTCTTCGACAAGCCCAACCACATGTACGGGGGGCACGCCATCGTCGGCGGGCAGTGCCCCCTGGGCGTCGGGCTCGCCTTCGCCCTCCAGTACGAGCAGACGGACGGCGTGGCGCTGTGCTACCTCGGCGACGGGGCGCTCAACCAGGGCGCGTTCCACGAGGCGATGAACCTCGCCGCGATCTACAACCTGCCGATCCTCTTCGTCCTCGAGAACAACGGCTACTCGATGGGCACCCACATCGCCCGCGGGACGAGCATGGCTCAGGACCTCGCGGCGAAGGCGGAGAGCTACGGCATCCGCTACGCCGAGTGCGACGCCAGCGACGTGCTCGACGTCTACGACTGCTTCGCGCGCGAGGTCGCCAACACCCGCAACGCGAAGAACCCGCAGTGGATCGAGAACCGCAAGCCCGACCAGGTGCCCAGCTACTCCCGCCAGGGCACGACGCCCGGCCCCTGCTTCGTCAACGTCAACACCTACCGGTACCAGGGCCATTCGATGTCCGACCCGCAGAAGTACCGCTCCAAGGAGGAGGTCACCAGCGAGCAGGAGCGGGACGCGATCCAGAACCTGGTGCGCCACCTGATCGAGAACAACCTCGCGACGCAGGAGGAGATCGACGGCCTGGACGACAAGGCCAAGCAGGTGTCCAAGGACGCGGTGAAGTACGCGGAGGAGTCGCCGGACCTGGGGATCGAGGAGCTCTACACGGACGTGTTCGCGAACCCGTTCGGCGTGTTCAAGAAGAGCGAGCCGTCGATCTTCCTCCGTGAAACGAGCGGGAAGTGACCGAGGACCAGCGACGCTTCGTGACCGCGCTGGTGCTGGTGTTCGGCATCGTGGCGCTGACCGTCTGCGGGGGCGTGCTGCTGCTGTGGATGGGCGCCGCGGGGGAGCTCCCGGGCTGA
>CAZKRE010000048.1:17713-19601 GCA_964555075.1 uncultured Phycisphaeraceae bacterium
TGAGAAGTAAGCAACCATGAGCGACCGCAAGATCCAATACCGTGAGGCCCTCCGCGAAGCGATGGAAGAGGAGATGCGCGCCGACGAGCGTGTGTTCCTGATGGGCGAGGAGGTCGCCGAGTACAACGGCGCGTACAAGGTGTCGCAGGGCATGCTCCAGGAGTTCGGGCCGCGCCGCGTCGTCGACGCGCCCATCTCCGAGACCGGCTTCGCCGGGCTGGGCATCGGCGCCGCGATGTACGGGCTCCGCCCCATCATCGAGTTCATGAGCTGGTCCTTCTGCCTCGTCGCCGCGGACCAGATCCTCAACAACGCGCCGAAGATGCTCTACATGTCCGGCGGGCAGTTCGGCTGCCCGATGGTCTTCCGCGGCAACAACGGCGCGGGCGGGCAGCTCGGCTCCACCCACTCCTGGTCCGTCGAGGCGCTCTTCACCAACGTCCCGGGCGTCAAGATCGCCCTGCCCTCCACCCCCCGCGAGGCCAAGGGCCTCCTCAAGACCGGCATCCGGGACGTGGACCCGTTCTTCAACCTCGAGTCGGAGCGCATGCTCGGCCTGGGCGCCCGCGGCGATCGGGACTTCTCCAAGTACCTCTCGGGCGGCCGGTGGGCGCCGCCGGAGAACGACAGCGACTTCACCATCCCCTTCGGCGTCGCGAACGTCGTCAAGGAGGGCGCCGACTGCACGGTCGTCACCGCCGGCCGGCCGGTCCACTTCGCGCTCGAGGCCGCGGAGGCCCTGGAGTCGGAGGGCATCGACGTCGAGGTCATCGACCTCCGGACGTACCGCCCGCTGGACATCGAGACCGTGATCCGCAGCGTGAAGAAGACGAGCTACTGCGTCGTGGTGGATCAGAGCTGGCCGTTTGCCGGGTGCGCGGCCGAGGTCGCGGCGCAGGTCTACGAGAACGCGATGGATTACCTGGACAACAAGGTGATCCGGGTGAACAGCGACGACGTCCCGCCGCCCTACAACCGGTCGCTGGAGCAGGAGATGCTGCCGAACGCGCGGAAGATCGCGCGGGCGGTGCGCGAAGTGACCTACAACGCCTAGCCCCGGCGGGCCGGACGCATCAGGGAGTCGGCTGCGTCTCGACGGGGATGCCCGCGAGCACCAGGCGGAGGATCACGTCCGTCATCGCCGCCTCGTCCAGGGCGCGGGTGTTGAGCGTGAGCGTGAACAGGTCGGGCCGGATCGGCACGTCCGGGAAGTGGCGGCGGTAGAACGCGTCGCGGTTCTTATCGATCCGGCGCACCTCGTCCGCCGCGTCGCTGAAGCTCATGCCCCGCTGCTGAGCCAGCCGTTCGACGCGATCGTCGAACGGCGCGACGAGATAGAGGTGGACGCCGCCCGGGAGGTTGTGCGTGACGAACACGCCGCCCCGGCCGACGATCACCGCCCGGCCGGCCCGGGCCGTGTCGTAGATCGTCCGCGCGATGCGGCGCTCGAGCGTCAGTTCCGTCGGCGACGCGCCGGCGGCGAACCCGCGCAAGAGGTCATCCATGAAGCTGTAAGGCTGGTCCGCGATCGAGTCGACCTGCTCCTCGGTCAGGCCGTACTCCCGGGCGACGTTCTCGATGAGTTCCCGGTCGTAGCCGCGCCACGGCCGATCGCCGGAGGCCGCGGCGTCCGCGACGTTGAGCCGCTCCACGAGCCGCTGCATCAGCGTCGACCCGCCCGCCCACGCCTGGCGCGCGATGGTGATGAACCCCGGCGGGCGACGGCGGGGGTTCTCGCCGGTCGCCTCCGTCGTCCGGACAAGGTCCGCCTCTACAGCGGCGGAGATCGGACGCAGTTGCTTCATGATGGCTCTCCTTTACCCTTGCGTGGCAGCCTGAGGATCGTAGGCGCGGGGCGCGGGGCGCGGGTCGGGCGGGTGGGCCGGGG
>CAZKRE010000049.1:0-19210 GCA_964555075.1 uncultured Phycisphaeraceae bacterium
TGGGATATCCCGCGACGGCGGGGGACCGACTCCGCCGCCGGTGACGCGGCGACGGAATGTCCGGAGCCGCGTCTAGAACGAGCACCTGGGCTGGTCGCGGAGCAAGACGCGGGTGACGCGGGCGGACCGCCTGGACCGGCTGCTCCTGATCGCGGCCCTCGCCTATGTGCTGCTGGCGGCGCTGGGCCTGTGGTGCCGTCAGAACCGCCCCGCCCGCCTGTGGGCCAGCAACAACCGGTGGAACGACCTGAGCGCCTTCGCTATCGCCCGCGTCATGTTCACCCGCGAACGCCGCCGCGCCACCACCCCGATCCGCCTGCTCCCGACCTCCCTCGCCATGGCGGGGGAACGGGGATGAATCGGCCTGCGTCATGCTTGACAGGACCGCGTCAGGCACCTATCTTAAGCTGTCATAAGTCGGCATAGGTCACTTGGCATGAGCGTTGTGCTCCACCATATTCCGCTTCCAAAGTCGCGCAACCAGCCGTTGTACCTCGATTTGAAGGCGGAGCTGGCGGCGATGCTTCGTGAGGGGCGGCTCCAACCCGGAGACCGTTTCTTCTCGCACCGGCAGGTGGCCGAGGCGAGCGGCGTGAGCCGGATCACCGCGCAGATGGCGATCAAAGAGCTGATTCGGGACGGGTTGCTGACGCAGGAGCCGCACCGCGGGGCGGTGGTTCGGCAGGTTCCCGTCGACGGGGAGGCGGTGTCGCGGTGGTCGGTGGGGCTGGTGTTGTCGCAGTGGGACGAAGAGGGGGCGCTGGCGTGGAATGATGCCAGGATCGTGCCCGTCATGCTGGAGCGGGCGGCGGCGAAGGGCGTGAGCCTGCAGATGATCCCGCATGCGGAGGCGGTGGGGCGGCCCGACGTCTTCGACCGCCGGGTGACGGAGGCGGGGTTCAACGGGCTGATCTGGATCTCGATGCGGGCTCCATCGGCGGTCACGGCTGCACGATGGGGCGATCAGAACGTGGTGCAGTTGGCGGTTCAGGGCCGGCCGACCAACCTGGAACTGCCCATGGTGGTCGAGGGCAACCGGGAGGCGGCCGCGCAGGCGCTGAGCGCCCTGGTGGATGAAGGCCATCGCCGGGTGCTGGTGATCCACGGCGACCCCGGCGCCTGCACGTATCGCGAGCGGGTCTCGGCGGTGTCGGACGGCCTGGCGGAGCGGGGTTTGTCGTGGGGCGACGAATGCTTCCTGGAACTGCCCGAGGCGCCGCATCCGGCGTGGGTGACGCTGGCGATCCGCGACGCCCTGGAGCGGGTGAAGCCGACCGCGGTGCTTCACCTCTGCGACGGCCTGCTCCACGTGGCAAGCGCGGCGGAACAGGCAGGGCTGCGGTGCGGCGTCGATCTGGACGTGGTGAGTTTCGTTCCGCCCGAAGCGCTGCCGCGGCCGGTGGCCTTCGCCTATCGCTACCTCGCGCCGCGCCTCCGGGAGATCGGCGCCAAGACGATCGACCTGTGGCTCGAATGCCGGGACGCGCACCAGACTGGGGATGCCGGCTGGCGGCGGCGCGTCGCGGTCGTGCCGATGGACTTCAACCGATTCGATCCAGATGACTGAGGATTCTCGCAGCGGGGTGTCCGCTGGGGATCAAACACTTCTTGCAAGGAGACAGGTCATGGGGACGTGCAAGGGAGTTCTGGGGCTGGCGTTCGCGATGGCGGCGGGCGTGTGTGGAGCGGCGTCGGGAGAGGTTCTCTTCGAAGAAGACTTCGATGGCCTCGAGGCCGGCTCACTGCACAACCAGAACGGCTGGCGACTCAACGGGGGCGCGGGGGGAGCGAACGACGATTTCACGGTCCAATCCGGTTGGGCGGCGCGCGGCGGGGCGGGAAAGGCGGCTCGGTACCTCAACGACGGGACCACCCCCGACACCTCGTGGGCCGCGCACAGCTTTTCCGGGGCCACGGCCGGGCAGGTGCTCGGTGTCAGCTTCTGGGTCTACGGCGATGCGACCGGCCGGCGCTCGATGCTGGCCAAGCTGCCCTCGGGCCCCAACCCGTGGGACGCGGCGCCCCTGGAGGTGCGCGCCTACGCCGACGGCAACACCGGGTGGGTTGAGAAGTTCGGGTACGTGGACAACGGGGCGTGGGTGAACAGCGACATCACGATGACCGCGAACGCGTGGTGGCGCATCCGTCTGGATTACGACATGACCGCGGCGAGCGCGGAGGATTACACCTACAGCTTCTACGTGATGCAGGAGGGGCAGGCCGAGCAGGCGGTGGCGGAGGACATCGCGGTCAGGGGCGGGTTGGCCTCTTACATGCCGCAGTGGTTCTACGTCCAGCGCTACTACGGCGGGGCCACCGATGACTGGGCCCTCGACGACATCACGGTCACCGCGGTCCCGGAGCCGGCGTCGCTGCTGCTGTTGTCGGCGGGGCTGCTGGCCATGGTGCGTCGCCGCGGGTGACGCGGCGATGCTGCCCGGGCATTGACCGTGCTTCTCGCCAATACTGCCCCACCTGTCTCACCCGCGTCGCTGGTGTCGGAGGCCTTGATGTTCGACCGCTTGATCTACACACTGTTGATCGCATTGAGCTGGGGAGTCGTTGCAACCGCGCAGACCAACCGCGTCCTCAATGCTTCTTTTGAGCAGGGGCAAGGTGCGGCGGCGGAGCACTGGATCTACCAGGTGCACACCCAGGACGGGGCGAGGGGGAGCGTCGCACGCGTCGCCGGCGAGGCGCCGGAGGGCGGGGCTTATCTTCGCCTGCTCCATGAATCGGATGACGTCGCCTGGGTGCGGGCGAGTCAGGAGCCGATTCAAGCCGGGCCGGAGACTCCGTACCGCTTCGAGGCGTGGGTGAAGGCGACGGGGCGTTTCGCCGTCTACTGCTACGAGCGTCACGCGGGTTCGTACCCGGCGTACCACGTGGTGGCGCGGGGAGAAGACACCGGCGGGCAGTGGCGGAGGGTTCAGGGGGGGTTCCGGACGGGCGCCGCGGTGGACGCGCTGAAACTGTCGCTGATCAGCGACGGGCCGGGCGAGGTCTGGATCGACGAGGTGGTGCTGGCAGAGGTGGACGAGACCACGCGGGGTGAGGCGGGGGCGACGGTGGCGCGTACCACCGCGCCCATGGACGTTGATGGGCGGCTCGACGAGGCATTCTGGCAGGATGCGACGCGACTGGGGCCGCTGCTGAAGCTGGGGGAAGAGGTCCCGGCGGAGCCGGCGACGCATGTCCGCGTGGCGACGGACGGGCAGGAACTGCGCATCGGCTTCGAGTGCATCGAGCCCGCGACCGAACGTATGACGCTTGGTTCAACGGAGGATGGCTACCACGTCTACCACGACGACTGCGTCGAGGTGTTCATCGACCCGGACGGCGATGGCAGCGGCTACTACCACCTGATCGTGACGCCACGAGGGTTCAAGGGTGGGCAGGTCTTTCCCGGGGCGCGGCTGGCGCAGACCTGGTACGACATGGGCGGCGCGCCGCAGCCGGTCAACGACGGGTGGGAGGCTGCCGGCGTGATTGGCGAGGGCCGCTGGACCGCCGAGATGCGGATCCCTCTCGAGCGACTCGGCGCGACGCTGCTGAACGAGAAGCCGTGGCGGATCAACTTCGCGCGGGAACGGCGAGCGGGAGCGGCGGGCGCGGAGTACCAGACGTGGGCCTACCTGCCGGGCGACAGCTTCCACGCGCCATCGCTGTTCGGCCGTCTGGGGATCGACGGCGACGAGGTTCGCCCGGCGTCAGGCGCCGGGACACGCTTTCACGTCTGGCCGCGGCCGCAGCAGTTGGCGTGGCAGGGCGGGCAGCTCGAACTCCCGCAGGTGGTGACGGTCTCGCTCCCGCAGACTGGGCTGAAGGGCCCGGCCCTCGCGGCGGTGGAGGCGATGGCGGAGGAGCTGCGCTCCCGCTTTGGGCGCGAGGTTCAGATCGTCCACGGCGGAGCGGGCCACGCGACGATTCGCCTGGTGCTTGATGGAGACTGGGTGGCCCCCGTGCCCGAGCGCGGCAGCAACGGCAAGTTGGTCGCCGGGTTCCCCAGCGTCGCGCAGCAGGCATCGCGCCTCCGGATCGACCCCGGCGGCATCCAACTGGCAGCGAATCACCCGGAGGGGCTGCGGCTCGGTGTCTCCACGCTGCGCAACCTCATCGCACAAGCCCCGCGCCCGGCCATGCCATGCCTGGAGGCGGTGGACTGGCCCGACTACCAGGTGCGGGGCCTGCAGCTGATGTGCCCGTTCCCGGGCGAGCAGGACCTCTTCCGCGAACTGGTGGACCTGGCGGAGTTGATGAAGTTCAACCGGTTGTGGCTGCGGATGGATGACCGGCTCGTGATTCCTTCCCGGCCGGGGCTCGGTAATCGCACGGCTTTTGACCCGGAGGGTCTCAAGCCGCTGATCGAGTACGCCCGCAGCCGTGGCCTGGAGGTGGTGCCCGAGCAGTCGCTCTACTCGCACACGGATTACTGGCTGACCAACCGCGAGGGGTACGCCGACCTGGGCGATGGGCCGAAGGCCACCAACGTGGACCCGCGGAACCCCCGCACACGGCGAGTCTTGACGGACATCGTCGACACCCTGCTGGAGACTTTCGACACGCCGCGGGCGTTCAACATCACGCACGACGAGCTCACCCACGGGGCGATGGGCCAGACGCCCCACACCCGCGGCGTCCCCCCGCACGAGCTGCTGGCCGAGAGTCTCAACCACTGGCACGACTACCTTGAGTCGAGGGGCGTCGAGACGGTGTATGCCTACGGCGACCCGCTGAAGCTGGGCATGGGGTCGACCGGCGGCTTGCCCTACCACCTCTACAAGGCCCGCCCGCTCCTGGACAAGAGCCTCGTCATCGTCGATTGGATCTACGGCCCGGCGGACGACTACCCCACGCTCGACACCTTCCTCGAGGACGGCTTCCGCGTCGTCCCCGCGACCTGGTACCGCCCGGTCAACATCCAGAACTTCACCCGCGCGGGCGTGCGGCGAGGGGTGGCGGAGCTGATGGCGACGACCTGGCAACAGGACTTCTGGTTCGAGACCGAGCCGGAGATGCAGATGTGCCTCGTTCTCAATGGGGCGTATGGATGGAACACCGCGGTGGACCTGGACGCGTGGGAGATTCTGCCGAGCGACTACTTCACGATCCTGCGGGAGCGCGCTGAGGCGGTCCCACAGGAAACGGTCGCGGCGCCCATTGACCTCGCGCCGAAGGCGACCGCCGACCTGGCCGCGGCGGAGTTTCTCGGTGGGCGGCGCGTACCCTCGTTGCCCGTGGGCGAGACGGTGGTCGCCCGGGGCGTGCCCTTCAAGCTCGGCCCGGTGATCCAGCTTGCGCGTGACGAGGGGCCGGCGTACCTGCCGCCGGCGGCGGAGGGGCTTGGCGCGGGTGTGCGTGCCAGGCAGCTCGTGCTGCTTCAGAGCACCTCGCTGCGGCCGGCGCCCACCACCTCCATCTGGCGCCGGTACCAGGAGGAACGACAGGTGATCGCCACCTACGTCATCCATTACGAAGGCGGCGAAACCGTCGAGTTCCCAATCACGTTCCGGCAGCAGGTCACCGACTGGAACGATTACGCCGGATGCTCGAAGGCGTGGATGGCGTGGCGCGGGACGACCGGCGACGGCGCCTCGTTCCAGCTCTACGCGTTCACTTGGGACAACCCGCACCCGGAGCGGACGATCGAGCGGATCGACATGATCTCCGGCAACGCGTTCGTGTCACCCGTGCTACTGGCCATCACCGCCCTCAAGTGAGAGGAACAGCCTCATGCGCCGTTACAAGGCCTTCACGCTAATTGAGTTGCTCGTGGTGATCTCGATCATCGCGCTCCTTGTCGCGATCCTCCTCCCGAGCCTCGGCCAGGCACGGAAGGCGGCGCAGCGCGTCCAGTGCCAGTCGCAGTTGCGACAGCTTGGCACGAGTTACCGCATCTACCTCGATGAACACGACGGGGTGGCGCCGCTGGAGGCTTGGACGTGGCCTACGTGGATCTCGACCTTCATGCCCACGGTCCTGGGCCGACCGACGTACAACCTTCACGTCACGAACCAGGAGCCTTTCGAGCTGCTGACCTGCCCCTCGGGGCAGGCGACCCTTGCCGACTACTGGCACACCCACTACGGGCTGAATACGAACCTGCTAACGAAGCCGGTCGCCGGGGTCTATCAGCCGCTGAAGCCGGATATGGATATCAAGCGCCCGTCCGCCGTCCTGGTGTTCACCGACTTCTTCAACAACCTGCGGGTTGCCGCGCCGTCATACATCACGGCATATCCGGCGGACGCCCCGATGATGTACCGCCACCTCGAGACGGCGTCGGTCGGGTTTCTCGACGGGCACGTCGAAGCGGTGAAGGAACTGCCGACGCAGCTCGTTGCCCCCTGGAACGACACCCTGCCGTAGCCCCCGCGTGCGAGTCGCGAGGCGGGTCGCTTTCAGGGCGGAGCCACCGATGAGTTCTACTGCCGATGCGGCGTGGTCGGTGATCGAGTCGCTGACCGATGCCGACACGCTGATGCTCTACGACAAGCGGTTGATCCCGGGTCAGGACCCGCGATCGCTGCTGCCTTCCGCGCAGCAGGTGGCGGACGACGTCCCGAACCGTTGCGGGTGGTGGTCGAACATCGAGGACTGCGCCCTCAACGCGGGGACGATGCTGCCGTGGCTGATCGCCGAGGCGGAGCGGACGGGAGCGGCGCACTGGCGCGACCGGGCGTTTCGTGTCGCCGACTCGCTGTTGCACCTGACCGATGTCTGCCCCACCCGCGGCTTCCTCGCCCGCGGCGTGTTGCTCGACGGCCGGACGTTCTACCGCAACTCGTCGGCGGACCAGTACACGATGGCGGTGTGGGCGCTGCACCGGCTGTGGCACTGGCCGCAGGCCGGAGAGGCCCGTCGGCTGCGTGCCCAGCGGTTCCTGGTGGATGCCGCGGAATGGCTGCGGCGAAGCGGCTGGAACATCCCGACTGCCGACGGGAGGGGGGCGTGGGTTTGCGAAACGGCGGCCCTCTGGCCGGACCGGGGTACGCGGTTGCTGGAGTTCGTGCTCGCCGCGTGGCGTGTGAGTGGCGACGTGGCGCACCTGCAACGCTACCGCGAGCTCAGGGACGAGTGTGGCAGCCGCCGGGCGCGGGGCATCTTCAGTCGACCCGGCTACGAGATGATCCCCTACACGCTCCTGCAGACGCAGGTGTCGCTCCACCTGCTTGCCGAGGTTGAGCCCGACGAGCCTTTCCGCCTGGTCTGGCGGATGCACATGCACGACCTGGCGGAGCACGCGATCGCGCGGCTGGACCGGATGGACCCCGAGCGGGTTCGAGCGCAGATCCGCGAACTCGATGGAATCCGAAACTCCGCCAACTGGTCGGACCTCTACGACGAGCAGGACCTCGCCGAGCGGCATGACCTTTCGGCGGTGCTGCGCGCGGCCGCTGGTAGCGGAGCGGATCGAGCGGGGATCGTCCACCGGTGCTGGCAGGCGAATCCGGCGCTGGTGTCGGAGAACGCCGCCGCCCGCGAGTGCCTGGAGTACCTGCTCTGCTGGTTGCTCTGCGGTGCGCGTGACATCGTCGACTGTTTTGGGCGGCGGCTGTCGGAGGTGGCCGACCGGTGGCATCGGCTCATCCTCCGGGAGTTGAACCCGGGACACCTGCGGCTGGCCCACTCGGCGACGATGCTCCTGGCGGTCGAACTTGCGATGCGCGCGAATGCGGACGATCCTCCGCGGCAAGGTGAGCGTCTGTCGACCTAGCCGTGTTTGACCAGCACTCCTTGATGACGGCTGTTCACGCCGTCATGCTGGCCGCGCAACACTCCTGAGCGCGCGGAGGCGCAGGTCGCGGAGATACTGCGAGGATCGCGGCCAGGCGGCGGTCGTTTCGATGCGGCTCAGCCACGCCTGGACCGTCTCCCGTCCGCACGATGCCGCCGCGGCCTCAAGCAGGCGGTAGTCGTTCATTGCGCTGCGAAAGGTCTCCCAGCGGATCGAATCAACGGGCCCGTCCTCGCCGGGGTAGACGATGAACGGGTCGCCCGCAGTCCAACTCGGCCAGCGGTGGGCGTCGGTGACCTGATAGGGGTCGATGAGCTCGGTTGTCCCGCCGCGGTACCAGTAGTTCAAGCCCCAGTGGAGGAAGCCAGTGAGCCCGAAGCGGAAGAGCATCGCTCCGAGGATGCGCTGGCGGTAGAGCGGGACGTCGAGGAACCGGTTGGGGTACGCCCCTCGCGGCGTGCAGCAGTAGTAGGTCCACGGCCGGAGCCCCTCGTCGAGGAACGGTTTGAGGTCGCTGATCAGAGGGACCGGGTCGTCCACGAGGCCGTGGCGGTAAAAGTCGATGCGGCTGAGCGCTTCAGTCACCCGGACCTCCGGCACGATCTCCCGGACCATCTCCCGCACCGCGCGGTAACGATCGAGGTCTGCCTCCTTCGGCTCGTCGCTGAGGTGGAAGATCGTGCGCTCGAACAGCCCTTCGGCCTTCAGCAACGACACCAGCTCGGGCAGGAACCGCTCGAAGAACGCCCGCACGGGAGGCGAGGCGGCCGGCGTCTCGGGCGCGAAGAGCGGAACGAGCTTCCCGTCCTGTCGCACGAGGATGCGGATCGCGTGGGCGGCGCCCCACTGCGAGAAAAGGTGGCTCATCTCGATGTGGCGGAAGCCGCACGCCTGCGCGAGCGCCAACCAGCGCCGCAGGAGCGACCAGTCGAAGCGGAACGAGCCGTCGGGCTCGCGGGTCACGCCCACCAGCTGCAGGTCCCGCTTCTTGTGATCCAGAGGGGGAGTGAAGAGCGGCGTGTAGATCGCCGTCTGGCCATGCTCGACCATGTTGCGGAAGTAGCGTTCGACGAGCGTCCAATAGCCCTCGCTGAACGGCTCGACCCGATACCAGTCCACCAGCGCGTCGCTGTAGAACCAGTTCGTCACCGGCAGCGTGTGCTCGGCGAGCCTGCACGGCCAGACGGTCACGCCTGCGACGACACGGCCGAGCACCTGTTGCCCGCTGCGCACGGTCACCGCCACCTCGCTCGCGCCCGGCTCGCCCGGGAGCGCGAGCGAGACCCAGAGGCAGCGGCTGACGCTTCCCTCGAAGGGTACGCCCCGCCACGAGACCAGCGGGTCGGGCACGAAGCCGGGCGCGTGGCCCTCCATCATCCCGACCTCGGTGTCGATCGTGTGGCGGCGCAGTGGCACCAGTTCCGCAAGCCGGACCGTCGCACCCGCGGCGAGGCGGCCTTCCAGTTCGACCGTGATTTCACCCAGCCGGTCCGCTGGCCGGACACCAACCTGAAACGCGATCGTCTCGCCCAATGTGCCTTCGATCGCGGCGTGTGTCGTCACGCCCGCGGGCGACTCGGGCAGGATCCGCTCGTAGGCGTCCTGGATCCACACGCTCATCGAGCACCCTCCATTACCGGAGCCGGCACGTGCGCGACCTCCGCACTGTTGCCGCAACCGACGATGCCGACACGGGCCTTGTTGCTCATCCGGGCAGTTTGGCACGATTGTCGACACATGTCTACAATACCCGCGTTCAGGCTGGAGGAGGTGACATGGTCAAGACCGTCGAAGCAGTGGGGGCGCGGCAGCCGGGGTGGATGCTGCCACCATGTCTCCGGCCGGGACTGATGCCCGACGAGGGGGATCGCGACATCTACCGAAAGCGACTGGGCGGGTTCGTGCCGCCCGGGACGTTCGACGTCCATGCCCATCTCTATACGACCCGCGGAGTGGCTCCCGCGGGAAAGCTCGACCCGGACGAGCCGGACGCCCGCGTGGGCGTCGCGGCCTACCGCGAGGGGATGCGGGCATGGATGGGGGACGACGCTCCGCGAGACGGTCTCTTCTTCGGCTTCCCGTCCCATGCGGACATGGATGTGGAGGGTGAGAACGACTTTTTACGGGATGAAACGCGTGCCGCCGCGAGTGCAGCCCTGATGCTTGTGCGACCGGGGGACGACCCGGCCGCTGTCGAGGCGCGGGTGATGGCCGACGGGTTCCGCGGGTTCAAGGTGTATCACGCATTGACCGGCCGCAGCGATTCGTTCGAGGCGCCGCTGGAGAGTTTTCTGCCCCGCTGGACGTGGGAGATCGCGGATCGACGCCGTCTGGTGATCATGCTGCACATCGTGCGGCCCGAGGCCCTGCGAGACCCGGATAACCAGCGCGAGATCCGTGAGAACTGCTTGCGGTACCCGGACGCCCGGCTGGTTCTCGCCCACGCTGCGCGGGGTTTCTGCGCGCAGCACACCATCGACGGCATCGACGCGCTGCGGGGCTTGGGCAACGTCTACTTCGATACCTCGGCCGTGTGCGAGCCGGGGGCGCTGACCGCCATCCTCCGTGTCTTTGGCCCGAGGCGGCTGATGTTCGGGAGCGATTGGCCGGTCGCGAACCTGCGCGGGCGATGCGTCAGCCTCGCGGATGGGTTCTTCTGGCTCTACGACGACACCGCCGACTACGCCGCGGCCAGGCCGCGGAACCGGCCGACGCTCGTGGGCATCGAATCGCTGCTCGCCCTCCGCGCGGCAGTCCGGGCGGAGCGGCTGACGGACGCGGATCTGGAGCGGGTTTTTTCCCTCAACGCACGGGAGCTGTTGGGGCTTGAGGAGGCTGCCGCGCCGGGGTCCGCCGCGCCGCTCTACGAAGAAGCGAAGCGGCTCTTCCCGATGGGAACGCAGCTCCTGAGCAAGAAGCCGGAGATGTACGCCCCGGGTCGCTGGCCCGCGTACTTCGCCGAGGCACGCGGTTGCGAGGTCATCGACACCGACGGCAGGCGGTTCATCGACATGACGACCATGGGGGTGGGCGCCTGCCTGCTCGGGTACGCCGACCCGGATGTCACCGCGGCCGTCACGCGCCGGGTCCGGCTCGGCTCGATGGCCACGCTGAACCCGCCCGAGGAGGTGGAGCTGGCGCGGCAGCTCGTGGCGCTGCACCCGTGGGCCGAGCGGGTGCGGCTCGCCCGGACCGGCGGCGAAGCGATGGCCATCGCCGTCCGCCTTGCGCGGGCCTCGACCGGGCGGGATGGGCTGGCGATCTGCGGGTACCACGGGTGGCATGACTGGTACCTCGCGGCCAACTTGCCCACTGCGGGCGACGCCGGCGATTCCCTGGGGCGACACCTCCTGCCGGGACTCGCGCCCGCGGGGGTGCCCGCCGGCCTCGCCGGGACCGCCCACACCTTTGGCTTCAACGACGCCGAGGCCCTGCGGCGCATCGCGCACGAGCACGGGGGGCGGCTGGGGGCGATCGTGATGGAGCCGACGCGTTCAGTCGCGCCGACGGCCGAGTTCCTGGACGCGGTGCGCGAGGTGCGTGAACAACGCGGTGTCCCGCTTGTCATCGACGAGATCAGCGCGGGCTGGCGGTTTACCCTGGGCGGCGCGCACCTGGTCTACGGCTTGGAGCCGGACGTGGCCGTGTTCGCAAAGGCTTTGGGCAACGGCCACCCCATCGCGGCCATCATCGGGCGGCCGCACGTGATGGACTGGGCGGAGCGGTCGTTCGTCTCCAGCACCTACTGGACCGAGTCGGTCGGTCCCGTCGCGGCGCTGGCGGCGCTCGAGAAGATGCGGCAGATCGATGTACCCGCGCATGTGAACCAGATCGGGACGCGGGTTCAGCGGGCGTGGGCCGAGGCGGGCGCACGCCACCAGGTGCCGGTGAAGGTGGGGGGGCACCCTCCATTCTCATCCCTCGCGTTCGAGCATGAGCAGAACCTGGCGATTCAGACGCTCTATACCCACCTCATGCTCGACCGCGGGTTTCTGGCGGGGGCGGGGTTTTACCCGTCGCTCGCCCACGAGGATCGTCACGTCGAGGCGTTCGCGGCCGCCCTGGATGAGGTGTTCGCACAACTGGCGGAGGCGATCACCGAGGGAGATGTCCTGCGGCGGATCGGGGGGCGGGTGCGTCAGGCAGGCTTCGCGCGCCTCGCATAAACGGCGGGACCGTCGTCTCTTGAGGAGGCGAGGCAAAGAAAACGCCGGCGGGGATGAAAAGTCTTGACAGAATTGTCGACACTGGTTTACAGTGGTAGACATGAGAAGCGCGCGGGAGCGAGCCTACGAGTTCATTCGGCACCAGGTGGAGGTCGGCACGCTGGCGCCGGGGGCCCGGGTCTCGGACGATGCGCTGGGAAAGGTCATCGGCGTCAGCCGGGCCCCCATCCGTGAGGCGATGGGTCGTCTGGCGAGCGAGGGACTGCTCGAGCAGATCCCTTACTACGGCACGTTCGTGCGGAAGCTGGATGCGAATGAACTCGGCAAGCTTTACGAGCTGCGGGAAGTGCTCGAAGGGTATGCCGCCGCCCGTGCCGCGACCCGGCTCAGCGAGGACGACCTGGGCTCGCTCACCGATTCGTGCGATGCGCTGCTGACGATGGCGCGGCGGGTCCGCAAGGAAGGCCTCACCGAGCCCACGGCGGCGGAGGCGCAGACGCTCGTCGAACTGGACGTGACGTTCCACATGCGGATCGTCCACGCCTCCGGGAACGAGTGGATCGCCAAGGCGATCAGCGACTACCGCATCCTGTCCCGGCTCTGCGGAGTCCGCCGTGTCGGCGTTCACCGCGACCTGGCGAGCTCGCTCACCGCGACCTGGCGCGACCACTACCGGATCCTGCGTGCCCTGCGCCGCCGCGACCCCGACGAGGCGCAGCGGTGGGTGGCCCATCACATCGCGCAGGCTCGGCGCGGCGTGCTTGGCACCCTCGCGAAGATGGCGCAGTCCGACGAATCGACTCGCAGGACCTGGCCGGGCGCCCGGTCCGTGTTTGACATCGTGGCGCGCATCGAGCGGTATCAGGATTCGTAAACGGCGCTTTCACTTCGGACGTTACCTGTTAACAGCGATGGAGGAATCATGCGACTTTTGGCCAGTGGATGGTGCGGACTCACGGTGCTCGGGATGGCCGGCGGCCCGGCGATGGCGGCCACCTTCGACGGCGACGACTACGGCGACGTCTTCTTCGTCGACCGTTCTGGGAGCTTCTATTGGTACGAATCGGACGGGACCAACAACACGCTGGCGGCGTTCGACGGCGGCACCGGCAGATTTACCGGTAGTGGACGGAACATGGCGGCGGGGCTGGTGGACGATGACGCGACCATGGACCTCCTGGTCGGCCGGACCACGCAGGTCAGTTGGTACGAGGCCAATGGTCTGAACAACGGCTATGTCGCCAATAACGCGCCCAGTTCCCTCGCGATCGAGGGGATCGCAATTGGCAAGTTTGACCGGGACGACCGCGGCGACGTCTTCTTCCTCGACGGGGGCCTGGTCTTCTGGTCGGAAGGCGGCGGCGCCAACAACCTCGAATCCCGCCGCAACGGCATACGGCTGACGACCGACGGCATCGCCATCGCTACCGGCGACATCGACGGCGACGGCTGGGACGACCTGCTCGTGACCAAAGCCACGTCGATGGATTGGTATCGGGGTGCTGCGTTCGATGTCGACAGCCCCACCACCCCGGACCCGATTTTTTCGTACGTCGCGAGCTTCACCGGGCTGCCCAACGTGCAGGACGTCGCCATCGGCGACTTTAATGGGGACGGGGGCGTGGACCTGTTCATCGTCAACGCCCAAGGCCAGGTGCAGTGGCTGGAGTACCTCGGGCTGGACGCAAACGGCACGAGCGCGCTCTACGAGTCGCTCGCCACCTTCGACAGCGACGCGTCGGCCGTCGCGCTCGGCGACGTCGACGGGGACGGCGTGGTCGAACTGTTGGTCGGCCACGTCTCCACCGGGGTCGCGTGGTACGAGGCGACCTCCACGGATACGCTGCAGAGCGTTGCCGGTACGTCGTTCGGACCTAGCGGCGTTTACGACATCGTCATCGTCCCCGTACCCGAGCCGGCGGCGGCGTCGTTGCTCGCGGCGGCGGGGCTGGGGCTGCTGATGCGGCGCCGGTGAGGCGTGGCCACCGGTGCTTCCGCCGCGCCGCGTGGTGCCGGACGGGTCTGATCTCGGCGGTCTGTAAGAAGCGTGCGGCAGGTAGGCCGCAGGGAGTGCGTCATGTCCAAGCGGCCGGCTTTCACCCTCATTGAACTCCTCGTCGTCATCTCGATCATCGCGCTGCTGATTGCCATCCTTCTGCCGGCCCTGCAGATGGCGCGGGCGACGGCGCGCAGCGTGCAGTGCGGGTCCAACCTGCATCAGATCGGCATTGCGCATCAGGCGTACCTGGTCGACAACGGCGATCGGATCGTGACCGATCAGGATGGGCAACTCATCCGCTGGTACAACCTGCTGCGGCCCTACGTCAACGAGAAACGGGCGCAGTCGGCGGCCGCGACCGGGACCGCGGAAGGCTTTATGTGTCCCGACGATCAGACCCGCGGGGGCGTGAAGGCGCATGGCGGCCTGCCCTATGGGCTGGACGCCGAGAACGTATGGAACCAGCGGAGCTACGCGATCTACGGCTTCATGTCCAAGCGAAGCATCACGGAGGTCCCGAGCCCGGTGATCAGGACTGGTGGGAGATCGGGAGCGTGGCGATCCGACCGGATTCGCCGTGGATCGACGCGGTGCCGGGGGATCGGCACCCGGGCGAGACGCTCAACATCTCGTTCCTCGACGGCCACGTCGAGAACATCAAGCTGGCTGAACTCAAACGGCAGGCGGCGGAGTACATGGCCGATCCGGGCAGCACGACGACCGTCTGGGGCGATCGCAAGCTGTACCGGCCGTGACATTGCACGAAGAAACGGCCGGAGCGGCGGCGTGTCTGCCCGGCGTTCAACCAGGAGTCATCATGCTTCGATTGTGTCTGTCTGCCGCTCTGGTCTGTGTGACCGGCCTCGCTTCGCCGGGCCAGGCTCAGGCGATCCGCATCACCGCGTTCGAGAAGACGGTGCTCGAGGACGGCCGGGTCCGGGTGAGCGTCCAAGCCGAGCGTGACGGCAAGCCCGAGGTGCCCAGTTTCGTGGTCCGCCTGGACGAGGGGCCCGAGGGCGTGACACCGCCCCAGTTCCACCGCCACGCCAACGGCTACGCCTTCCTGAAGGGCGACGACTTCACCGGGGACGACTTCCTGAACCTGAAGGACGGGGGCTCCCGCGACGAGGATGCGCGGCCGGGCGCGTTTGCCGTGACGCTTGATCCGCGGGACTGGCCCGACGGTCGGTACGTCTTGCGGGTGGCTGCGCACAACCGGCCGGGGGACGGCAGGTACATCTCCGATCGCCGCATGGTCGTGGTGCCGGTCGGGCAGGTGGCACAGCAGGAGGCACCCAACGCTCCGGACGCCGAGCACATCGTCGTGTTCAAGGAAGAGGGGGTGTACGCGTGCTTCCCGACCCTGCGGGAAACCGCCGACGGCGGGCTGGCCACCACGTTCGGAACCCGGACCAACCGCAGCCACATCAACCCGGCGGGCGGCTCGGCGACGCGGGTATCGGGCGATGGCGGCCGCACGTGGCAACCGACGGAAGCGGCCTACCCGCTGCTGCATTGGCGGGCGGGGGAAGGCCGGTGGGTCACCGCCGAGGCCGAGGGGTGGGTGTACGTGCCGGCGTCGCGGCGGGCGGAACTGGAGGCGCAGAACAAGGTGATCCTCGACGCC
This sequence comes from uncultured Phycisphaeraceae bacterium, assembly GCA_964555075.1. Taxonomy (GTDB): domain Bacteria; phylum Planctomycetota; class Phycisphaerae; order Phycisphaerales; family Phycisphaeraceae; genus CAZKRE01. The sequence continues at coordinate 15,531 of CAZKRE010000049.1, forward strand.
CGGGAAGGGGAGATCGCGTATCTCGGGGGCGCGCGGGCGGCGGAATCGCACGACGGGGGGCAAACGTGGCAGCGCCGCCCGATCGAGGTGCCGGATGACGTGGCAGGCCTGATGACATTCAAGAAGGAGTGCAGCGAACTCGTGACCTCGGACGGCGTGAGGCTGGTGGCGGTCTACGGCAATCGGCACGCGGAGGGCGGCCGAGGACACCTGCCGTCGGAAGTGTTCCTGCTGCGATCGGCGGACGACGGGGCGACCTGGGCTTTTGTTCCGCTGCGGCCGGAAGGGCCGGGAAGCGGCGACGTCGGCTTCAATGAGACTGCCCTGGGTGAGGCGGCAGACGGCTCACTGATCGCGATGATGCGGACCGATCCCGAAGGCTACCTCTGGTCGTCGCGCTCGACCGACGGGGGCCTGACCTGGTCGACCCCGCGGCAGACCGAGGTGTGGGGCCACCCGGCGCACCTGCTGCGGCTGTCCGATGGCCGACTCCTCTGCTCCTACGGCTACCGCCGGAGCCCGATGGGCGTGCGGGCCGTGGTCAGCAGCGATCACGGTGAGACGTGGGACGTGGAGGGCGGCTTCATCCTGCGGTCCGATGGCCTGGGCAACCCGGGCGACAACGGATACCCGATCAGCCGGGAACTCCGGGATGGAACGATCTTCACGATCTACTACATCACCGGCGAGGACGGGATCACGCAGGTCGCGGGGACGCGGTGGCGGGCGCCGGCGGCGGCCGCCCATCAGCATTAGGCGCGGGCGGTTGAGTGGCGGGCAGGGCGGATCTCGGGGCGTTCGGAGTCGGTGTGAGCAGAGGCCGTGACAAGGACGAAGGGGGGCTCCTGCCGCTGGCGGTGCTCGTGGGCATGCTGCTGCTGGTGATCGCTTACGGCGTCGGCCGGGGCTTCCTCACCACGAGCCCGCGGCTGGCGGATCGACCGGTGCGCCTGGTGGTGGCCTTCCCGGGGAGCACCGAAACGGCGGCGGCCTACCGCGACGTGGCCGAGACGTTCGAGGCGGCGAACCCGGGGGTGGCTGTCGACCTGCGGCCGATCTTCGGGTCCAAGTACTACCAGAAGGTGCTGGTGATGATGGCGTCGGGGACGCCGCCGGACCTGATGTGGATGGGCCAGGGATTCGCGGAGTTCGCCCATCGCGGCGCTTTCCTGGACGTGACGGAGCGGGTCGAGCGGGACGTTGAGCGCGAGCGGTACATCCCGCAGTCTCTGGAGTGGTATCGGTTCGGAGGGCGGCAGATCGGCGTGGCGTTCGCGATCGATCTGCAGTTCATCGTGTACAACCGCGACCTGTTTGATGCCGCCGCGGTGCCGTACCCGGCGCCGGGCTGGGGCTACGACGAGTTCCTCGACGCGGCGAAGCGTCTCACCCGCGACTTCAACGGGGATGGCCACATCGATCAGTACGGCTACTTCGGGCAGTTGATCCCCTGCCTCTTCGGAGCGGAGTTCATCAGCGAGGACGGGTTGCACGCCACCTGCGACTCGCCGCAGATGATCCGTTGCCTCGAAGTCAACCGGGCACTGATGCACGACGACCGGGTGATCCCGTCGATGCAGCAGCAGGCGCAGGGTTCGCTGGACAAGATGATGATGTTCGGCGGGGGCCACGTGGCGATGATGCAGGTTTCGACGTGGGACCTGCCCCAACTGCGTCGCCAGGCGGGCGTGCCGTGGGCGCTGACATTGAACCCGCGGGTGGAGCGGCGAGCGACGTGGGCATCGAGTCAGGCGGTGCTGGTCAGCGCGGAGACGGCGTACCCGGACGAAGCCTGGGCGCTGGCGCGGGCGTTCCTGACGCCGTCGTTCCAGCGGCGGGCGGCGTCTCACGCGATGCCGACGGATCGGGCACTGGCGGCGTCCTTGGGCGCGACGGGTGAGCAGGCGTACAGCCACCTGCCGGTACTCCTGAAAGCGGTGGACGAACTGTGCCCGACGCCGCGGGTGGCGCACCTGGCGGAGGCGCAGCAGATCTATGCGACGGCGTGCGAAAGCGTGTGGAGCGGCCGGGCGACGCCGGCGGAGGCGATGCGTCGGGCGGCGAGGCTGATCGACCGGATGATCCGGGAGCATGGGAGGTACAGGCAGTGAACGTGGGGAAGGAGCCGCGGCCATGCCGGTGAGCCCGGAACTCTCACCGCCGGCCGTGCCGCCGTCACCGGTGCTCCCGCCGAGGCCCCCGCGGCCCTCGCGGCTGTCACGTCACCCGGCGGGCGGAGGCAAGCTGCGGCGGGAACGGGGGGAGGGCCGTGCCGCCGCGTTCTTCCTGGCCCCGAACCTGCTGGGGTTTCTCGCGTTCACGCTGCTGCCGGTCGGAGCGGCATTTGCGCTCAGCCTGTTTCAGTGGGACCTGTTCCACGCGCCGCGCTTCGTCGGGCTGGACAACTTCGTGAGCCTCTTGGGCTGGCACACCGATGACGTGACGGGTCAGGGGCGGCTCAACGACCCGCGGTTCTGGCAATACCTGGGCAACACGCTGTTCCTGCTGCTGACCATCCCGGTGTCGATGGCGGCCTCGCTCGTGCTGGCGGTGGCGCTCAACCAGCCGCTGCCCGGCCGCGCGATCTTCCGCACCATCTTCTACCTGCCGAATATCTGCGCCGGCGTGGGGATCTACCTGCTCTGGACCTACCTCTACAGCGATCCCTTTGGCCTCATCAACCAAGCGCTCGCGGCGGTGGGGATCAACGGGCCACCCTGGCTCAACGGCTACCACTGGGCCAAGCCCGCGCTGATGGTGATGATGGTCTGGATCGGCATGGGCGGGACGGCGATGGTGCTCTACCTCGCGGCGCTGCAGGGGATCCCCCCGGAGTTGTACGAGGCCGCCCAGCTCGACGGCGCGGGGCCGGTGCAGCGGTTCCGCCACATCACGGTCCCCATGGTCGCCCCTGCGACTCTCTTTATCCTCGTCACGTCGCTCATCGGCGGGTTCCAGGGCGGGTTCGACATGGCGTACGTGATGACCGGCGGCGGGCCCGATGGCGCGACGACCACCCTCGGCTACTACATCTACAACCACGCGTTCGAGTGGTTCAACATGGGCTACGCCTCCGCGATCGCGGTCGTCATGTTCGCCATCATCCTCGCGGCGACGGCGCTCACGTGGCGGCTCGGCGCTTCGGCTCGCTAGGTCAGAAGGGATCGACGACGATGTGGGGCACAGGCAGATCGAGGTCCCGGCTGGCGGCGGCGGCGTGCTACGCCTTCCTCATAGCCGTCGGAGCGACGATGATGCTCCCCCTGCTGTGGATGGTCGTGACCTCGCTGCGGCCACCGGGGGCGGCGCTGATGGGGCTGGACCTCGCGCGCTTCACGCCTCACTGGGAGAACTACCGGACCGCGTGGGTGGAAACCCGCTTTGACCGGGCGCTCTTCAACAGCGTGCTCGTGACGCTCTGCGTGACCGCGGCGCAGGTCTTCACGAGCATGCTCGCCGCGTTCGCCTTTGCACGGCTCCGCTTCTTCGGTCGCGACCACATCTTCCTGGGCTATCTCGCCACGATGATGATCCCCGAGGCGATCACGATGATCCCGCTGTTCATCCTCTTTCGCGAGTTGGGGCTGATCGACACCTACTGGGCGCTGATACTGCCGGCCGCTTTTAGCGCGTACGGGACGTTCATGCTGCGCCAGTTCTTCCTCAACATCCCGCGCGAG
>CAZKRE010000050.1:0-5506 GCA_964555075.1 uncultured Phycisphaeraceae bacterium
GTCATCTGAAAGGTATCGCATTGGCCAGTGTTGGTTTTGATTATGTGGATCTGGAGGCTGCGAATAAACACCGTATTCCCGTGTCGCACACACCTGATGTACTGAGCGGCGCGACAGCGGATACAGCTTTTTTGCTGATGTTGGCGGTGTCGCGTAAAGCTTTCCACCGTTCGCGCGAAATTGCCAAAGGCAATTGGAAGACTTTTGAATATATGCAGGATCTGGGTCAAGATCTCGACGGCAAGACATTAGGTATTTTCGGCTTAGGAAGAATAGGTTTTGAATTTGCCCGCAAAGCGAAGGCGGCCTACGACATGGATATCATCTATTACAATCGCAGTAGAAATGCGACGGCGGAGCGACTGTTGGGGGCAAAATATGTCAGTTTTGATACCTTGTTGACCGATAGCGATGTGCTTTCCGCACACACGAAAATGGTTTCAATCCACGCCCCCGTGAAGGGGGCGACGCCTCTCTTCTAACTCCTGTCTCGCACGCGAGCAAGCCGTGGCATCCCGCGAACCGTGGCTGCCCGGAGTGGCAAACGCTGCCACACTTGCCGCCCCTCTGGCCTATTCACTTGCCAATGATGAACTTCCACGCTCCGCGAACCCCCCGGCGGATGCGTGCGCGCTCGATGACCGCGGCGACGTTTCGCACCTCGCCCGCGGACCCGACTCATACGATCAGCGGGCCCTCGAGATCCTCCGCGGGCTTCGCCCCCACGTGATCCACCCGCCGGCGCCAGTTGCTGCCCAGGAAGTAGAACCGCAGGCTGTCGAGCTTCGGATCGATCAGGTCCAGAAGCCGCGCCTTCAAAGCGGCGAACTGCGCAGGATCGACCTGGCATTCGAACACCGAGTTCTGGACCCGCTGCCCGTAATCGAGGCAGGCTTTCGCCACGCGTCGCAGCCGGCGCTGACCGCCCGGGCTCGCTGTGCTGACATCGTAGGTGACAAGCACGAACACGCCCGGCCTCCTCTCACTTGCAGATAAACGGCGGGTAGGCGTCGAGGTCGCCCCGCAGGTGCCGCGCCAGCAGGCGAGCCTGAAGATGGACAATGAGTCCGACGCTGATCTTCTCGCCGAGGAACGGGTGGACGAGCTCTTCCTGCTTCCGCTTCTGGTAAGCCGTGAGGACGACCCGCCGCGCCTCGTCGCTCATGGTCACGCCGCCGGTATCCGCGGTCTGAAACGCCGACGGCTGAACCTGCCCCCGGTTGATGAGGGAGAGGGCGAGGCGGTCGCAGAGGAACGCCCGCAGTTCCTCCATCAGGTCCAGGGCCAGCGACGGTCGGCCGGGGCGGTCGCGATGCAGGAAGCCGACCTGGCTGTCCAGCCCCGACGCCTCGCAGGCGCTGCGGGCGTCGTGTACCAGCAGGGTGTAAAGGAACGACAAGAGCGCGTTCACCGGGTCGCGCGGGGGCCGGCGGCTCCGGCCTTCAAAACGCCAACCGTCCCGGCGGGTGATGAGGTGGTCGAACACGCCGAAGTAGGTGTTCGCCGCCTCGCCCTCGACGCCGCGGAGCCGGTCGACGTCGTCGGTCACCTGCGCCTGCTGGACGCTCGTCGCCAGATTCTGGATCGCGCGGTCGAGTTCCGCTCGTCCCGCCCCTTCGGGGTAGTCCCGCGCGGCCCGCATGAGGACGGCCCGGGCGTTGAGCACCTTCGCCACCACGATCGGTCGGACGATGGGCACGCAGCCCGCGTCGCCTTCCCGCATCGGCCCGACGTTGTCCGCCCGGCGATACTGCTCCCGGCGGAGCAGCACGTTCCCCGGCGTGTACCCGAGCACGTTCCCGAGCAGCCGGCCATGCTCGGTGAGGAAGGAAATCGCCACGCCGAGTTCCGCGCACTTGCCCATGAGGAACGGGCTCATCCCGACCCGGCCGAAGCAGCAGATCCCGCCGAGCATGTGCAGCGGCACCCGCAGCTTCGTCTGCCGCTCGACCTGCACGACGACAGCCTCGCCCTCCCGCCGGAGATAAGCGCCCTGAGTCGTGACGAAGAGGGTGTTGAGGTGGTGTTTCACGCGGTATGCATTCGCTCGGTCTCGGATCGTCCGACCGTCAGACGTTCATGGCTTCAGCGACCGAGTGGGTGATGTAGTGGGTTGCCGTCTTCCGGGGCCGGAGCGCGTCCGGCAGGCAGAGATTCAGAAGCGAGCAGCGGTCGCACTTCTTCTCCCGCCGCGCCGTGGGCGTGACGCCGGCCGTCACGATCTCCCGCATCCGCACCGCCGCCGCGACGGTCTTCTCGCGTAGCGCCGCGTCCAGAGGGACATCCAGCCGCCGCCGCGTCTGGCCGTAGAAGATCCGCCCCGCGGGGATCCAGCCGGGCTCGCGCTCGGGCGCCAGCATCTCCTCCAGGCACATGGCCTGGGCGCAGAGCTGCACCTTGTCCGCATCGTGCTTCTTCGGCCGACCCCGCTTGTGCTCGACGGGCACGGGCGGCGCGGCGGGGTCGGGCCCGAACTCCACCACGTCCGCCACGCCGCACAGCCCCAGCCGCCGCGAGACGAGCTCCAGCCCCCGCACGGTGCGGAGCCCGCCGCGCACGTCGCCGGAGACCTTGCGCGGGTCGTGCGTCTTCCTGTGCTGCACCCGCCCCTCGACGGTCAGCCGGTTCTCCGCCCACAGCCGCTCGACGTGGATCAGCGCCGCCTGCCGCTCGCAGAAGAGCAGGTGTTGCAGCGCCGAGATCGGGATGAGGTCGGCGTCGGCGTACACGTTGGCTCCGCCTATGGCTGCACCCAGTGCTCCACGGCGACACCGGCGGGCAGGCCGTCGGTGTCGACGGTGACCGCGTAGTCGTCGAATGAGCGGGGCGGCCGGCCGGCGTCGCGGAGGTCGGGCTTCAACTCGACCTTCACGCGGCGGAAGAGCTGGTCGGCCCTGGCGTTGCCCAGCGCGCTGTCGTGCCGGAACGCGATGCAGCCGCGGGGGGCCATGTTGCCGCGGGCGGCGGAGCGATCGTTCTCGAACATCCGGTCGAGGGCCTGCTTGAGCAGGTCCAGATCGGTCTCGGAGAACCCGGTGCCGTTCCGGGCGGGGTCGGCGAGGTTGGCGTTGATGAAGCCGTGGACGCGGTAGAGGCCGTAGGGCACGGTGAACTTGCGGCCCATCGTGCGGTTGTCGCCTTCCTGCTTCTCGGCCTCCCGCTCCGTCGTGACCGCGCAGCGGGTGACGGCGTGCTCGCTGGAGACGATCGGGTCGACACTCCGCGCGATCCCAAACTGAACGGGCCCGCGGACCTGCCCACAGTTGACCTCCGTCGTCATCACGGCGCCGAACGTGCGGATGTCGAAAAAGTTGCCGCACATCCACGCGGTCAACCGCCGATCTTCGTCGGCCTTGTCCTTACCCTTGGCGCGCTTCTTGGGGTCGATCTTCTCGCCCTCGTAGGCTCGGGCGTGCTGCTGGTTGAGAACCGCCTTCTCCTTGACGTAGATCTCAAACGGTGGCTTCTCGCCATGGACGAGGCCGACGTAGTTGCGGACCTTCCGCTTGAGGCAGACGTCGGTCACAAGGCCCTGCCCGGTCTCCGGGTCGAGGCGGGGCAGGTTGCCGGCGTCGGGGTCGCCGTTGGGGTTCCCGTCGGTGACGTCGAAGAGGTAGACGAAGTCGTAGCGGTGCTGGACCGGCGTGCCGTTCTTCTCAGACATTTGCGCTTTCCTCCGTGGCCGCCTCAGCGGCGCCCTTGGTCTTGGGGGTGTAGAAGTCCTGAGTCTGGTGGTAATAGCCGATGGCGAAGAGGCCCTGCTCTTCGAGGTTCAGGTGGGCCGGGAAGCGTTGCAGGTGCTGGAAGATCGAGCCGAGGAGTTTCTCGCGATTGATCCGCAGACCCATGTTCTCGATGCGATTGAGGTGGTGCTGGCTGAGGCGGTACAGGCGTGGGAACACACTGGCCGGCGTAGCCGAAGCGGCGCTGAGGTAGCCGTCGCGGATGGTGCGATTGAGCTTCTCACCCAAGGCGTCTTTCTGGATCTTTTCGTAGGCGGCGAACAGCCGTCCCAGCAGGTAGGGCGGGTCGGTGCGGTCGGAATCAAGTGCCACGGGGATCTCCTTCAGAGTCGAGGTGGTTGCGGGGCTGCGGCCGAGCCAAGCCTTGAGGATCGCGGCCCGGCGGTGATTGATTTCGCGGTCGGCGCGGATGCGACGGTTCACGGCCAACGCCATCGCCCTTGGATACGGGCCGCCGGTCACGATGGCGCGGGCGACCTCCCCCGCGAGTTGGGGAGGGATATCCTTCGGCTCACGCGCGGTTTCAAGCAGCAACTGGCGGAGCGTCAGCGGCGGTTCGTCCTCATTCCGCCCGACCATTTCGAGGCGTCGGACGTGGTCCGCCAGCCGGTCCGCCATCTCCGCGACGGTCGATACGTGCCAGAAGCGGACGCTGATCCGCGACGCGTTGGGCGACAGGCCGAGGACGTAGAAGGGGACGTCCTCATCACCGAGCGCCCCGGCCGCCGCCTCGCGGCCCGCGCGCAGCCTCTGGAAGAAGTCGCGGACCCGGCCGCGCGTCAGCGCTTCCCGATCGTCGGCCTCGCCTTCCTCGGCCGCCTGCCAGAAGTCGCTCTCGCCGAGGGCGGCGCCGAAGGCCTTCTCCGCCAGCGTCGGCCGCTCGGTCCAGAACACGCAGGTGGTGTCGCCGAGCTGGACCCGGTGGTCCCGGTCAGCGAGGAGCGCATTCAGGCCGGTCGCGTACTCGAAGGCGGCCGCCTCGGACACCGGTGCGTTGTAGCCTTGCTCCTTGCCGTGGGAGGCGAACGCGTCGAGGTTGAAGGAGACAATGGCGGCACCGCTGGTCTGTGCTCCCGATACCCCTTTGATCTTGGGTTCGTGCAACCTTGCGAGCGTTGCGGTGTCGCCGGTGACGAGGCATTGACCGGTGACGCCGCCGGCTGCATCGTCGGGCGCATCGGCATCGAGCTGCCCTCGCCACCAGGCGAGGATCGCCTCACGCTCGTGGATGTAGCCCGTGACGCCGCGGAGGCTGAAGACGCCGAAGTTCGCCTGCAGTGCGTCGAGGTCGCCCCGGCCTTCGAGTTGATCAGGATCCCATTGCTTAAGAAACGCGCAGACCGCGTCGAAGCCGGGATCATCGATCTCCGTGCGGAGGCCGAGGTGGCGGTCGCGGAACGCCTCCCACCGAGTGCGCGCCCAGGCCGGGTCGCGGCCTTCGGGCACGGCGCCGAGCATGTAGGTCGCGTTGTCCCACAGCAGGCAGGGGTTGACGCCGGAGCCGGGTGGTTTGCCTTGGCCGGGTACGACGAGGGAGAGTGCGCGGCTCTTGCCCCCAGCCTCGACGGCGAGTCGTTCGATCCCGTGCAGCTCGCCGGTGGGCGTGAGGACGACGGTGAAGCCGATGTTCTGCCGGCTGAAGCCGAAGGGCGCGATGTCGCTATCGGGTTCGTCGGCGAGCCGCTGGTAGTGCTTCACGAGCGCCTGGAGGATCATGCCACCACCTCCCCGGCGTCGAACGCCGGCACCTCCAGGACACCGCC
>CAZKRE010000050.1:5606-19205 GCA_964555075.1 uncultured Phycisphaeraceae bacterium
AGGATCATGCCACCACCTCCCCGGCGTCGAACGCCGGCACCTCCAGGACACCGCCTTGCAGGCTCGCCCGGAAGAAGCGGGATTGGCGGTCGTTGGCGTAGTCGATGTCGTGGAGCATCCAGCCCAGGTCCCGGTTCGCCTGATCGGCCGGCAACTCCGACGGCGGCAGGGGGTCCCCCTCCTCGATCAGGGCGAAGTCGGCGGCGAACTCCCGGCAGCCCAGGTAGGGGCGGGTGAAGCACTGGCCTTGTCGGGCACGCCGGCACGCCATCGCGTAGTGCTTGTCCGGGCCATCTGAGCCCTTCACCACCTCGAAGCGGGCCTCGATGACGTATGCCACGTCACGGAGCAGGGTCGTCGCCCGCTGCTGGCGCTCGTCCTCGATGTAGAGGCCCAGGTCGCCCCGGCCGGCATTCATCGCCTTCCTCGCGTTCGCAGCGGATGCCTTCACCCCCACCTCGTTCCGCCGCAGGTTGGTGAACCGGATCGGCTTGAGCACGTGGACCCGCTCGATGACCCAGCGGATCTCGGGCTTCCAGTAGATCGCCTCCACGATGCCCCGCGCGGCCGACGGCGTCATGACGTCGTAGCTCACCCGCTCCACCTTCATCTCGGGGCGGGTAAAGCAGGCCCATTCGCCCCAGACGTGCAGTCGTATGCCCATACGTTCCTCTCTCGTTCGAGGCGTCAGCCCATCAGTCCGTCCGGGTCCCAGCCCGCCACATCCCCCATCAGCCCGAACCGGTCGTCATACGCTTTCCGATTGGTCAGCACCCAGAAGCGGTCGTGGCGGAGGGTGACCGTGGTGTTGTCCGCGAGCTTCTGCAGCTCGTGCTCGTATACAGATACCGTGTACCGCTGACACCGTCGTGTCAGTCGCCAATCTGGAACTTCCTCCCTCATCAGGGCTCGCACGATGGCGTCGCCCTGATCGCCATGAGGCACCACGACCGCGTACGTCTTCTGATCGATCCAGCGGAACCGGTCGGCCGCCTCGCGGAACCGGTGCATGGTGTTGCCCTCGAAGCACCCCATGACGTCCGGATCGTCCCACGGCTTGCCCGCCCCGTGCTTCCGCCGCCAGTAGTGGTGGCGGAAGTAGGCCTCGATCGCGTCCAGCGCCAACGGGTCGGGGTGGTCGTGGATGAGCTGCCGGGCGCAGTCGATGGAGCCGCGGAGCGTCGGGGGCGGCTTCCGGGCGGTCTCGAAGACGTAGACCTCGCCCAGATCCCGCCGGCCCTCGCGGTTGCAGCGTCCGGCGGCTTGGGCGATCGAGTCGAAGCCCGCCAGCTCGCGGTACACGACGGGGAAGTCCACGTCGACGCCCGCTTCGATCACCTGCGTGCTCACCACGAGGCACGGTTCACCCGCGGCAAGCTTCTGGCGGATGGCGGCCACGACGCCGGTCCGGTGGGCGGGGCACATCGACGCGCTGAGGTGCAGCACGTCGGGCCGCCGCTCCGCCAGCCGCTTCGCCAGGTCGCGGGCCAGCCGCTTGGTGTTCACGACGCAGAGCGCCGCGGGCAGCGCCGCGAGGCGGTCGACCAGGTCGTCCTCCTCCTGCGGGCCGATATGCCGCGTCCGCACCCGCTTCATCGCGTGAAAGAGGCTGTCGGGATCGGCCACGATCTCGGTGATCGTGCCGACACCGATGGGGAAGTCCTCCCGGTGCCGGATCGCGGGCTGCGTTGCCGTGCAGAGGACGACGCTGCAGCGGTAGTTGCGCACCAGTTCGTCCAGCGCCGCCAGGCAAGGGCGCAGGAGCTGCGGCGGCATGGTCTGCGCCTCGTCCAGGACGATCACGCTGCCGGCGACGTGGTGGAGCTTGCGGCATCGGGTCTTCTGGCTCGCGAAAAGGGACTCGAAGAGCTGGACGTTGGTCGTCACCACGACCGGCGAGTGCCAGTTTTCCGTGGCCAGCTCGACCCGGGTCGAACGCGTTTTGTCAGGGTCCAGGTTGCTGTGGTGCTCGAGCACGGCGTCGTCACCGAGCGCGTCGCGGAAGACGCGGGCGTTCTGCTCGATGATGCTCGTAAAGGGCAGGGCGTAGATCACCCGGCGGAGGCCGTGCCGCTCCGCATGCGACAGGGCGAAGGCGAGCGAAGCGAGGGTCTTCCCGCCGCCGGTCGGGACGGTCAGCGAATACCAGCCGGGCGGGTTCGCGGCCTTGGCGCGGCAATCGCTCAAGACCCTTTCGCGATCCCGATCGACGGGCGCCGGGTTCTCGACCCTCCCCGCAACCAGGCTCGCGATGAATCGGTCGAGCCGATCGCGCAGCGTCGCGATAGACGCTTGCGGGGCGTCCCGCTCATCGGCCCGGGCGGATTCGTAGAACCGCTCCGTCTCGATCCAGTCGGCGTCGACGAGTGCCGAGTAGATCATGCGCGCGAGGAAGGCGAACTGGAACGGCCGCAGGTCGCTCACAGCGGGACGCCAACCCCTCGGGGCAAGTGCAGCGAAATGCGGCGGCGCCAGCAGATCGTCCGGGGCATGCACCGGCTCCACCGCTTTCTTGAGCCGGCATTCGAGCGCAGAGTCGCCGCCGGTGTAGTCCGGAAGGTGTCCGTGATGACCAGCGATGCCGTAGGCGATGAGGCGGCCAAGGGGTTCCCGCAGCATGCGTGCCGCGTGCTGGGCCCCGGCCGTCGAATGATCGACACGGGCGCCGGTTGGCTTCCCGTCTTCCGCCTCGTCCGCGCCCGCCCGCAGCACGCGTCGCTGGAAGGCGTCGGAGTACTTGCCGAGGTCGTGCCAGCGGCCGGCAACCTCGGCCATGGGGCCTGCACCAAACGCCTCCGCAAAAGACCTGGCGCGTGCCGCGACCGCCTCGAGGTGGTGGGCGGCGAGTTCCCACGTCGACTCGGGCTCCCCGGGGCGGCTATGCGCGTAGTACACCAATCCGCTGGGCGGCCCCGGTACAACGACGTGCCTTCTCTCCCCCGACACGTCCTCAACCTACGTCGCGCCGGCCGGCGCCGTCAACTTGACCGGCCGACGCTACTCTCCACGGTTCAGGGATGTGTCGGGCTGGAGGTTCGGCAGGGCGTCCTGCCCCCGCAGGTACCGGCCGATCGCCATCACGGGGAAGTAGAGCTTGTAAAGGTGGTACCGCAGGTAGAACACCCGCGGGAACCCCGTGCCGGTGAACCAGGGCTCGTCCCAGTTACCCGACTCGAGCTGCGTCTCGGCGAGCCAGTTGATCGCGCGCCGCGCGGCGGGATCGCGATCGCCGAACACCGCCATCAGTCCCATGGCGCCCCAGGCGGTCTGGCTGGCGGTAGGGGGGCCCTCCCCCCGAAGGGCGGGATCTTCATAGCTGTTGGCGGACTCGCCGAAGGAGCCGTCCTCCTGCTGATGGTCCTTGAACCACTGTCCGGCCTTGCGGATCCACGGCTCATCCATGTTGCAGCCGACGCTGCGCAACCCGACGAGCACCTGGAACGTTCCGTAGACGTAGTTCACCCCCCAGCGGCCGAAGAAGGCGCCATCCGGCTCCTGTCGCTCGGCGATGTACCGCACGGCCCGCTGGACGACCGGGTGTGACGCCGTGAACCCGTAGTAGCCGAGGCACTCGAGGATGCGGCCGGTGATGTCGGGGCAGGAGGGGTCCTGGATCGCGTTGTGGTCGGCGAAGGGGACGTGCTCGAGGATGGGACGGTCCTCGGTGCGGTCGAACGCGGCCCAGCCGCCGTCCTCGTTCTGCATCGCGAGGACCCAGCGGACGCCGCGCTTCCCCGCCTCGATGCCCTCGGGCGTGCCGATGCGCCGCAGCGCCATCGACACCATGGCGGTGTCGTCGGTGTCGGGGTAGAAGCCGTTGGCGTACTCGAAGAACCAGCCGCTGGGCTCGACGACGCCCGGCACGTTGGCGGTCCAGTCGCCGGGCTCGCGGCACTCCTTGTCGACGAGCCAGCGGCTGCACCGCCGCATCGCGTCCGTCCGCTGATCGAACCCGGCCTCGCAGAGCGCGTGCGCCGCGATGCCCGTGTCCCACATCGGCGAGACGCAGGGCTGGATGCGGATCTCGCCCGTTTCCTCGTCGCGGATCATCAGGTCGTCCAGGTGTCGGCGCGCCTGGACGAGCACCGGGTGGTCGTCCGGGTAGCCGAGGCACCGCAGCGCGACCTGGATGTAAACCATCGGCGGGTAGATCGCGCCGAGGCCCTCGCTCCGTTCGAGGTGCCCGAGCAGCCACGCCTCGATCCACTTCAGCGCCGCGGCTCGCCAGGGGGTGACGCCCAGCCGGTCGACCGTCTTGAGGACGAACCGATCGGCCGCAAGGAAAAAGCGGGACCAGAACGGGTGCGGGCGGTCCTGTGTGACGACGAGGCGGCGCTGGTTCCGCGGATCCTTGAAGAGTTCGGGGATGCCCAGGTGGGGGGGCAGCGTGCGTGTCGGGCGGAAGGTCGTGACGATCGAGAGCGGCAGGATCATCGTCCTCGACCAGGCCGACACCTTGTCGAGGTGGATGTAGGCGGACTTCGGGAAGAAGACGATCTCGGGCGGGATCGACGGCAGGGCGTCGTAGCTCACCTGGCCGAGCGCCGCGAGGTAGAACTTGGTGAAGCTGTTGATCCTCTCCGCGCCGCCGGCGGCGAGGATGAGGTCACGGGCGCGGCGCATGTGTGGCGCGTCGGGATCGTCGCCGAGGAGCTTGAGGCAGAAGTAGCCCTTGACGGTCGCGGAGATGTCCATCTTCCCGCCGGGGAACTGGATCCAACCGCCGTCCGGCTGCTGCTGCCGACGGAGGTAGGCGGCGATCTGCGGGATCCGCGGATCGTCCTCCGCGCCGAGCATCCACTTCATGAGGATGTACTCGCTCTGGAGGATCGAGTCGCCCTCGAGCTCGGCCCGCCAGTGACCGTCGTCATTCTGGAGGGAGAACAGGTGCGCCGTCGCCCGTTCCAAGGTGCGCTGGGCCAACTCGCGGACGATGTCCGCGGACGCAAGCCTCGCGTCGTCCCCGAGGGCGGGGGCGGATCTCATGGCGGGCCGCGATTCGGCGGTGGACGAGCGGGGGGTGAGCGTTACTTCTTGCGTCACGATAATCCATCTCCGTCGCCAGTGGCGGCGCGGACGCAAGCTAACAAAGGCCGCGGCCGCCTTCAAAGAATGGCCGGGCGAGCGGCCCCTGGAAAAACGGCCAAAACCGCACGAATAGCGGCTCGTCGCATCAGAAACACCGCTCGAAGAGCTCCAGCCAGACGCCCGCCACCTCGAACTGACCCCGGGAGGCATAGCCAAGACGGCGATAGAAGGGGACCGCCCCGGCGGGGCCCTTGTAGGCGTCGAACCGCAGCGCGGCGCAGCTCCAGGTCTGGGCGATCCGATCCGCCTGCGCCATCATCCACGTCCCCACGCCTCTCCCTTGCTCGTCCGGCGAGACATAGAGCCCTGTCAGATAGCACGCCTTGCTCGTCGGCTTCGCGAACCACTCCGGCCGATGCACCCGCGGACATTCGGTCCCCAGCGTCATGGTTGCCACACTCCGGCCGGTTCGCTGCGCCACAAGCACGCACCGCTCGCGAGCCAGCGCCCGCATCGTGATGGCGTGGCCGTGAGACGACCAGGGTCCGGCGCCGTACCGCCGGGATAGATCGTCTGCGCAGGCGTTGCGGAGCCTGACCGCTTCCATCACCTGGCTGGGCGCGAGCGGCACGAGGGTCAGGGTTTCGAGCGTGGCGGTCATGGCAGGCTCTCCGAGAAGCCGCCGGACGAGATCGGGCTACGCAGCACCATAGGCGCGGCACCCGGTGAGTGGCGGCAGGTGGCCGGGATGTGGGCGCGGCGCTATCGTGAGGGATGAAGAGCAACCGGATGATCGACGCGAAGGTTCTCGGACGTTGTGCGGGGGTCGCGGCACTGGCGGCTGCTTTCGCCTTACCTGCCGCCGGGCAGACACCGGCCCGCGACGAGGCGCGTCAGCCTTCGCGCAATCTCGGCACCGAAAACCGCGCGGTCATCAACCAGGACTACCCGCGGCGCTACGAGGTCTACGACCCGGGGGCTGGTTACGGCGGAAACCTGTACCTCAACGACCAGTACTTCCTCCGCGGCACCACCCAAGGCGAGACCCCGGCCGAGGCCAACCGCAGCGGGATGCTGGCGCGGCCGCGCCAGGCGGACGCGGGCGAACAGGTCGACCGGGAGCCGGCGGCGCGGCTCGAACGGGTCCGGGCCGAAACGGTCCGTGTGCAACCCGCCGAGGCGACAGATGACCGTCCGGCGGGTTTGGAGCTCGTCATCCGTGTCGATGGCGAGGAACGGAGCGTTTGGCTCGCGGACCGGGCGTTCGCCGAGGACCACGTGCCCAGCCTCTCGCCGGGTGACGCCGTGACCGTGACCACGCAGGCGGGTGACTCGTCGGGAGATGGCGCCGACCGCCAGGTTGTGGCCCGGGTCATCGAGACGGCGGCCGGTCGGGTCGAGCTGCCGTACTACCGATTCGGTCAGGCGGTCGAGGCGAAGCTGGTCTCGACGCGCACCGAACCCGCCGAGGGTGATCGCCCAGCCGCGGTCGTCGGGAAGCTGGAGCTGTCGGATGGGCGGACCATCGATGCTGGCCTCGGGCCGGTGGATCAGTTGGAGGCGTGGGGCGTGACGCCACGCGAGGGCGCGGCGGTGCGGATCGAGGGCTTCCTACGGTCGACGCCGGAGCGGGGCTGGTCGTTCATTGTCGAGGATCTGAAGGTGGACGGGCAGTCGCTGCGGAAGCCAGCCGGGAAGGAAGAGCGACCTGACGGGACCGGCGCAGAACCCGCCGAATGACCCCCTGCCCGCCGCCGCAAGGCGGTTATACATAACAGCGATTATCGGACGTTGTGGAGAAGGGCGGATGGGGCTCCTTCCGGGCGGATTCCGGTGCGTTCCGCCTCCCGATGGCTGCCGGGATCAGGCGGGTAGCGTTCGCCGCCAGAATCGGAGCCAGTTGCCGCCGAAGAAGGCTGCGACGTCGTCTTCGCTCAGCCCGCGCTCGCGGAGCAGCGGCGCGAGGCGGTGCAGGTCGCGGTGTGTGTCGAGTTCGCGCGGCGTCGATTCCCGGCCGTAGCCGCCATCGAGGTCGCTGCCGATGCCCACGTGCTGCGCATCGCCCGCGAGGTCGCAAACGTGCAGGACGTGGTCCGCGACGTCCGCGAGGCCGACGGTCTCGCGGCTGGGCATCCGCCCGGGCCACCGCAGCATACCGTTGTGGATCGCGATGCCGATCACGCCGTCGCGGTCGACGATCTGGCGGATCTGCTCATCCGTAAGCTGCCGCGGCGAGTCGGCGAGGGCGCGGCAGTTGGCGTGGGTCGCGCAAATCGGACCCTCGTACGCATCGGCGGCCTCGGCGAAGCTCGCATCGGACAGGTGCGTGAGGTCGAGGACCGTCCCGAAGCGGGCCATCTCGCGCAGGAGTTGGCGGCCGGCGTCCGTGAGCGGCCCGTCCTGCTCGCCATTTGGGCCGTCACTCGGTTCACGCGGCGGCGTGCCACAGGCGTAGTGGCTGTGACCGAAGTGGGCGAGGCTCAGGCACCGCACGCCCCACGCGTGCCATTGGGCGAACTCCTCCGGCCGGGTGATCGGATCGGCCCCCTCCATCATGATGACGACGCCGACGGCGTGCGGCTCGGCCGTGGCGACATGGCTCTCGAACTCGGCGCGGTGATGGATCAGGCGGATCTCCCCGCGCTGCCGCAGCAGGTCGTAATACGCCAGGTGCCCGCGGGCGACCGCGTGGGCCATGTCCGGCGAGGGCCAGTCGGCGTTGCCGCGTCGGAGAGTGCGGTCCGGCCGGACCCACGGCTTGGCCCGGGCAAGGACGGTCGCGGTGACCATACGGACGTTGCCCGCCCGGAGTTCCGGCAGGCTGACCATCGCGGTCCCGCGGCCGTCGGGGAGGTTGCCGCCGCCGGGGGGCGTCTCGCGGCCCCGCAGTTCCTCGACGCTGAGGCACTGGTTCCGCTCGTAATCGAGCGCGTTCATGGCCAGGTCGAGGTGGCCGTCGATGACAAAGGGTTCGGACACGTGGAGCGGGTCCTTTCGCGGCTGCGCGGGCCGGTGGATCGTACCCGCTGAGCCTGGCGACCGGGCGTCGCGGGGGCTTCAGGACGCGGTATTTTGCACGAGCGACGCGGCCGGTGGTATAAGAGCGGGCTTCGAGACTCGGAATCAAGGACCTGCGAGATGGACGAAGTGCGGCTGGGGATCATCGGCTCGGGCGGCATGGCTCAGAACCACATGAGCTACTTCAAGGACGTGCCCGGGCTGCGGTTCGTCGCGGCCAGCGACGTCGATGCCGCGACGCTGGAAAAGGTCACCGAGAAGTACCAGGTTCGCGGGTTCGCGGACGCGACCGACCTGTTCGATTCGGGCGAGGTGGACGCGGTGCTCATCGCGACCCCCCACTATTTCCACCCGATCTATGCGCAGGCGGCGTTCGACCGTGGGATCCATGTGCTGACGGAGAAACCTGTCGCCGTGACCGCCAAGGCCGCGGAAGAGACAAACGCCGCGTTTGAGGCGGCGAAGAAGAAGCACCCGAACCTCGTCTATGCCGCGATGTTCAACCAACGGACGCGGCCCGACTGGCGGATGGTCAAGCGGATGATCGACACCGGCCGCGTCGGCGAGCTGATCCGCATCTCCTGGACCATCACCAACTGGTTCCGGACCCAGGCCTACTACGAGTCGGGCGGCTGGCGCGCGACGTGGAAGGGCGAAGGCGGCGGGGTGCTCATCAACCAGTGCCCGCACAACCTCGACCTGTTCCAGTGGTTCGTGGGCATGCCCAAGACCGTGCAGGCGATGGTCGGGCTCGGCAAGTACCACGACATCGAGGTTGAGGACGACGTCGTCGCCATGATGGAGTTCGAAAACGGCGCCGTCGGCACGTTCATCACGTCGACGGGCGAGGCCCCGGGCATCAACCGCCTGGAGATTGCCGGCGAGAACGGCACGCTCATCGCGGGCGATGACGGCATCAAGTTCATCGAAAACGCCCAAGGCGCCCGCGAGTTCTGCCGGACCAGCACCGCCCGCTTCGCGACGCCGGACAAGAACTACTACACCATCCAGCCCGGCGGCAAAGCCGAAGAACACAAGGCGGTCACGAAGAACTTCATCGCCTTCCTCCTCGGGAAAGATCCCACCCTCTTCGCTCCCGCGACCGAAGGGATCCACGGCCTGGAGCTGGGCAACGCGATGCTGATGTCCGGGCTGCAGGGCGGCAAACCCGTGAGCATCCCCACCCCGCGCGACGAGTTCGACGCCCTGCTCAAGGACCTGATCAAGAACTCGCGGTTCCAGAAGAAGGAAGTCCACAAGCCCGTCGGCGCCGGCGACCTCGCCGGTTCCTACTGAGCGCCCCCGCACGCGCCGGCCCTGAATAATCTCGACAAAGGGCGGGGTGGAACGATGCGGCGCCGCCGAGCGTCCCCCGTCGCACCATCCGCCCCTTCGCGGAGCTTCAGGGTCGACGTCTCGCGCTTAGTACATCCCCAGCGCGAGCTTCGCGTCCTCGGACATCAGGTCCTTTGTCCACTTCGGCTCCCACACGATCTCGACGTACACCCGGCGGACGCCCGGGACCCAATCCCGCACCGCCCGCTGCACCTCCGCCGGGATGTTCTGCGCCTCGGGGCAGTTCGGCGTCGTCAGCGTCATCTGAACGTTGACGTCGTTCTCCTCCGTGATCGACACGCCATAGATCAGCCCCAGGTCGTAGATGTTCACGGGGATCTCGGGGTCGTGCACGGTCTTGAGCGCCTCGATCACGTCCTCCTCGAACACGTCGAGCTTCTCGCCCGCGGGCTCGGGAGATGTCGTCGGGTTCGGCGTCGGATCGTTGTCGGGCATGGCTGTGGGTCTCCGGTCAGGCGTGTTGTCGCGCGAGCGCGCGGATCCGCTGCACCATGGCGTGCAGCCCGTTGCGACGGGTCGGGCTCAGGTGCTCCTCGAGCCCCAGCCGCCGGAATAGGGCCTCCGCCTCGACCCCGACCGCCTCCCCCGGCGACTTACCGTGGTACAGCGCGAGCAGGATCGCGATCAGCCCGTTCACGATGTGCGCGTCGCTCACCGCGTGCAGCCGGATTGAACGCGTTCCCCCCTCTCCGTCCGCGCCCATCGTCAGCCAGACCGACGCCTGACACCCGTGGACGCGGTTCCGCTCGGTCCGCTCGGACTCGGGCATCGGCGGGAGCTTGCGGCCCAGTTCGAGCAGGTACTCGAACCGGTCCTCCCAATCGTCGAGAAAGTCGAAGCTTTCCTCGATCTCCGTGATGTCGGGCAGGTTCGCGATCGTCATCGGGTGATTGTAGGTTTCTACGGAACACACCGGCCTGAGTAGCCCGCGACCGGTGACTATCGCCCCTTCGCACAAGCCTCAGGACCGGCGTCAAGGCTTTAGCCGAGGCCCGCGATCTCTGCGGCCCGGCGGAGCGTCGCCCGGGTGATGCCGGGCATGATGCTCGGGTCCCACGCGGCGTGCTCGTCCTCGAGCAGTTCCTTCGGCAGGGCCGCCCTGCTCAGCTCCCCCACCTCCAGTTCGATCCGCCGCCGCCGGCCGTTGGCCGCCTCTTCGTCGTGGATCGGGTCGACCAGGTCGTACGCCAGCATCAGCGTCGTCACCTGCCACTCGAAATACCCTTGGAGCGGGTTCGTCTCATGGTTCGCGGATGCGTCGGTCATGTCACTCTCCCTGCTCGAGCACGGCCACGGCCTCGCCCACGGTGAACCGCCCGTCGTAGAGCGCCTTGCCCACGATCGCACCCTGGATCGGCAGCTCGCGGAGCGCCCGCAGGTGGGCGAGCGTGCCGACGCCGCCCGACGCGACGATCGGCACGTGGGTGCTCGCCGCCATCTTCCCGGTCGCTGCGACGTTCGGGCCTTTGAGCGTGCCGTCGGTCGCGATGTCGGTGTACACGATCGCGGCGAGCGGCCAGTCAGTGACCTTCCTGGCGATGTCGAACGCCGACTCGCCGGTGCTCTTCTCCCAGCCGTCGACGGCCACCACGCCGTCGCGTGCATCGAGCCCGAGCACGAGCCGCCCGCGGTAGGTCGGGTTGCCCATCAGGCCCTCGAACCAGGACCAGTCGCGCAGGGCTTTCGTGCCGAGGATCGCGCGGGTCACGCCCGCCCGCAGCAGCGCGTCGATGACGCCCTCGCTGCGAACCCCCCCACCGACCTCCACCTTCAGCTTCGTCTCCCGGCAGATCCGCTCGATCTGCTCGACGTGTCGCATCCTGCCGTCCCGGGCGCCGTCGAGGTCGACGACGTGCAACCAGGTGCAACCGGCCGCCTCGTACGACTTCGCCACCGCGAGCGGGTCGTCGCCGTACGTCGTCTGCTGGTCATAGTCGCCCTGTGTCAGGCGGACGACCTTGCCGTCACGCAAATCGATGGCTGGGAACAGATGCATGAGTCTCTGGGGAAGGAGGAACACGGAGGAACGAGCGGCTCGCTTCCTCTTCCGATTCCTGTCCCCCTGATTCCTTAGAGGCGGTTACCTTGCCACGCGCGGATGCGCGGGTTGTCGGGTTCGGTCGCGTGCAGCTTAGCGAGCTCGACGTAGTGCGGGGCGAGCCACGCCATGTACTGCTTTTCCTTGTCGCTCGTCGGCCGGACGATCTTGCCCGGCACGCCCATGACGACCATGCCGTCGGGCACCTCGAGCCCCGGCGGCACGACGGCGCCGGCCGCGATCAGGCAGCCTTTGCCGATCACCGTCTGCCCGAGCACCGTAGCGCCCATGCCGATGAGCGTCCCGTCGCCGATCGACTTGCCGTGCACGATCGCGCCGTGGCCGATGGTGACGCTCGCCCCGATGGTGTTCGGAACGCCCGAATCGCAGTGGATCACGGCGTTGTCCTGCACGTTGCTGCCGTCACCGATGGTGACCGCCGCGACGTCGCCACGGACCGCGGCGCCGTACCAGACCGTGACGTTCTTCCCGAGCCTCACCTCGCCCAGCACGCGGGCGCTGTCGGCCAGAAACACACCTTCGATCTCACGGATGCTCATGTCGTGATCCTACCTCGCGTTGCTCCCGTTAGCCGCGGAGCTTGCTCCGCGCGTACGCGTCAGAGTCACCGTGCGCTCGCGCGGAGCAAGCTTCCGCGGCTAAGGAAGGTTAGACCGCGTAATACTTCGCCTCCGGGTGATGCACGATAATCGCGCTCGTGCTCTGCTCCGGGTCGATCTGCCAGTTCTCGGTGAGCGTGCAGCCGATCCGCTCGGGCTGGAGGAGGCGGAAGAGCTTCTCCTGATCGCTCATCTCCGGGCAGGCGGGGTACCCGAAGCTGTATCGCGAGCCCCGGTACTTCTGCGTGAAGAGCTCCTGGATCGTCGCGGCGTCGTCGCCGCCGATGCCCAGCTCCTGCCGCATCCGCTTGTGCCACAGCTCCGCGAGCCCCTCCGCCGACTCGACGCTGAAGCCGTGCAGGTAGAGATACTCGGTGTAGTCGCTGTTCTCGAAGAGCTGCTTCGTCCGGCGGGACGCCTCCGAGCCCATCGTGACACAGGAGAAGCCAATCACGTCCTTCACGCCGGTGTCGACACCGCGGAAGAAGTCGCTGATGCACAGCCGCTGCCGGCCGGGCTGCCGGGGGAACGTGAACCGCTCGATCTCCCGTTCCGGGTCCTGCGGGTCGAAGACGATCAGGTCGTCGCCGTCGCTCTGCGCAGGGAAGAAGCCGTACACCACCTGCGGGCGGAGGATGCCCTCCTCCTTGCACTGCCGCGCGAGCCGATCGAAGATCGGGTCGACCTCGTGCCGGATCTGGTGCGCGTAGTCCGCGTCGGACTTCTTGCCCTTCTTGAACTGCCACTGCCCGCGGTAGAGCGCGACCCGGTTGACGAACGGCATCACGTGCTCGAGCGCGATCGTGTCGACGACGCGTGAGCCCCAGAAAGGCGGCGTCGGGACCTCGACGTCGGTGCGGACGTCGCTGCGCGTCCGCTCGGCTGTCGCCGTGCCCGCCGCAGCGGCCGAATCGTTCTTCTTCGCTTGCGAGGCCGCGAACTTCTCCTCGGCATCGGCGCGCTTCGTCAGGCGCGTCTCGATCTCCGCGTCGAGTTCGGCGAGCTTGCCGCCCTTGAGCAGGTCCATGATCCGCAGCCCCTCGAACGCGTCACGGCCGTGATAGACCTTGCCGTGGTACACGCTCCGCAGGTGGCTGTCGCAGTAGTGCTTGGAGAGCGCGGCACCGCCGAGCAGCATCGGGACGTCGATCTTCAGCTCGTTGAGTTCCTTGAGGTTCTCCTCCATCACCGTCACGCTCTTGACGAGCAGGCCGGAAAGCCCAATGGCGTCGGCGTTTGTCTCCTTCCACTTCGCGACGATGTTGCCGATCGGCTGCTTGATGCCCAGGTTGTGCACCGTGTAGCCGTTGTTGCTGAGGATGATGTCGACGAGGTTCTTGCCGATGTCGTGCACGTCGCCCTTCACGGTGGCGAGCACGATCGTCCCCTTCGTCTGGCCTTCGACCTTCTCCATGTGCGGCTCGAGGTGGGCCACCGCCCGCTTCATCACCTCCGCCGACTGCAGCACGAAGGGCAACTGCATCTGCCCGCTGCCGAAGAGCTCGCCCACGACCTTCATGCCCTCGAGCAGGTGGTTGT
>CAZKRE010000051.1:0-18963 GCA_964555075.1 uncultured Phycisphaeraceae bacterium
GGGGCCCGCGGGCGGCCCGCGCCCTCGCTTAAGTGGTCGTGCCTTTGCCAGGGGGGGGGGTGGGTAGGCCAAACCGCCGGGCGGTGGAGCCCGGTGCGGGGGTTGGGGGGGCGCTGAGGCGACCCCACGAAGGGGCGCGGGCGTCGCCCCGTAACGACGCGCAAGAAACAGCCCCGCCCGCTTTCGCGGACGGGGCTGGTCGGTGGTCTTGAGTTGATGGGGCTGTGGGGCGGGCTGGGATCACCGGCGATCGCCGCCGCGGCCACCGCCGCCGCCGCCACCACCGTAGCCGCCGCGGCCGCCACCACCGCCGCCGCCGCCGTAGCCGCCGCCACGGCTGCCGCCGCGACCGCCGCCGCCGCCGCCGAACCCGCCGCGGCCACCGCCGCCGCCGCGATCCTCACGGGGCTTGGCCTCGTTGACGGTGAGGGTCCGGCCCTCGAACTCCTGGCCGTTGAGCGCCTCGATGGCGGCCCGGGCCTCGTCGTCGTTGCCCATCGTCACGAACGCGAAGCCGCGGGGGCGGCCCGTCTCGCGATCGGTGACCACGGCGACCTCGTCGACCTGGCCGTAGTTGGAGAACAGCCCCTCAAGGGTCGCCTCCGTGGTGTTGAAGGACATGTTGCCGACGTAGATCTTCATGCGAAGACTCCGAAACGTGTGACCGTCTGGGGCTTCGCGTCGGACTTCGATGTTTTCACGAGCGGAACCTGCGAACGCGTCACGGTGCTGAAACGGCCGGGCACAGTGCCCGGCAAAGGAAACGACGCGACGCCTCGGAGGAGGTCGGCGGTCCAAGTCAACCGCGTCTCACGCGGTCAGATCGCCGTCAGTGTACGCAACCCCCCCAAACAAGGGAAGCGCAATCTGCACCAGAATCCGCGCCGTGTTGCTCGCAACCCCCGACTCGGCGCCGCGCCGGCCCCACACCGCCCGCGTCCCCGATTTGCAGCCTCTGCCCAACCTGCTACACTGCTCGGCTCGATTCACCGCAAGAGGATCCCGCGCGATGTACGCGATCATTGAAGACAGCGGCACGCAGATCAAGGTCAGCGAGGGCGACGTGATCAAGGTCGCGTCCCGCGAACTGGCGCCCGATCAGGCGACCATCACGTTCGACCGCATCCTGATGGTCGGCGGCGAGGGCGTCGAGCTCAAGCTCGGCCAGCCCGTCGTCGCCGGGGCGTCCGTCACCGCCGACGTCGTCGCCGAGGACTCGGACAAGACGACCATCATCAAGTTCCGCCGCCGCAAGAACTACAAGCGCAAGACCGGCCACCGCCAGCACTTCCTGCGGGTCAAGGTCACCGGCATCACCGCCTGACCGCGCCCCGGAGCCGCTGGAGCCGCCGACGGCTCATCCGCCAGACACCCCAGCCGCGGACCCCTCATCGGGTCCGCGGTTGTCGTTGCGCCGGGTCTCCGGGGGGGCGAATCCAGAAACACATCGACGGGCGGGGCAACGGAGTAGGGGGGTTAGCCTTGGCCCGAAACCGGAAAAATCACGGGCGAGGGCGGCGAACGCGGGTCGTACCATCAATCTGCTGTGCGTAAGGTCTCTCTCACCCGCCCGGACATGCCCGGGCCCAGGTCTTTCGTCGATCGGCTGGCGGCGCGGTCGCAGCGCCTCCGGGTGCCGGTGCTGGTGTTCATCATCCTGCTGGGCATCGGGATCTCCGGGCTCATGAGCCGGCAGACGTGGCGGCAGGAGCAGCGGGTCCTCACGCTCACCTTCCAAGACGACGTTCAGGAGCGGCTGGTCGCGATCAGCCGGGCTCTGGAGCAGAGCCTCGAGCAGGTGCGGACGCTGGGCGACTTCCTCCGCAGCGGCCGGGGTGAGGTGGACAGCGCCCGGTTCGCGGAGTTCGCGCTGCCCACGCTCCGCCGCCACCCGACCATCCACGCGCTGGCGTGGGTGCCGCGGGTGACGCGGGAGGAGCGGGAAGCGTTCGAGGCCGCCGCGTCGCGGGACCTGGGTCGGCCGTTCCGCATCACGCAGGCCTCGGCCACGGGCGAGGCCGTGCCCGCGGGCGAGCGGGCGGTGTACTACCCGTTGACGCTCGTCGAGCCGCGCGACCGCCGGGCCGCGACGGTCGGCGCGGACCTCGCGCCCGATCCGGAGCGGATGCGGACGCTCGAGCAGGCCGCCGCCGAGGGCCGGCTGGTGCTCAGCCCGCCTTTGGAGACCGGGGCGGACGGGGAACGGCGGCGAACGGTCGTCGCGTTCGCGCCGGTGTACGCACCGCCCGGGGGTGGGGATGAGGGCGCGGGTGAGGATGAGCCGGAGGCGGGCACGCCCCGGCCGCTGCTGGGCTTCGCCGTCGCGGAGTTCCTCGTGGCGGACGTCGTGGGCGACTACCTCGGGGCGTGGCGGCACGGCGACCTGCGGGTCCACCTCTTCGACGTCTCGATGCCCGTCGGCGAGCAGCGGCTCTACCCGCCCGAAGCCCCCGGGACCGAAGCCACCCCCGACGACGTGATCGCCGCCTCGCGGATGCAGGCGGCCGAGCGGCTGCGGATCGGCGGGCGGGAGTGGCTGCTGATCTGCACGCCCTCACCGGCCTACCTCGCGGAGCACCGGACCCCCGGCCCGTGGGTCGTCCTCGCCGTGGGCCTCGTGCTCACGGGGCTGGTCGGCGTGATCCTGTACGGCATGATCCGGGCCAGCAACCTGATGGCGGCGCTGGCGCTGGCTCGCGAGCGGGTCAACGACGAGCTCCGCCAGCGGATCGCCGACCGGGAAGCGGGGGAGCGGGCGCTCTCCCGCGCCAATGAGGACCTCCGCCGGGCGAACCAGGACCTCGAGCGGTTTGTTGGCGCGGTGTCGCACGACCTGAAGAGCCCGCTCGTGGCGGCGGAGATGCTCGTGAGCGTGCTCCAGCAGGCGGTCGCCAAGCAGGACCTCATCCGCGCGGGGGAGACGTCCGCCCAGATCCGCAAGGCCTGCACCCGGATGAGGCGGATCATCGAAGACCTGCTCGAACACCAGCGGGCCGGTTACGCCGACATGCGGACCACCCCCGTCGACCTCGTCGAGGTCGCGCTGAGCGTCATTGAAGAGCACCGCCGGGAGTGGACCGCCAAACGCGCCCACGTCCAGCTTCAGGACGACCTGCCCACCGTCCGCGCCGACCGGGCCCGCCTCACCGGCGCGCTGGAAAACCTGTTCCTCAACGCGATCCGCTACGGCGGCGCCGAAACCGACCCGCCCCGGATCGTCCTGGGGTGCACCATCACCGGCGGCGAGGTCCGCCTCTTCGTCCGCGACCACGGCCCGGGCGTCCCCCCCGAGCACCGCGAGCAGGTGTTCGAGCTCTTCCGCCGGTTCGCGCGCGACGATGACGGCACCGGGATCGGCCTGGCGATCGTCCGACGCGTCGCCGAGGCGCACGGCGGGCGGGCGTGGGTCGAGTGCCCGCCGCCCGAAGAGGGCGGGGGGAGCGTCTTCTACTTCGCCCTGCCGCGCGACCGGCTGGTGCGCGGCGAACCCGGCCGGCCCGAGCCCGCGCCCCCCGCCCAACCGCTGGCGACCGCCTCACCCGCGTGGTAGCGTCTCAGCCCCCCATGATCCACCTGCTTTTCGTCCCGTTCCTCATCGCCCTCAACGCCTTCTTCGTGGCCGCGGAGTACGCCGTCGTCGCGGCCCGCCCGCTGCACGTCGAGAGCCTCCGCTGCCGCGGCTACCGCACCGCGTCCAAGGCCCTGGGCCGGCTCAGGCGCGACCCCGCCAGCGCCATCGGCGCCATCCAGGTCTGCATCACCGCCACCAACCTCGCCCTGGGCTGGATCGGCGAGCCCGCCATGACCCGCGTGCTCACCTGGGCGCTGGGCCCGATCGCCGCCGCCGTGCCCGACGTGGTGTTCCGTCCCGTGTCCGTGGTGCTCTCGTTCATGGTCGTCACGCTGCTGACCGTCGTCTTCAGCGAACTGCTGCCCAAGGCGCTCACGCTCCGCTACGTCGAGACGGCGGCGATGCTCACCGCGGCGCCCGTCGTCGCCATCGGCGCCGCCGTCTCACCCCTGGTCTGGCTGATGAACAGCATGGCCAACCTCGTCACGCTCCCCCTGGGCCTCGGCCGCGTCGAGAAGATGGAGGAGGAGACCGTCAACGTCGAGGAGCTCCGCCTGCTCGCGACCGAGGCCGCGGCGGGCGGCGTCCTCACCGGCTACGAGCGCTCGCTCATCCTCAACACCCTCGCCCTCAACCACCGCCGCGCCAACCACATCATGGTCCCCCGACTCCAGGTCGCCTACCTCGACCTGCGGAAGTCCATGGAGGAGAACCGCGCGACCATCGACGCCCGCATGTTCACCCGCCTGCCCCTCTGCGACGGCGGGCTCGATCAGGTCGTCGGCCTCGTCCACATCAAACGCTTCCTCGCCGCGCAGAACGCCCAGGGCGACATCTCGGTCCTCCAGCTCATCGCCGACGAACCCGTCTTCGCCCCCGAGACCTCCACCATCGGCCAGGTGCTCGCCCTCTTCCACGAGAAACGCACCGAGTTCGTCGTCCTCGTCGACGAGTACGGCGGCGTCGCCGGCATCCTCACCCTCCAGGACGTCGTCGACGACCTCTTCGGCGTCGTTGACGAATCCAAGGCCCTGCTCCGCGAGGCGCAGAGAACCGACATCCTCCCCGGCCACGTCGCCGGCAAGCGCGTCGTCCGCGGCGACCTGCCCGTCCACGAACTCGCCCGCCTGCTCATGCGCCCCGACTGGCCCGCCGACGCCACCTCCGCGGCCACCGTCGCCGGCCTCGTCCAGAGCCGCCTGGGCGATATCGGCAAGAAGGGCGACGAGGTGCAGATCGACGGCATCGCCCTCCGCGTCACCCAGAGCGACGGCCGCGCCATCCGCCTCCTCGAAGTCGAGCCCCTCGCCGACGCGCCCCTCACCTGACGCGACGCACGCGCGGAAGGGGCGTCGCTTCCGCTATCATTTCAGGGAGATTGGGGAGGTGGGGTAACCTCAACCGGCCGGGAAACGTGCTTCGCGATGCAGACGATGACGCCTGATTCTCCGTCCGGTGCAGCGTCAGGGTCGCGCCGGCCCTGGGCGGCGATCGCGATCGTCGGGGGCGTGTTCCTCAGCGGGGTGGCCCTCTCGGTCGTGGCGGCGATGCACAACCGCCACGCCGCGCAAGAGCTCGACCTCATCCGTTTCAATCAGCAGGCCGACGTCTACGTCACCGCGCTGCGGAACGGGATCACCGCCGCCATCGAGACCGTCCGCTCCGAGGGCGACTTCATCCGCAGCCAGCCCGAACCCACGCCGGAGCGCTTCTCCGCGTTCACCCGCCCCGCCGTCCACCGCCTGCCGCAGATCCATTCGATGACCTGGGTCCAGATGGTGCCCGATGCCGACCGCGACGCCTTCGAGGCGCGGCTGCGGGAAGAGGCCGGCCCCGTCGATGGGATCTGGGAACGCGACCCCGCGGGCGAACCGGTCCCCGCCGCCCGGCGCCCGGCCTACTACGTCGTCCGGTTCATCGAGCCCCTCGAACGGACCTCCCGCTCCCTGGGGTTCGACACGGGCTCCTCCCCAGAGCGGCTCGCGGCCCTCGAGCGCGCCCGCGATACCGCCGAGCCGATCGCCACCAAGAGCATCACGCTCATGTCCGACTCGAGCCCGCTGCCCAGCACGGTGCTCTTCGTCCCCGTCTACCGGACCGAGGCGATCCCGGGAACGGTCGAGCAGCGGCGGGCGAACCTGCTGGGGTTCACCACCGGCGGGTTCCGCGTCGCCCGGCTCGTCCGGCAGATCCTCCACGAGGCGAGCGGCGAGGCCATCCACCTGCACCTCTTCGACGTCACCGATGACGAGCCGGTCGGCCTCGCGTCGTGGCCCGGGACCGACGCCGCGCCGCCCGACCCGGCCCTGCTCCAGGAACCCGAGCGGGGCGGGCTCGCTTCCGTACACAACCTGCCGTTTGCCGGGCGGCTGTGGCGCGTGGTGGCGGTGCCCGGCATGGGATACGTCGGCACGCCCCAGGAGGAGGGTCGAGCCGTCCTGCTCGCGGGGCTCGCCTTCACCGCGCTCATCACGCTGGTGCTGGGCGGCGCGTTCCACCGCAACCACCACCTCCGCCGGTTCGCCGAAGCCCGCACGCTCCACGCCCAACGGCTCGAGCGGGAGATCGCGCAGCGCCAGGCCGCGCAGCTCGCTCTCGCCAAGGCCAACGACGAGCTCCGCCAGCTCAACGTCGAGATGGAGCAGTTCGTCTCCGCCGCGTCGCACGACCTGAAGAACCCGCTGCTGGCCATCGACTGGACCACCTCGGCGCTGCGGAACGCGATCGCCCAGGGGGAGGCGGACCGCAGCCTCCAGGCGGTGGAGACGATCGCCAAGGCCGCCGCGTCGATGCGCCGCATCATCGACGACCTCATCGCCCACGCCCGCGCCGGGTGGGCCGGCTTCAAACCCGGGCCGGTCGATCTCGCCGCCCTCGTCCGGAGCCTCTTCGACGAGCGGGCCCCGGAACTCCAACGGCGGGGGGTCGATGCCCAGGTCGTCGGCGAGCTGCCCGTCGTCACCGGCGACTACGGCCGGCTCACCGCGGCACTCGACAACCTCGTCGGCAACGCCCTGAAGTACGGCTGCAACGGAACCCAGCCCCGCATCCGCATCGGGTGCGACCGGGACGGGGACCAGGTCCGCCTCTACGTCGAAGACAACGGCCCGGGCGTGCCCCGCGAGCAGCGGCAGAAGGTGTTCAAACTGTTCCACCGCATCGCCCGGGATGAGGACGGCACGGGGATCGGCCTCGCGATCGTCGACCGCGTCGCCCGCGCCCACCACGGCCGGGCCTGGGTCGAAGACGCCCCGGATGGGGGAGCGCGGTTCTGCCTCGCGTTCCCCTCCGCCCCCGCCGCCACCCACCCCGCACCGGAAACCGTTGCCGTTACGACCTATAACTAACCGATACCAACGGAAGCGACCCCCCGGTTCCTTGACGCTACCCCCTGTCGGCGGTAGTGTCGCGGGTCCGCGGAGCGGGTTGCGGAGACATTCGTTATGAAGCGCTACGCTGTGCGCATGATGGTCGCGTGGGCGTCGGTTCTGATGCTCGTGCCCGTCGCCCTGGCCCAGGACGTCCCGTTCCAAGGCATCGTCGTCCAGAACGGCACGCCCGTCCGCGCCGGTGCCGGCCGGGCCTACTACGTCGTCGGCGAACTCGAACAGGGTGCCGTCGTCCGCGTCGACGAGGTCATCTTCGGCTGGAACAAGATCGTACCCCCCGACGGGGTCTACTCCTACGTCAGCAAGGCGTTCGTCGACCGCCGCGGCAACGGCGAGGTCGGCTTCGTCAACCAGGACCGCACCGAGGTCCGTGCCGGCAGCCTCAAGGGACCCGGCGAGAGCTACCGAACCCAGCAGCCCCTGCTCAACAAGGGCGACCGCGTCGAGATCCTCGGCGAGGAGGGCGCGTTCTTCAAGATCCGCCCGCCCGAAGGCGCCTACGTCTTCATCGGCCCCGGCTCCGTCCGCCGCGCCGCCGCGGGCGAGGTCGCCCCGCCCCCGCGCCCCGCGCCCGCCGGGACCGCTCCCGCGCCCGACACCGCCGTCACGCCCGAAGCCGAGGCCCCCGCGACGGCTCCCCGCACGGAGCAGACGACCGTCACGGTCGAGCCCGAGCCCGAACCCGATATGGCCGCCGTCGAACCGGACACGGCCGTGACCGATCCGGCAGGCGCCGCCGCCACCACCACCGCCGAGTCCCTCCCCGGCAGTGAGCCCGAGCCGACCCCGGGCTCCGAAGCCGCGACCGCCAGCGGCGAAGAATCGCCCGCGGCCGACGCTGACCCCGCCGCGACCGCGATCGCGGCGGCGTCCGACACGAACGTCGCCACGCAGGAGCAGCGGGATCAGCTCGACGCGATGGTCGAATCGGGCGGCGCCCAGTCCGCCGCCGTGAGCGACAAGCTCAAGGAGCTCGAGGGCCGCATGCTCCCCGAGTTCACCAAGCCGCTGGAGGAGCAGCCGATCGCGGAGATGATCCGGGAGTACGAGGCGATCGGCCGGCAGCCGCTGCCCGCGGTGGATCGCCAGATCGTGCGGATGCGGCTGGCGGCGCTCCAGAAGAACCAGCGGATCGCGGAGACGCTGCGGAGCATCCACGAGGCCCGCGAGAACCTCACGCCCATCGAGGAGGTCCAGGAGGTCCTTTCCGAAGGCCGCATCCACTACGACGCCATCGGCCGGCTCCAGGCCAGCAGCGTCTACAACGGGCAGAACCTGCCCCTGCGGTTCCGCCTGATCGACCCCGCCTCGGGCCGGACGCTCGTCTGGGTCCAACCCGGCACGCTCGTCGAGCCCCGCCGCCACCTCGGCCGGGTCGTCGGCCTCGTCGGCGGCCAGGAATACGACCCCGGCGTGAAGACCAACGTCCTCACCGTCACCCGCATCGACATCCTCGAACCCACCGCCGAGCAGCCGGAGCCGACGGCGACGCCGTGAACCCCTCCGCCAGAAGGCTGCGGCGAGGCGGGGCACCCCGGGGGCGACGCCGCCGCTGGCGCCGGGTTCCGATTGTGCGGATTGGGTAAGCGGGGGCGGCGGAGTCTCGACGGGGGCGGGGGGAGCCGATAAGATGCTCGCCTCGCAAGGACGCGGTCGGTCCGGCTGGGGCCGATTCCAGACGCCCCGCGAGCGTGCCGCCTCGTCAGATCCATCACCGCTGAGGGGCCGCGGCGACACCGCCTCGTGGGTGCCGGCTGTATCCGGTGCTCATCCGGCGGGCCCGGTGGTCGCGGTTGCGGGGCGATGGCGGACGGGGTGGAGAGTGTCCGCGAGCGGGTTGAGTTTGAGCAGCAGAGTCGTCGTCGGTGGGCTGGGGCACCGCGGTCGCGGGTGAGGTTGAATGCAGCAACGGCATGAAAGCGTGCGGGCGAGGCGTCTGTCGACGGGTCTGACGGCGTGCGCGGTGGGTGTGGCGATCGGGTTGGCGGCGCTGCCGCCAGCCGCGGGCGCGGACGACGCGGCGGTCGCGACCGAAGCCGCGGCCACCCCGGCGGCGTTCGGGTTCGAGGACGTCCAGCAGCGGGCACGGGACCTCGCGGCCGAGCCGTTCGACGACCGGGCGATCCATCTCGAGGACTGGCTCCAACAGTTCGACTACGACGACTACCGGGAGATCGAGTACCGCCGGGAGAAGGCGCTGTGGGAAGGGACGGACGTGCCGTTCCGCGTGCAGTTCTTCCACCGCGGGGGGATCTTCCCGAACCCGGTGAAGGTGCACGTGATCCGGGAAGGGGGGGTGGAGGACTTCAAGTTCGACCCGGACCTCTTCAACTACCGGGCTCTGGAGATCGAGGGTCAGGTGCCGGAGGGGCTGGGGTTTGCGGGGTTCAAGGCGCTGACGCCGCTGAACGCGGACCACTTCGATGAGGTGCTGAGCTTCCTGGGCGCGTCGTACTTTCGGGCGCTGGGGAAGGGGACGGTGTACGGGCTGTCGTCACGGGGGCTGGCGATCAACTCGAGCAAGTGGGGGCACGAGGAGTTTCCCTGGTTCCGGGAGTTCTGGCTCGAAGCGCCGACGGCGGAGGGGGAGCCGCTGCGGGCGTACGCGCTGCTGGACAGCCAGAGCCTGACGGGGGCGTACCGGTTCGAGCTTCGGCCGGGCGACCCGACGACGCTGGACGTGAAGCTGACGCTCTTCATCCGCAAGGATGTGGAAGAGCTGGGGCTGGCGCCGCTGACGAGCATGTACCTGTTCGGGGAGACCGATCCCTGGCCGGCGGGGGTGGACTTCCGGCCGGAGGTCCACGACAGCGACGGGCTGGCGATCCACTACGCGCACGGGGAGCGGCTGTGGCGGCCGTTGCAGAACCCGAAGGAGTCGCTGCCGAGCGAGTTCCCGGTGGAGGCGGCGCCGCGGGGGTTCGGATTGATGCAGCGGGACCGGGATTTCGGGAACTATCACGACCTCGAGGCCGTCTATCAGAGACGGCCGAGTTGCTGGATCGAGCCCCTGGAGGGGTTCGGGGCCGGGAAGGTGAAGCTGCTGGAGCTGTCGAGCAACAGCGAGGCGAACGACAGCACGGTGTCCTACTTCGTGCCGGCGGAGCCGGTGAAGGCGGGTCAGACGTTGAACTTCGCATACCGGATGCACTGGGGGGGCGAGGCGGCGGACGCGCTGTCGCAGGGCGGCGGGTACGTGGTGTCGAGCCGGCCGTCGCAATCCCCGGAAAACCCGGACGGGGCGACCCGCTTTGTTCTGGAATTTGCGGGCCCGGCCTTGGCATCGCTCGACCCGAGCGCTAGTGTCAGCGCGGACTTGACCGTGGACGGGGGCGAAACCGGTCCGGCGGTCGTACAACACAACCCCTATGCCGGCACGTGGCGGCTGTTCTTCGACGTCACCCCGAGCGGGTCCGAGCCCGCGGCCATTCGGGTGTATTTGAAGGACGGCGAGCACGTGCTGGGTGAGACCTGGAGCTTTCGATGCGTTCCCTGACCACGACCCCCTCGACCCTCGCCGAATCGACGCTTGCCTGGGCAGAGCCCGCCTCGCGCCGTGAGCACGAAGCGGCAACGCGACGGGTGAGCGCGTACTTCCGCAGCCTGGGCGTGACAGACGCGAACCTCGTCGCGCGGCACGCGGACCGGATCATGCGGAAGTTCGAAGCGGAGCACCCGGGCACGCACGGCCGGGATCTCGCCGCCGCCGCGGTGGACGAGGCGCGGCGGGCGCTGCGGGCGTGGCTGTTGCACCTGGTCCAACTCGGCCACATGCCCCAGCCGCAGTCGATGACGACCGGGCTGATCATCTGGCGCCTGCGCAAGGCGCTGCAGAAGCACCCCGAGGCGTTCCTCGCGACCAGCCACCTGCCCGCGGGGTTCATCGCGGACATCAGCGGCGGCGCGCCGGCGATCCTGCCCATGCCGCTCGAGGGTCAGATGGAGGCCCAGCCGTTCGAGTGGCGCGCCTTCGGCCTGCCGCCCACCGTCACCCAGCCCCTGCACCGGCTCAACGAGGCGACCGCGAACCTCGTCCTGGGCGTCGTCGCCGGACGCAAGGCGGACGTCTGACGGGTCCGGACCTCTCGCACATCGATCCGGTGCCGCTGCGCGGCGACGGCTAAACTGCGGCGATGCCTGTGCCGCGCGGTTCACGATTCTTTCTCGCGTTCACCACCCTGCTGACCGTCCTCCTGGCGGGCGCGACGTTTGTCGTCGTGCTCGACGCGGACGGGTTCGGCGTGATCGACGGGTTCCTCCTTGCCCTGTTCGTCCTGCTCACGGCGTGGGTCGCGCAGGGGTTTTGGACCGCGGTCCTTGGGACGTGGACCTGCCTGCGCCAACGGCGAAGCGGGAAGGGCGCGGAGCACGAGGCGGCCGACGGATCGCCGACTTTGGCGACTACCTCATCCCCCTCCGGCCCGCTGCCGCGGACGGCGATCGTGCTGCCGATCTACAACGAAGAGCCGATCCGCGTGATGTCCGGCGTGCGCGCGATCCACGACTCGCTGCGGAAGACGGGCAAGGGCGCGGCGTTCGACCTGTTCGTGCTGTCGGACACAAACGACCCGGACCGGTGGCTGGAGGAGGAGACGGCGTGGGCGGACGTCTGCCTCGAGGCGTCGGGCAACGACCCGACGGTGGGTCAGATCTTCTATCGGCGGCGGCCGTTCAACACGGCACGGAAGAGCGGGAACATCGCGGACTTCTGCGCGCGGTGGGGCCGGCTGTACGAGTTGATGGTGACGATGGACGCGGACTCGCTGATGCTGGGCGAGACGCTGGTGGAGATGGTGCGTCGGATGCAGGCGGACCCGAAGCTGGGCATCCTGCAGGCCCCGCCCAAGCCGCTGAACGGGGAGTCGCTGTTCGCGCGGATCCAGCAGTTCGCCAGCGCGGCGTACGGGCCGATCTTCACGGCGGGATTCGCGCGGTGGACGGGGATCGACGGCAACTACTACGGGCACAACGCGATCATCCGCACGCAGGCGTTCATGGAGCACTGCGGCCTGCCGCACCTGCCGGGCGAGGCGCCGATGGGCGGCGAGATCCTCAGCCACGACTTTGTCGAGGCGGCGATGATGCGGCGCGCGGGGTACACCGTGCGGATCGACCCGGACCTGGAGGGGTCGTACGAAGAGATCCCGACGAACGTCATCGACTTCGCGAAGCGGGATCGGCGGTGGTGCCAGGGGAACATGCAGCACCTGCGGATCGCGCTGGCGCGGGGGCTGCGGCCGATCAGCCGGCTGCACCTGCTCATGGGCGGGATGAGCTACCTCGCGTCGCCGCTGTGGCTGACGTTCATGGTGCTCGTGGCGGTGGCGCAGCTGATGACGGGGGAGGCGGCCACGCTCGTGCGGCTCGAGGCGGGGCTGCTGTTCGCGGCGGTGATGGCGATGCTCATCCTGCCCAAGTTCTTCGCGTACGCCGTGCTGCTGCGGGACCCGGAGCGGCTGCGGCGGTTCGGCGGCCGGCACGCGGCGCTGGCGAGCATCCTCCTCGAGACGGGGTACTCCATCCTGCTCGCCCCGGCGATGATGGCGTTCCACTCCCGGTTCACCTTCGAGACGCTCACGGGCGTGAAGGTGGCGTGGGTGGCGCAGCAACGCGACGCCGTGGGCACCTCGATGCGGACCGCGTGGGCGGAGCACCGGATGCAGGTGGTCTACGGGCTGGTGGCGGCGGGGCTGTCGGCGTTCCTCGTGCCGTCCATGTTCTTCTGGCTCCTCCCGGTGACGCTCGGGCTGGTGCTCGCGCCGGTGCTGTCGAGCTACACGAGCTACCCGCGCCGCGGCCGGCGGGCGCGGCAGCGGCTGCTGTTCCTCACCCCCGAGGAGTCGGACCCGCCCGAGGTGTTCTACTTCATGCACCAGCACATGGCGGACGAGCAGCTGCGGATCGAGCGGGAGCAGGCGGCGGAGGTGAACCCGGTCGACCGGTTCACGCGGGCGGTTCTGGACCCGACGTTCAACACGCTGCACGTGTCGCTCCTGCGGGCGTACGGCCAGCCGGTGCGGGAGACGCCGCAGCTCATCGCGGCAAGGCGGAAGGCGGTCGAAGCCGGCCCGGACGCGCTGACGAAGGCGGAGAAGCTCGCGATCCTCTCGCACGAGGAGAGCATCCGGTGGCTGCACGGCGCGGCGTGGCAGAAGTGGCCGGTGGCGTAAGGTCCGCAATCCCGGGCTTCAGGCACGTCAGTCGAGGAAGCGGCAGCCGATGTCGTGGAAGGCGCCGGCCATGCGGTTGCAGCGGATCGCCTGGGCGCGGAGGCGGAGCGGCGTCTCGCCCTCGGGCTCGAGCAGCACGTCGAAGGTCGTGCCCCTGGGGATCGCGAACTCGGTGACGAACGCCATGCCCGACTTCGAGAGGTCGCGGGCGACGGCGAGCTCCGTGCGGCCGTCGGGGAGGAGGAGGCGGACGGCCTTGGTGTAGGCGACGCGGGGGTGGGTGCGGCGCTCGTCCTGTGCGGGCGCCTGCGCGGCGGTGAGACGGTCGAGGAGGGTCTCGACGGCGAGGGTCTGCTGCTGGCGGCTGCCGGCGTCGGCCCCGGCGTTGCCGGGGGCGGGGATCGCGAAGCGGCAGCCGATCTGGACCATGCCGCCCGCGCCGCCGCCGCGGCTCTCGACGTGGCAAACCTCCGCGGGGACGTAGACGCTGCGGCCGTCGAGCTTGAGCTCGAGGACGAGGCGCTGGACCGACCCGCTGGCGAGGCCCTGGCGGAGGATGCCGATCCCGCCGGCGGAGACGTCGGTCGCCAGGGCGTCGAACGCGCGGTCCCAGTCGATTTTCCCCTCGTCGTCGAGGGGGATGGCGCGGAGGGGCTCGGCGGTGTGGACACGGGGGGAGGCGCGGCGCTCGTCGGGCGATTCCCGCTCGATGGCGAGGCAGACGCGGCGGCCGCCCTGAGACCAGCTCACGTCGTCGAGGAACGCCCGCATGAGCAGGATGCCCCGGCCGGAGCAGAGCAGCGACGCGGGGTCGAACCCGGGGGCGTCGGGGTCGGGATCGGCGTCGAGCTTCTGCAGGGTCCTGCCCACGTCGAAACCGGCGCCCTGGTCGGTGATGATCCACTCGCACCGCTGGCCGTCGTAGGCCATCTCGATCTCGACGAGCCGCTCGGCGTAGGCGGGGTCGCTGGAGCGCTCCGCGAGGGCGCGGGCGAACGCGCCGGGCTGCTCCTTGAGCGACGAGGGGATCTCGAGGTTGCCGTGGACGATGGCGTTGGTGATGGCCTCGGTGAGTGCGGTGACGATCTTGCCGTGGCGGTCGTGGTCGCAGACGCCGAGGTTCTCCGCCTTGTTGGCGAGGTACATGACGGCGAGCTCGATCCAGTCGACGCGGGAGGGGATGCGGAGCTGGGTCCGGTCGCGGATGACCGCCAGCCGCAGGAACGAACGCTCGCCCCCGCCGCCGGGCTCGGGCGGGAAGTCGTGGAGGTTGTCCGTGGCATCGGTCGGCATCGGGACTCCCGAGGGCGACGGACCCCGCGCGCAGGGTCCCGCATGGGAGAATATCGGCCAAAATCCCTCGATACGTGAACCCCGCTCTTCCACGCGACGCGGACGCCGACCGTGAGGCTCAGCGATGGGTCGGGTGACGGTTCGGAGACTGGAGCCGACTTGACCCGGCCCTTCGCGGACTCAGGGCCGGCGTGAGGGGGCTGGGTTTCGTGGTTGGGCTACACTCTGCCGCATGTCTAGCAAGACCCTCCGTATCGGTCATTCTCCCGACCCCGACGACGCGTTCATGTGGTGGCCGCTGGCGAACTTCACGTCGCCCGACGGCGTCCGCCACACGCCGCGGGTCGACACCCGCGGCTACGCGTTCGAGCACGTGCTGGAGGACATCCAGTCGCTGAACGTGCGGGGCGAGAAGGGTGAGTTGGAGATCACCGCGCTTTCGATCCACCAGTACCCGTACATCGCGGATCGGTACGCGCTGACGACGTGCGGCGCGAGCATGGGGGACGGGTACGGGCCGATGGTGGTGGCGCGGGAGAAGATGGACCTGCGCGACCTGGTGACGCCGGTGACGACGCCCGAGGGGAAGGGGCATCGGCCGCGGATCGCGATCCCGGGGGAGCGGACGAGCGCGTACCTGGCGATGCAACTGCTCATGCTCGAGGAGGTGGGCGTGCAGCCGGAGGGCGAGCTGAGCGGCAGCGGGCCGAACCGCTCGGTGGAGTACGTGTTCTGCCCGTTCGATCAGATCATCGACCGGGTGGTGTCGGGGGAGTTCACGGCGGGGCTGATCATCCACGAGGGGCAACTGACGTACGCGAAGAGCGGGCTGACGTGCCTGGCGGACCTGGGGGCGTGGTGGAAGGAGACGCGGGGGCTGCCGATGCCGCTGGGGGGCAACGCGATCCGGCGGGACGTGGGTCCGCCGGAGGAGCGGGAGGCGATCTGCGGCGTCCTGCTCGACTCGATCCGTTACGCGCTGGAGCACCGGGAGGACGCGGTGAAGTTCGCGCTGCAGTGGGGCCGGGGGCTGGGGCACGACCTGGCGGATCGGTTCGTGGGGATGTACGTGAACGAGCGGACGCTGGACTACGGCGCGAAGGGCCGCGAGGCGGTGACGCGGTTCCTGAAGGAAGGCGCGGACGCGGGGATCGTGCCGGACGTCGGTGAGATCGACTTCGTGTCCCCCCGCGCGTGAAGCCGCGTGCCACGCCGGCCCTGAGGCTCCGCGAAGGGCCGGGTCCCGCAGCAATCGGCGTCCACACACCCGGCCCTTCGCGGGCTCAGGGCCGGCGTGGGGGGCGTCCAGTCTACCCCTGCGGGGCGGCGATGAGGGAGTGGATGCGCTTCCACATGGCGACGGTCGCCTGGCCGCGGTGGCTGATGTCGTTCTTCTCCGACGGCTCCATCTCCGCGGTCGTCTTGCCCAGGTCCGGGACGAGGAAGAGCGGGTCGTAGCCGAAGCCGTTCGTGCCCCGGCCCTTCTCGGGGTGCTGGGGGTCGGCGGCCTCGTCGGGTGTGAGGATCCGCCCCTCGAGCACACCCCGCTCGATCATCTTCTGCTCCTCGGGCACGTCGGCGAAGTGTGTGCCGGGCGGCGCGACGAGCGCCATGACGCACACGAACCGCGCCGCCCGCTTCTCCGCGGGGACCTCCGCCAGCATCTCGAGGAGCTTGCGATTGTTCGCCCGGTCCCGCTCCTCGCGTGGGCCGTCCACCTCCGCGAACCGCGCGCTCTTCACGCCCGGCGCCCCGTGCAGCGCGTCGACCTCGAGCCCGCTGTCCTCGGCGAGGGTGAGGCAGCCGGACGCGGCGGCGTAGTGCCGCGCCTTCTTGAGCGCGTTGGCCTCGAAGCTGTCGCCGTCTTCGACCGGCTCGTCGACCGGGGTATCGAGGTCATTGAGCCCGACGATGTCGAGCGTCGATTCGCTCATCACGTCGCGCATCTCGCGGAGCTTGCCCGGGTTGGTCGTGGCGAGGAGGAGTTTCATGGGGTGGTCCGTGTCGGTCGGGGGGTAATGGCGCAGCCGTACGCTCAAAGAATAAGCCCGCGCGGGGGCACGGGCTTATCCGGGGGGGTGAAAAAGTGCGGGGGGTTACTCGATCGCCGGCGCCGGCTCCGCGGGCGGCGTGGTGGCGTCGGGGACGCGCATCGTGTCCGCGTCCTCGTCGATCACGGCGTCGCTCTGCTCATCGGGCATGGTCACATCGACGTCGGCGGTGGGTACCTCGATGGTCCGGGTGCCGGTGTTGACGTCCACATCGGGCGTGGTGACGTCGTATTCGGGCAGGTCGATGTTGCCCTCGCGGGTCTGCTCGTACTCGGGCAGGCTCACGTCGCCGCCGCGGACGTCGACCTCGGGCATGTCGAGGTTGCCCTCTTCGGTCTGGCGGAACTCGGGGAGGTCGAACTGGCCCTCCTCGACGGTTTCGACGTCACAGGCGACAAGCCCGAAACAGGCCGCGGCCACGGGGAGTCCGAACAGCAGGTGCTTGAGAGTCATGGGTCTTCTCCAGTGATGCGGACCCGTGTGAAAGAATCTTAATCCTTGTCAACACGGGACCTAGGAACATCACAAGGATAGCCCGCGAACCCCGCCCCGGCCACCCGATTCCCAGAAATGGCACCCGTTAGCCGCGGAGCTTGCTCCGCGCTCCGGGGCGCGAACGCGGAGTGAGCTCCGCGGCTAACGGGCATTACATGTTCCACCAGTTCAGGTCGATCGTCGGGAAGATGACGTCGTGGATCCGGGCGTCGGCGATCTCGTGCTTCTCGACCTCGTTGAGCTGGCCGAGGTAGTCGCTGTTCTCCGCGAGCTTCTCGGCGAGGTCGACGAAGGTCTCGAAGCGGGCGACGTGCTGCATGTACCGCTTGATGCCGTAGTCGATCGCCTGGCCCCGGCGGATGACGAAGGGCCAGTCGCTGGCCTGCATGAGCAGCAGCTCGCGCCCCGCGTCCTCGAGCAGCTCGCGGATCTTCTCCCTCTGCGGGTGGGTCGCGTCGTCCCGCCAGGGCAACTGCGACGTCAGCCGGCCGAACGTGGTCTCGCAGCGGTACTCGATGTCCCACATCCAGTTGACCTGGTCGTTGGTCCAGACGCTGTGATCCCCCTTGTCGCCCCACGAGCCCTCGGGGAGGGCGACCACCTTGTCGCAGAACGTGCGGTCGAGGCACTCCTGCGCGGTCACCGCGTCGACCTGCGGGTCGGCGTTGATCGAGAGCATCACGTCGCGGATGAACTGCGGGCCCTCGAACCACCAGTGGCCGAAGAGCTCGGCGTCGAACGTCGCGACGACCACGCCGGTCTTGCCCGTCTTGTCGCGGTAGCGGCGGAGGGCGGCCTTGATCTCGTTGACGAAGTGCTGCGCGTGCTCGTGGACCTTGCCCGGGACGTTCTCGGGGTAGTACAGGTGCTTGTCACCCAGGTCGGTCTTGTGCCCGG
The DNA here is from genome assembly GCA_964555075.1 of uncultured Phycisphaeraceae bacterium. Lineage (GTDB taxonomy): Bacteria > Planctomycetota > Phycisphaerae > Phycisphaerales > Phycisphaeraceae > CAZKRE01. The sequence continues at coordinate 17,867 of CAZKRE010000051.1, forward strand.
TGATCTTCCAGTACCGCAGGCCGCGCTTCTCGCCCCACTTCTTGTGGAACTCGAGGTAGACGCCGTCGGCGGGGTAGCCGATGTCGCCCGACCAGACCTTCTCGCACACCGCCGGGTCCCGGCCGAAGGCCCAGGTGCGGGCGAGGCCCAGGCCGTCGCTGTTCACGCCGTGCGGCTCGTGGACGTCGCGCCAGCCGCGGGAGGCGTACTTCTCGGCGTCCTCCCACCCGACCTTGTGCCACTGGCCGTGGTCGAAGACGAACTCGCTCCGCGAGCCCTCGATCAGGTGGTTCTCGACGAAGAAGTGGGTGATGCCCTCGTCGGCGACGAGGTGCTCGATGCCGACGCGGTACCCCTTGCCCGCCCAGCCGATGGGGGGAGTCCACGGCCCGCCGGGGCGGTAGGCGCACTCGGGCAGCCACATGCCCTTGGGGCGGTACCCCAGGATCCGCTCGCTGCTGGCGATGCCGGCGCGGATCTGGGCCCGGATGCTCGCGTCTTCATAGAGCAGCGGCATGTAGCCGTGGGTCGCGTTGCTGGTGAGGAGCTGGACGTTGCCCTCCTGCGCGTACTTGCCGTACGCCCGGGGGATGTCGCGGTCGATGTCGCGGAAGAAGTTGTAGAGCCAGCCGTACCACTCCTCCCAGCGGGTGGCGAGGTAGGCCATGTGCCCGTTGTTGATGCCCGGGCTCTCGAACTCGGCGCGGTCGGCGCGGGCGCGTTCCACGCGGTCCTGCAGGTAGTGCTCGAAGCCGGCCTTGAAGTGCTCGTGCGCGAGCTGTTCGAGGAGGACGGGGGTGAGCCCGATCGTCATCTTCGGGTTGCCGCTGAGGTACCGGGTCTCGCCAAGGACCTGGAGCAGGGGCAGGTAGGTTTCGGCGGCGGCCTCGTAGAGCCAGTCCTCCCCGTGGGGCCAGGTGCCGTGGCGGAGCACGTAGGGCAGGTGGCCGTGGAGCACGAGGCAAAACGAGCCGAGGTAGTCGCTCATGGGGCCGATGATACCGGCGGCGTCGCGCGACGCGCCGGCGGCGCACGTCCCCCGTTAGCCGCGGCACTGGTGCCGCGCGCCCCGCGGGCCTCACCCGGCGCCCCGCGCC
>CAZKRE010000052.1:0-8702 GCA_964555075.1 uncultured Phycisphaeraceae bacterium
CGATGAGCGACAAGAGCGAGGAGAACCGGCGGGTGGAGGTGCAGTGGTTCACGGTGGAGTGACACAGGGGTAAAATCACACCATGACGATCGCGCAGATTGAAGAGCGGCTGCAGGCCATCGAACGGGAGCTCGACCTGCTCAAGCAGGGCCCGCCGGTGCGCAACGGGGCGTGGTGGGTCCGAACGGCGGGGGCGTTCAAGGACGATCCGTCGTTTGAAGAGGCGGCCCGTCTTGGGCGGGCCTATCGCGACTCGCTGCGGCCGGAGGATGAACCCGAGGTCCGCGATTGATCATCCTCGACACCGACGTCTGGACGCTTCAGCAGCAGGGGGCAGGCGCGTCGTTCGACAGTCTGGCGGCACGGCTTCTGCAAGCGACGGATCGGGACGTCCGAGTCTCGGTTGTCAGCGTGCAGGAGCAGCTTCAGGGATGGCTGACGCACTTGTCGAAGGCGAACGATGTGGACAGGCTGGTCCGGGGATACGAACGGCTGCGCGAGTGGGTCGTGAAGGCCGGCGCATCACCCACCGTTGGATACGACGAACGTTCCGCCTCGGAGTTCGCGAAGCTTCGCCGGTCGGGCATCCGCATCGGCACGATGGACCTGCGGATCGCCGCCATCGCGATCGCGAACGATGCGCTGCTGGTTTCGCGGAACCTGCGGGACTTTGAGCGCGTGCCGGGGTTGCGGGTGGAGGACTGGACGCGGTAGCGGCGCGCGGGCGGGCGAGGCGACGCGGTTGCGGGGTCGGCGGCGTTGCTACCATACGCGGCTCGCGTCGCGATGCCTGTCAACGCTCGCGCCCGCCGCGGCGGGATGACGCCCGAACCCTTTGCAGGAGCCTTGCCATGCCGATCGAGATCACCATGCCGCGCCTCTCCGACACGATGGAAGAGGGCACGCTCGTCAAGTGGCGGGTGAAGGTCGGGGACAAGGTGTCGTCGGGCGATCACCTCGCGGACGTGGAGACGGACAAGGCGACGATGGAGCTGCAGGCCTTCGACGACGGGACGGTCGCGAAGGTCGCGGTGGAAGAGGGGGGCGTGGCGCCGGTGGGGGCGCTGATCCTCGTCCTGGCGGAAGAGGGGGAGAGCGTGGAGGACGCGGCGAAGGCGGCGGGCTCCGGAGGCGGCGGCGAAGCGGGCGGCGGCCAGAAGGACCAGAAGAAGGCGGGCGGCGATCAGCCCGCCAAGGGCGACAAGGAAGACCAGGGCACGTCGACGGACGAGCAGTGGGCGAAGCGCGAGGCGCAGGAGGAGAAAGAGGCGACGGGGCAGAAGGAACGTGCCGGTGGCGGGAGCGCGGACCGCGCGTCCGGCGGCGGCGGCTCCGAGGGCGCGGGCGGGGCTTCCGAGGGGGGGCGGATGAAGGTGTCCCCGCTGGCGGCGAAGCTGGCGGAGGAGCACGGGGTGGACCTGTCGCGGGTGAAGGGGACCGGGCCGGACGGGCGGATCATCAAGCGGGACGTGTTGGCGGCGGCGGAAGGGGGCGAGGGCGGGTCCACCGCGGCGTCGGCGTCGCGAGGGGGCACGCGGGGCGGCGCCGCGAAGCCGCAAGCGGCGGCGCCGGTGTCGGGCGGGCAGCTCGAGGCGCGGAGCGAGCCGGTGCCGGGGATGCGGAAGACGATCGCGAAGCGGCTGGTGGAGTCGAAGACGACGGTGCCGCACTTCCAGGTCTCGACGTCGGTGAACGTGGACCCGTTGCTGGCGCTGCGGAAGACGATCAACGGGCAGCTCGAGGCGCAGGGCGTGAAGCTGAGCGTGAACGACTTCGTGACGCGGGGGGTGGCGCTGGCGTGCCTGCGGCACCCGACGGTGAACGCGTCGTGGAAGGGGGACACGATCGACTACCACGGTTCGGTGAACGTGGGGACGGCGATCGCGCTGCCCGCGGAGCGGGGCGGCGGGCTGGTCGTTGCAGTGGTCCGCGACGTGCAGAACAAGGGGCTGCGGCAGATCAGCGAGGAGATCCGCGGGCTGGCGAAGAAGGCGAAGGAGCGGGGCCTGTCGCCGGAGGACATGAGCGACTCGACGATCACGATCTCGAACCTCGGGGCTCCGCAGTTCGGGAAGGTGACGGGCTTCACCGCGATCATCAACCCGCCCAACGCGGCGATCATCGCGGTCGGGGCTTCGATCGAGACGCCGGTCGTTCGCGACGGCCAGATCGTGATCGGGCACGAGATGAGCCTGACGATCTCGGGCGACCACCGGGTGATCGACGGCGCGGGGGCGGCGGAGTACCTGGTGACGCTGAAGAACCTGCTGGAGAACCCGGCGGCGCTGCTGGTGTGATGCAGTGAGCCGCCACCCCGGCGGAGCCGGGGCGCGCAGCAAACTCACGGAGGAGGCCTCATCGTGGAGCATCGGGTCCGCATCGCGGTGGCGGGGTGGGTGGTGGCGGTCGGCGTGGCGTCGGGCGAGGCGGCGGCTGCGGCGAGCGGCGCGGCCGCTGGCGCGGGCGCCGACTGGGCGGGGGCGCTGGGCATCGGCTGGGCGTTCGTCGCGGCCCAGGTCGTGCTCGCGCTGGCGGCGATCGCGCTCGCGGTGGAGCGGCTGGTGCGCGGGCGGGCGTCCCGCATCGCGCCGCGCGCGACGCTGGAGGAGGCGCTCGCGAAGGGGGCGGCGGGGGACTGGGAGGGCGTGCGTGCGGCGGCGGAGGCACGGCCGGGGGCGCTTGGCGAACTCGTCACGTTCATCGCGGAGCACCGGTTCAACGAGGTGGCGCAGGTTCAGCAGGCGGCGGCGGGCGCGGCCCGGCGGCTGGGCGATGGGCAACTGCAACGAGGGGCGGCGGTCGGCACCCTCGCGTGGGCGGGGGCGGCCGTCGGCGGGCTGGGGACGGTGGTGGGGTTGATCCTGGCGATCGGCGGGAGCGGCGCGGAGGCGGGCGGGGGCGCGCCGCCCGCGGGGCCGTTCGTGGCGGCGCTGATCCCCGCGGCGGTGGCGCTGGGGCTCGCGCTGCCGGTGGGCGTCCTGCAGGCGTGGGTCGAGGCGACGGGGCGGCGGCGGGCGTCGGAGCTGTCGGCCGCGGCGGACGCGCTGGTGGGCGCGTGGTTCCTCCGGCCCGAGGGCGCGGCCCGTCGGCGGGCGCAGGAGGAGGAGGCGCGGGAGCGGGAGGCGCTGCGGCGGGCGATGCGGGCGCGGGCGACGAGCAGCAAGGGCGGCATCGCCGCGGCGCGGTCGTCGGGCTGATCCCTCACCGCCCCGCGTGTTGCAGTGGTCCTTCGGTTCAGGGCAACGTCGGCTCGAAGCGGCGGAGGTTGATCCCCCCCTTGCCCGAGTGCTTCCGCTGGTACATCGTCTCGTCGGCGGCGGCGATGAGGTCGTCGATGGTGGTGTCGCGGGCGGGGGCGTCGCAGTAAGCGGCGCCGAGGGACAGCCGGAGCGGCACGGTCTCCTCGGGGCTGATGCGGATGCGGGTGGCCTTGCAGATGGCGTCGAGGCGGAGGCCGATCTGGCGGGCCTTGTTCTCGTCGACGTTGGTGAGGAGGATGACGAACTCGTCGCCCCCGATGCGGCCGATGAGGTCGGCGCGGTCGAGGTTGCGGCGCAGGAGCTTGGCCAGGCCGCGGAGGACGAGGTCGCCGGCCTCGTGGCCGAAGCGGTCGTTGACGGGCTTGAAGTCGTCGAGGTCGATGACGAGGGTGCAGATGCCGACGTTGGCGCAGACGGCCTGCTCGAGTCGCCGCTGGGCGAGCCGGAGGAAGCCGCGGCGGTTGAGGACCTTGGTCAGCGGGTCGGTGAAGGCCTGGAATCGGAGGTGGGAGAGGTGCTCCCGCTGCTTGCCGACGGCGTCTTCGAGCTGGCAGAGCTGGACGACCATGCCCTCGACGTCGGCGGAGAGGGCCTTGACGAGCTGCTGGACCTGGGCCATCTGGATGCGGGGCGGCGGCGTGGTCCCGCCGTGGAGCGGCTGGGCGGTGCGGGCGGCGGCGGCGAAGAAGGCATCGGGGGTGGGGTATTGGGTGGAGAGCAGTTGGGCGTGGAGCGCGATCATCCACTCCTGCTCGCGGGGGGTCATCGGTTCGGCGAGGTGGGGCAGGAGGCTGGCGATGAACAGGGGCAGGCGGAGCGTCGCCTCGTCGCCGTCGCCGCCGGGCGGGCGGTGGTGGTCGAGGACGGCGTCGCAGGCGCGGGACGAGGCGTCCCATTCTTCGAGGAGGCGTCGGCCGACCTGGGCGTGGTCGATGCCGAAGCGGGCGCGTTCCTGTTCGATCCAGTCGCCGCGGTCGATGTTGGGGGTGAGTTCGTGGCTGTAGAAGTTCGGATCGACCGCGACGAGCATGGGCAGGCCGACGTCCTGCAGGAGTGCGTAGCTGTAGGCGCGGTCGGCGGCGCGGGGGTCGATCAGCTCGGCGGCGAGGCGGGCGGCGGCGGCCTTTCGGAGGGAGTTAACCCAGAGCATCTGCACGAGGCCCGGCTCGAGGCCGCTGCTCTCGGAGAGCATCCGGAGCCCGAACGCCATCGCGATGAGGCGGGCGCGGCTGGCGCCGAGGTGGATGACGGCGCGGCGGACGCAATCGATCTGGCGGGCGAGCCCGACGCCCGCGGAGTTGGTGACGCAGAGGAGCCTGGCGGTGAGCGCGGGTGACGATTCGATCGCCTTCGCGACGGCGTCGGGCTCCTCGCCACTGGCGGCGAGGACGGCGATCAGCGGCCCGGGCTGGACGTGGACCCGGCCGAGCCGGTCGAGCGTCTCCAGGGCGCGGCGGGAGTCGCCCGCGTGGGCGGCGACTTCCCGCTCACCCGGCGGCGACGGGGCGATCGGTTTCGCGTTCGATGTTGGCTGCATGCATGACCCCACCCAGTCCCGGCGGCCCCGGGACGAATTCCTGCTCATCCATCGGCGCGAGGGGGACGCGGGTGAAGCGCGAAGCGGAGGATTAGGGAAAAACCCGCCCATTGTGCGGCCGCGGTGTTATCGCTCCAGGATTCGGCGGACGTCCGAAAATACCGCGTCGATCATGGCGGGCGTGAGGCGGCCGGTGAAGGTGTTCTGCTGGCTTGGGTGATAAGTGCCCACGAGGGCGGGGGCGGCGGGGTGGTCGGGGAAGCGGTGGATGATGCCGTGGGCGAAGGGGGCGTCGGCGCGGCGTCGGAGCCAGCCGCGGCGGAGGTACTCGGTGAGGACGGCGTCGTGGCCGATGCGGCCGAGGGTGAGGATGGCGCGGAGGCGGGGCAGGGCGTCGAGGGTGTCGGACAGGAAGGGGAGGCAGCGGGCGAGCTCGTCGCGGGTCGGCTTGTTGCCGGGCGGGGCGCAGTGGCAGGCGGCGGAGATGGCGGCGTCGATGAGGCGGAGGCCGTCGTCCTGGTGGTAGCTGGTGGGCTGGTTGGCGAAGCCGGCGCGGTGGAGGGCGGCGAAGATGAAGTCGCCGGAGCGGTCGCCGGTGAACATGCGGCCGGTGCGGTTGGCGCCGTGGGCGGCGGGGGCGAGGCCGACGAGCAGGAGGCGGGCGTCGCCGTCGGGCCGGCCGTCCGGGGTGGTGGCCAGGAGGTTGGGTGCGGGGCGCCCCCAGTAGGTTTCGTGGCGGAAGGCGGCGCGTTTTTCGAGGGCGACGCGCTCGCGGTACTCGACGAGGCGGGGGCAGGCGCGGCAGTCGGCGATGCGCTGGTTGAGCGCGAGGAGGGGGTGGGCTGGGGCGGTTGGTGAGGGTGGTAACGGTTGGGCGCGGGGGTCGGGGCGGGGTTGATCGGGTTGACCTAAACCCCCATGCCGGCGCGGGCCGACCTCTCCCAGAGACGATTCACCCGGACCAGCCATGCGTTTACTCATCGACAGCCTGATCGCGCTGATGCTCGTGGGGATCCTGGGCTTGGTGCTGGTGTATCACCGGCACGAGGAGCAGCGCATCGAGCAGTATCGGCAGGTGCACGAGGCGCTGGGCTCGCTGTACGAGCAGACACTGTATCACTCGGTGATCAACCCGGACTTCGACTACCGGGCGCAGGACCCGCTGGGCCTGACGCACCATCTTCACCGGTTCCCGACGTCGATCGACCCGCGTTGGTTCGAGGGGGTGGAGCCGCGGAACGTGCTGGCGGGTTCGAGGCCGTGGCTGGACGTGGCGCCGGCGGGGGACGCGCACGACCACCCGCCGGACCCGATCCTGCGGCGGCCGGACCAGGCGGGGTTCTGGTACAACCCCGCGCGCGGGACGTTCCGGGCCCGGGTGCCGGCGCAGGTGACGGACGAGGCGACGGTGAAGCTTTACAACGATTTGAACAACAGCGCGCTGGTGCGGCTGACGGAGGAGAAGGGCGGTTCGCGTCGGCCGACGATCCCGTTGGAGATGCAGATCGCCACGCTGCGCCGGGGCGCCACGGCCTCGGGCGAGGCGAGGGGCGCCGAGTCGGTCGAGCCGGCGGAGGCGCTGCCTCGGGCGCGGCGGCCGGCGCTGCTGCGGGCTTCGGAGCAAGGCGCCGGGCCGGGCTGACCGAGTCGGGTGAGGGGGGCGTTGAGGTTCGCCGCGACGCGAGCCAGGGGACGGTGTGCGTTGGACCGCGAAGTGCAGCGAATCCTGGTGATCGAAGAGGCGCCGCTGATGCACCGGATGCTCGACGCCCGGCTGCGGGCGCTGCGGGTGGAGCTCGCGTTTGAGTCGACGGGGGCGCAGGGGCTGGCGGCGGCGCGTCAGAGGCCGCCCGACCTGATCCTGCTGGACCTGGGCCTGCCGGACATGGACGGGATGGAGGTCCTGCGTCTGCTGAAGGACGAGCCGGCGACGCGGGACGTGCCGGTGGTGCTGCTGAGCGACGCGTCGACGCCGCGGGACAAGGTGCGTGGGTTCGAGGCGGGGGCGGTGGATTTCGTGGGCAAGCCGTTCGACCCGGCGGAGCTGCGGGCGCGGGTGCGGGTGGCGCTGCGGACGAAGGCGCTGCTGGACCTGCTGACGTCGCAGGCGCAGATCGACGGGCTGACGGCGCTGCACAACCGGCGGTACTTCGATCACCGGCTGCGGGAGGAACTGCTGGCCGCGGCACGCGAGGGCACGTCGGTCGGGCTCGTGCTGGCGGACATCGACCGGTTCAAGTCGATCAACGACGAGTTCGGCCACCCGACGGGGGATTCGATCATCCGGCGGTTCGCGGAGATCCTGCGGACGGCTTGCCGGGCGTCGGACGTGGCGTGCCGGTACGGCGGGGACGAGTTCGCGGTCATCCTGCCGGGGGTGGACGAGGCGACGGTGCGGGACGTGGCGACGCGGGTGCTGGACCTGATCCGGCGCGACCGGCTGCTGCGGCTGCTGGTGGCGACGCCGCTGACGGCGAGCATCGGGGCGGCGGCGACGGCGCCCGGGGAGGCGGTGCCCGCGGGGGCGCTGCTTGGCCGGGCGGACGAGGCGCTGTACGCGTCGAAGTCGGCGGGGCGGAACCGGTTCACGTTCGCGGCCCCGCCTTCCACGGCGGCGGCGTGACGGCGGCTGGGGCGGGTCCGGCGGGGCGATGCGGCGGGGCCGCTACAATCGCGGCCGATGAGCAATCTTTACAAGCACCGGCTGGACAATGGATTGATCCTCGTGGCGGAGGCCGTCCCGGGCGTGCAGTCGCTCGCGGTGGCGATGCTGACGCCCGCGGGGTTGGCGGCGGAACCGGCGGGGAAGCAGGGGGTGGGGGCGATGCTCGCGGAGATGGTCGGGCGGGGCGCGGGCGGGATGAGCGCGCGGGAGCACAGCGACGCGCTGGATCGTCTGGGCGTGCAGCGGGGGACGGACGTCGAGACGCACCACCTGCGCTTCAGCGCGACGATGATCGGGAGCAAGCTCCGCGAGGCGTTGCCGCTGCTGCTGGACATGGCGTACCGGCCGAACCTCGATGAGGATCAGTTCGAGCCGAGCCGCGACCTGTGCCTGCAATCGATCGACTCGCTGGACGACGAGCCGCAGGAGCGGTCGATGCTCGAACTGCGGGCGCGACACTACGCCGACCCGCTCGGCCGATCGCCGCTGGGCAGGCGGGAGGACCTCGAGGCGATGACGCTCGGGGACGTGCGGGCATATTGGCGGTCGTCGTGCGTGCCGGAGGGGACGATCCTGGCGGTGGCGGGGCGGTTCGAGTGGGAGGCGCTGAAGGCGGAGGTGGAGCGGCTGGCGGGCGACTGGCGGGGCGGGTTCACGCCGGTGACGCCCGGGGCGCTCCCGCCGCGGACGGTCCACCACGTGACGGCGGAGAGTGCGCAGGTCCACATCGCGTTGGCGTACGACGCGGTTGCCGAGACGCACCCGGAGAGCATGCTTCAGCGGGCGGCGGCGGCGGTGCTGTCGGGTGGGATGTCGGGGCGGCTCTTCACGGAGGTGCGGGAGAAGCGGGGGCTGTGCTACGCGGTGTACGCCGCGTACTCCGGGCACAAGGACCGGGGGGCGGTGCTGGGCTACGCGGGGACGACGGCGCCGCGGGCGAAGGAGACGCTCGACGTGATGGAGGCGGAGCTTCGGAAGCTGTCGGCGGGGGTGTCGGCGGGGGAGTTCGAGCGGGCGATCGTGGGGATGAAGTCGCGGCTGGTGATGTCGGGCGAGTCGACGGGGGCGCGGGCGTCGGCGATCGCGTACGACGAGTACACCCGCGGCCGGCCGCGGTCGCTGGAGGAGGTGCGTGCGGAGGTGGACGCGGTGACGCTGGGGGCGTTGAACCGGTTCCTCGCGTCGCACCCGCCGGGGGAGATGACGGTGGTGACGATTGGGCCGACGCCGCTGCGTTGAG
>CAZKRE010000052.1:8802-18572 GCA_964555075.1 uncultured Phycisphaeraceae bacterium
ATGCGCTTCCTCATCACCGCTGGTCCGACGCGTGAGCCGATTGACGAGGTTCGGTTTATTTCGAACCGCAGCAGCGGTCGGGTGGGGATCGCGTTGGCGGAGGCGGCGGCGGGGGCGGGGCACGAGGTGACGCTGCTGCTCGGGCCGGTGCTCGTGGCGACGACGCTGCACGAGTGGGTGCGGGTGGAGCGGTTCACGACGACGGCGGACCTCGAGCGGCTGCTGGCGGAGCACTTCCCGGCGTGCGACGCGCTGGTGATGGCGGCGGCGGTGGCGGACTACCGGCCGATCGGGGTGCGGGCGGGGAAGATGCCGCGGCAGGAGGGGGCCGGCGGCGTGGGGGATGAGGCGGGGGACGACGCGGGGGTGATGCTGCGGCTGCAGCCGACGCCCGACCTGGTGGCGGGGGTGGCGGCGACGAAGCGGCCGGACCAGCGGGTGGTCGCGTTCGCGCTGGAGGAGGAGGCGACGCTCGAGGCGCGGGCGGTGGAGAAGATGCGGCGGAAGCAGGTCGACGCGATCGTGGCGAACCCGCTGGCGACGATGGATTCGGGTGAGATTGCGCCGACGCTGCTGACGGCGGGGGGCGGGCGGGAATCGCCGGGGGTGATGGCGAAGGACGCGTTTGCGCGGTGGCTGGTGGATCGCGTGGCGGCGCTGTGATCGCGGTTCGGCGATTTGCGGGTAGATTCCAGTTGGTTCTGCGCGGGCCGAGGGATACCCTTGAGGTGTTCGGCGGTCATTCACGTCAAGCGGGGTGCAACATGCAGGTCGAGATTCCTTGCGAGAGGTGTCGTGTCGCGTTGCGGGTTCCGCCGGAGGCCGCGGGCCATCGAGCCCGGTGCCCGGCGTGTGGTTACACCTTCCAGGTGCCGAAGGTGGATGACCTGCTGGAGGAAACGGTTTCAAGCTGGATCGAGGAGGACCTCGAGCACCTGATCGAGGACCGGGACCGTGAGAGCGATGAGCGGGTGCTGGCGACGCCGCAGCCGGTGGCGACGGGGGTGGACGGCCGGGGTGGTGGGGTCGGCACGGACGGCTCGGCGACGGGGGACGGGCGGGCGGAGCCGCCGCGGCAGCACGCGCGGCGGCCGTCGCCACGGGACGGCAACGGCAGGAGCCACGTGCGTCCGCCGTCGCGGCACCTCTGGCCGGTGCGTGACCCGTCGCAGCCGGCGGTGCCGGGCGGGGCGGCGATCCCGGCGCGGGAGGGGGGCATCGACAGCGGTGACCCGGACATCGAGATCATCACGGAGCCGGTGACGCCGAGCCGGCCGGCGCCGCCGATCGAGCCGGCCGCGGCGGCGGCAACGGCGGCGGCGCCCGAGTCGGACGAGCGGGGGGATGGCCCGGGGCGGTACCCGCGGAACCTGCACGTCGACGAGCGGGTGCCGCACCTGGTGGTTCAGAAGGTGGATGCGGCGGGGGTGCACTTCGCATTCGACTCGCAGTGGCTCAAGCACGACGGGTTCCGGGCGTCGATGCCGGTGCGGTGCGCGTTCTCGGGGACGCGGACGCAGGAGAAGCTGATCGCGCGGCCTCTGGTGTTCATCGACCGGCTGCTGGGCAGCGCGAGCCAGTCGCTGGATCAGATCGTGAACGCGCACGAGAACCGGACGGTGGTGGACCACTCGTCGCGGGAGATCGCGCGGGTGATGGGGATGATCGAGTCGATGCCCCGGCCGTTCGCGTACGCGATGCCGTACTACGTGGCGGCGAAGTACTCGCACCTGTCGCTGCACTGCCGGACGCGGGACCGGGTGAGCGGGGGGATCACGTGCGAGGTGATCATGCCGGACCCGGCGTGCGCGCTGGACTGGCTGGCGCGGGTGAACGGGGTGTGCGGCGAGGAGTACCACCTGCTGGAACAGGACGTGTCGCTGCTGCACGGCGACGCGTGGCAGGAACTGTCGGAGGAGGCGAGGCAGCGGATCGAGGTGTGGTGCAAGTTCCAGCCGCGGGAGGTGATGCGGCACTTCTTCTCCGACGCGGACTTCGGCCGCCTGGACGTGGGGTTGGCGGGGCTGATCGTGACGGATCAGCGGCTGGTGTACTGCAAGTACCACCACAAGGGGCAGGTGTCGTTGGACGCGGAACAGGCCACGGTGATCGCCCGGCCGGATGGCCGATTCGTCGGGCTGACGCTTCGGGTCGGGGCCGACACCCACCGGATGATCAAGATCCACCAGAGCGACCTGACGCGTCTGGACGAGGCGCTCAAGGCGCACGGCAGCATCGCGCTGCAGGTGAGCGGGTGAGCAGGGGGCTGAGGGGTTGGGTGATCCGGCCCTTCGTCGCGGGGCTCCTCAGGGGCCGGCGTTGAGTGGCGTCAGGGTTGTTCGGCGCACCATTCGAAGAGGGCTTTCCACTCGCGGTGCTGGAGGCTCAGCAGCTCGGGAGGGGTTTCGCCGCGGTGGTGGGCCGTTTCGACGCGGTCGACGAAACGGTCCGGGTCGTACCGCGCGGCGTCGGTGCCCGCGGCGGCGCTGCCGCCCGCGATGCTGATGCGGTTCATGGCGGGGTGTTGGCCGACGCGGCGGTACCAGTACTTGGCGTTGGAGAAGTCGCCCTCGCGGCGGTGCATGATGGCGTGCCAGAACGAGCCGGTGGGCGATTCGATCGTCTGGCTGATGGCGTGGCTGCGGTCGAGTTCGTCCACGTAGAGCCAGAGCCCGGCGCGGAGTTCGGGGCGGGCGCGGAGCTCGGGGTGGTCGCAGGCCCGTTCGACGAGCGCGAGGTGCTCGGGCGCGGCGCCGCCCGGGCCGACGAGCCGGGGCATCGCGTCGCTCAGGGGCAGGGCGTCGAAGATCGGGGCGGTGGGGGCGAAGAGGCCGTCGGGGAGCGTGAGCATCGGGAAAAAGTTCCGGAATCCGGGTTGAAGGTCCGGAGTTATAGCGACGCCGCCGCCTCGTTTCCGCTACTATCGCCGACCCGAAACTTTGAACTCGGATCTCAAACTCGTAACTCGGAACTGGGCCATGGCAGAGCAGAAAGCGACGAACATCACGTTTCACGAGGGCAACGTCACCCGCGACGAGCGGGCGGAGACGCTGCAGCAGAAGGGCTGCACGATCTGGATGACGGGGCTGTCGGCGAGCGGCAAGTCGACGATCGCGGTGGCGCTCGAGCAGGTGCTGGTGAACGAGGGGCACGCGGCGTACCGGCTCGACGGCGACAACATCCGCATGGGGCTCAACAAGAACCTGGGGTTCTCGGCGGAGGACCGGGCGGAGAACATCCGCCGCATCGGCGAGGTGGCGAAGCTCTTCGCCGACGCCGGCGTGATCACCATCACCAGCTTCATCAGCCCGTACAAGGCCGACCGCGACAACGTCCGGAAGATCCACGAGGACGCGAAGCTCCCGTTCATCGAGGTCTTCGTGAACTGCCCGATCGAGGAGGCGGAGAAGCGCGACCCCAAGGGCCTCTACAAGAAGGCCCGCGCGGGTGAGCTCAAGGGCTTCACCGGCATCGACGATCCTTACGAGGCGCCCCAGGAGCCGGAGCTCGAACTCCGGACCGACGAGTGCAGCGTCGAGGACAGCGTCCGCCAGATCCTCGACATGCTCGAGGAGAACGGCCTGCTCGAGCCCTGAGCCGGGCGGGGCGGCTCACCTTCAGCGCGACCGTCACGAGGCGCCCACTTCGGTGGGCGTCTCGCTGCGCGCCGGCGGGGGCCGGGGTCGCGCGGAACCCTGCGAGGCGTTCTGACCGCCCACGCCCGGGGCGGGTGGATTGCTCTTGAGGCTTGTCTTCCCGCCCGGCGAGCCTATGATCAAGGTGGAGCGCGCGCGATGTATCACCGGTTTCACAAGAAGGCCCGGAACGAGCTGAGTTGCCTCGGCGGGTACCTGGCGCGGCCCGCGTAGCGGTTTCCCGCTGCGCCTCAGTCTTCGTTCCGTTCTGTGTCGTTCCCGCAGCGTTGCGGTTTTTCCGATCTCCCCGGCCCGCTGAGCGGGGTTCGGGGTCCGTGTGACGCGCCCGCCCTTCAGGAGTCTGTCATGAGCACCCGTATCACCGTGTCGCAGGAAGACCTGCGCGAACTGGAAGCGATCCTTGGCGACGACACGACGCGGCACCTCGCGTCGGAGCGGGAGATCACCCTGCTGCGTCGGGAACTCGGTCGGGCCGAGGTCGTGCCCCGCGACGAGCTGCCCGCCGATGTCGTGAACCTGGGCGCGGCGGTACGGATTCGTGAGGAGGGCAAGAAGAAGGCGATGTCCTTCACGGTGGTGGCCCCGCGCGACGCGGACTTCGACGAGGGGCGGATCTCCGTCCTTGCGCCGGTGGGGGCGGCGGTGCTGGGCTACGGCGTGGGCGACACGTTTGAGTGGGAACTTCCCGCGGGCGTTCGCCGATTCACCGTGGAGCACGTCCTCCAGGCGCCGCGGCGGTCGACGGCGGCGGCGTAAGCCACCGCGACCCGGCCCCCTTCGGGGCAGAGACCGGTCCACAAACGTAACAAGGCCGCGGGGCGTGGCGCACCGCGGCCTTGTCGTGTCCAGAGGGGGCTGCCTGGCCTACCGCCGCCGGACGAGGCCGAGCGCGCCCAGCCCCAGCAGGATGGCCGCCGTGGGCTCGGGGACGTTGGTGAACGTCATGGTGAACGGGTCGGAGCTTTCGTAGCCGGTCGTGCCGGTGTCGATGAGGCGGAAGGTGGCGGTGAGCGTTCCGGTCCAGCCGCTGCCGAGGGTGGACGCCTGGGCGTACCACGTCGGATGGGCGTGGAGGGTGGCGCCGCCGAGGAGCACCGACTCCCCGGCGGCGTCGGCGATGGCGCCGCCGCCCGGCTGGACGACGGCGAGCCCGCCGCTGATCGACACCACCTCGAGCCGGACCTGGGCGCCGCTCGCGAGCGTCCAGAAGCGTTCGTCCGGTTCGTCGCCGGCCAGGGCGTTGAAGCCGGGGTGTCCGGAGGTCCAGCCCGCGGCGAGGCCGGAGGCGGGCGCGAGGAACACCGGGCTGTCCAGGTCGGCTTCGATGGCGAGCCGCGTGGCGGTGGGCTGGGTGATGCCGGTGCGGCCGACGGTGATGTCGCCGTGGTCGTCGTGGGCGGTGGCGGGCGCCGCGAGGCCGAGGGCGAAGACGAGCGCGGTGAGGGCGTGGGCGGTCTGCATGGTGGGTTCTCCTGTGCCCCTTCGTGCCTCAGCGGGCGACGAAGGGGTCGTGCTTGTTGACGGTGAACATGGCGGGCGTCAGCGGGAGGCTCGCGCCCGGGCCGAGGCGGACGGTGTCTTCCGGGCGCAGGGCCGCGGCGTGGCCGTCGAGGAACGACCAGTTGAGGGTTTCGTGGTGGCGATCGAGCGGCACGTGCTCGCCGATCGCGGCGCGGAGGGCTTCCGGCGAGGTGGCCCACATCCCCCAGCGCTCGTTGTGGCAGTGGTCGGAGGTGGCGAACTCGCCTTCCTCCGCCAGTTCGAGGGCGTAGATCGTGTCGGTGGGGCGGGTGATGCGGTCGAGGTTGGAGCAGTGCTCCCGGTTGGGCACCTGGCCGCTGAGGTAGTAGTTGGTCCCGTAGCTGACGCGTCGCATCCGGCCGGTCGCCGGGTGGGACTGGGTCCAGTAGGGGCTTTCATCGCTGGGGCAGCGCGGCAGCAGCCGGTTGTTGGCGTAGCTGTCGAGCAGGAAGAACCAGCTCCCTTGTTCATGGCCGTGACTCACCGCCCCGTGACCCAGCCTGGGCGGGGGCATGTCGAAACGGTTGTCGTTGGCGTAGGCCACGAGCGCGATCCCCATCTGCCGCATGTTGCTGAGGCAGACCGCCGCCCGCGACCGTTCACGGGCCGAGGCGAGGGCGGGGAGGAGGATCCCGATCAGCAGCGCGATGATGCTGATCACAACGAGGAGTTCGATGAGCGTAAAGGCTCGGTGGCGGCGCATGGCGGCCTCCGGTGAGGGTGCATCGGCCGCGCGGGAGCGCGGCCTCTTCGGGCACGGGCAACGGGGTCTGGAGAGGGTTCAGGCCGCGGGCGGCGCGCGGCTGCGGAGGTGGAGGGGGGCGCGGACCGGGACGATCCGCGCGGCTTCGGGGACGGATCGTGCGACGACGACGGCAACCGGCGGGAGCGCCGCCGCCGGCGGGGCCGACGCGACGATGCCGTGCAGCATGTGGTCCACGTCGCAGGAGCGGGAGTGGTCGGCGGGGGCGTGCGGGTGGTCCGCGGTGGCGGGCGTCGCCACGGGCGCGGGGTGGGCGACGGCGCGGTGCGCCAGCAGGGCCGCGCCGCTGACGTAGAAGAGCAGGAGCCCGATCAGCGCGATCGGCAGGGCGGCGGCGATCCGGGTTGTGGCGCTGCGGGCTGGCATGGGGTCACGCGGCGGTGCAGGTGTCGCAGTGGCCGAAGAGAAGGACCTCGTGATCCTCGAGCGTGAAGCCGGCGGGGAGGAGCTGGTTGAGGTTGCCGGGGCAGCCGTCGAGGTCGAAGACGCGGTGGCAGCGGACGCACTCGAAGTGGTGGTGGTGCTGCTTGCCCGCGGGCTCGTACCGCGTCGGCCCGCCGGGCAGGTCGACCGGCTTGAGCCACCCCTCGTCCACGCCCGCCTTCACGGCGCGGTACACGGTCGCGATCCCCAGGCCCCGCACCTCGGCGCCCGCGGCGTCGAGGATCTCCTGCGGCGACAGCGGCCGGTCGGCCTTCTCGACCGCCTGCCGAATCGCATCACGCTGGGGGGTGCGTCGTTCCATGTGAGAATGGATTCTCAATAAAGATCGTACCGCGCGGCCCGGCCGCGTCAACCGGCACCCGCGGCCCGCGAACGTGCGCGAGCAGCGGCCCCGCCCCCGGGGTCGCCCGCGAGACGTGGGGTCAAGCCGTGGCGGCCTCCCCGAGCGCGGCTAAGCCTTCTCCGGCGAGCGGTCCTTGCCCCGGATCAGCAGCTTGATCGGGACCTCCGCGAACGGCAGCAGGTCGCGGAACCGGTTCACGAGGAACAACTGGTAGTTGTGGTCGAAAAGCTCGGGGTTGTTGACGAACAGCCCGATCGTCGGCGGGTTCACGTCCAGCTGGGTCGCGTAGTAGATCTTCGCCCGCTTGCCCCGCTTGGCGGGCGGGACCCGGCCGGCCATGATCTCCTCGAGCGCCTGGTTCAGCTCCGACGTCGAGACCCGGTGGTGCGACTGCTCGTACAGGTTCAGCGCGATCCCCAGCAGGTCGCGCATGCCCTCCGCCGCCTGGGCGCTGATGAAGACGATGGGCACGAAGTTGAGCTGCTTGAGCTCCTTCTCGAGGTACTCGGCGTAGGCCTCCTGCGTGCTCTTCTCGCCGATGAGGTCCCACTTGTTCACCGCGATCGCCACCGGCCGATGGTGCCGCAGGATCTCGGCGACGAGCTGGTGGTCCACCTGCGACAGCGGCACCGTCGCGTCGACCACGAGGATGCACACGTCCGCCCGCCGCACGCTCCGCAGCGCGCGGTGCATCGAGTAATACTCGATGTCGCCCGCGACGCTCTTGCGCTTCCGCAGCCCGGCCGTGTCGATGGCGGTGAAGACGTGCTTCTCCCCGCCGCCCCGGCCGGCCTCGACCTCGAAGCGGACGTCGATGCTGTCGCGGGTCGTGCCTTCCTGCTCGCTGACGATCACCCGCTGCTCGCCGGCGAAGGCGTTGACGAGCGTGCTCTTGCCGGCGTTGCGCTTGCCGACGATCGCGACGAGGATGCCCCGGTGCGGGGTCTCCGCCGTCTGCCCCTCGGGCGGCGTCCAGCCTTTGAACGTCTCGCGGATGCGGTCGTAGAGGTGGTCGAGGTTGTGCTTGGTCACCGCGGAGATCATCAGCGGCTCGCCGAAGCCCAGTTCCATCGCCTCGTACGCCCCGGCCTCGAGCTGCGAGCCGTCCACCTTGTTCGACACGAGGATCACCGGCTTGCCGCCGCCGGAACCCTTGCCCCCGATCCCCGAGTTCCGCAGCACCTTGGCGACGGCCCGGTCGAGGGCGACGATGCCCGACTGCGCGTCGACCAGGAACAGGATCAGGTCCGCCTGGGCGATGCCCATCGCGATCTGCCGCTCGACGTCGGCCGTCAGGTTCTGCACGTCCTCGATGCCGTAACCGCCCGTGTCGATGACCTCGACGAACGTCGACTCGCCGCCCTTGAACTCGGGCGGGATCTCGGCGGTGGTGGCGATGCGGTCGCGCGTCACGCCCGCGGTCGGGTCGACGATGCTGACCTTCCGCCCGGCGAGGGTGTTGAGCAGGCTGGACTTGCCGACGTTGGGCCGGCCGACGATGACGATTCGGGGGAGCATCGGGACATCGTAGACGTTCCGCGTCGCGACCACGAGCCGCGATCACGAGCCGCGACCGTGAGGGACCGGGCGCCCGATCTCCGCTCCCTTACGATCGCGACTCGTTTACGGTCGCGGCGCGTCCCCGTGGCGTTCGTTCCAGAGCGTCACCGCCTCGGGCTCCCGGACGTAGAGGGGCGACAGGTCTGCCGCGTCGGTGAACCGCCCCTCGCCCGCGAGCCGCCGCCCCAGCCGCCAGAGCACCTCCGCCCGTGCCGTCGCGGCCTCCGGCGGCAGCAGCGTCACCCCGTCGGGCAGCGCGGCGTCCGGCGGCAGCTTCTCCGCGATCAGCGACACCGGGCGGGGCGCCGCCGCGAGCAGCCCCTCCAGCGTCCGCAGCGCGGGGTCCAGCACCCGCTCGCCTCGTTCGTACGCGGCCGAGTAGAGCGTGCCCCGCTTGAAGTTGAGCCCCACGGCCACCGCGCCCGGCGCGGCCGCCTCGGCGAGGGTGTCGAGCGTCGGCACGCCGACGACCCGGGCGCCCGTCGCGAGGGCGAGCATCTTCGCGGTCGTGATGCCGACGCGGAGCCCGGTGAACGACCCGGGCCCGAGCGAGACATACACCTCGTCGAGTTCGTTGGGCTTCACGCCGTGCTCCCGGCAGAGCGCGTCGACCGCGGGCATGAGCCCCAGGTTGTGCCGCCGCGGCTCGCCGAGTGGCGCGACGCCGAGCAGCTCACCGCCGCGCCCCAGCGCGATGGACCCCGCCCGGCCGGAGGTCTCGATGGCGAGGTTGAAAGGCGGCGGCGTGGGCACGGGAGCATGATAGTGGCCGCGCGCGAACCCGAGGCGCCCGGTCGCGGCGGTCGGGGGGGTGTGGCCCCGTCACAGGCTGATGATGATGATCGGTCGCGGTATCCGACAGCGCTGAGGCGGGGTCAGCCGTAGCGGTGGGCGATGATGAACGCGAGGTAGGTGGTGAACGCCAGCAGCAGGGCGCCGGTGATGGTGCCGAAGAGGCGGCGGAGGGCGGGGGCGAGGAGGAAGGGGTCCCAGACGGCGGCGTCGCCCGCGAGGAAGCCGGCGATCGCGGCGGCGCAGGCGATGGCGCAGACGATGCCGGCGGTCGGCTTCGACACCCCGCCGGTGGTCAGTCGCACCGCGAGCCCGACGAGCGGCCCGGGCAACAGCAGCGGCGTCGCCTGGCCGAGGCGCAGCGGCCCGGTGGCGACGTACATCAGCGCCGCCGCGACGATGCCGGCGACGAGGGCGATGGTGATCGGGATGGCGGGGCCGCGGGTGGTGGGCGTGACGGGGCGGGTCATGGGTTCCCCTCGATAAGCCGCCGACATCGTAACGTCGCGGGCACCGGTGGCAGGCGGCGAGGCGACGCTTGGGGCCGCCCGCACCCCGCGCTCTCCCGGCTCACCTCCCGACACTTGTTTCAGCGGCGATCGCCTTAGCTCCCTCTCCCAGCGGCTTTAGCCGCGTCGGGAGAGGGTGCCGAGCGGAGCGAGGCGGGTGAGGGCGGCCGCGAAGTCACCTC
>CAZKRE010000053.1:0-11179 GCA_964555075.1 uncultured Phycisphaeraceae bacterium
GGGGGATGAGGCGAGGCGGTTGAATGAGCCGTTTCTGAAGCGGGTGGCGACGGGGGGCGAGCTGCCGTGGGTGATCGCGAAGTGGGCGCAGACGCTGGACGGGAAGATCGCGACGTTGACGGGGGACTCGCGATGGATCAGCGGGGAGGGTTCGCGGCTGCGGGTGCACGAGCTGCGGGCGCGGGTGGACGCGATCGTGGTGGGGGTGGGGACGGTGGCGGCGGACGACCCGGCGCTCACGGCGCGGGGGGTGGAGGTGCGTCGGGTGGCGAGGCGGGTGGTGGTGGACCCGCGGCTGCGGATCCCGCCGGACGCGCGGCTGCTGGGGGACGGCCCGCCGGTGTTGCTGGCGGCGGAGGAGTCGGCGGTGGACGCGAGCGGTCCGCTGGTGCTGGCGTGGCGGGAGCGGGGGATCGAGGTGCTGCCGCTGACGGCGTGGCGGGGGGACGCCCTGGACCTGCGGCCGCTGCTGCGACACCTGGCGGTCGAGCACGGGGCGACGAACGTGCTCGTCGAGGGTGGGGCGGGATTGATCGGCACGCTGCTGGAGCAGGAGCTGATCGATCGGCTGCTGGTGTACGTGGCGCCGAAGGTGCTGGGCGACCCGGCGGGGCTGGACCCGGTGCGCGGCGGGGCGCGGGAGCGGATCGCGGACGGGCGGGCGCTGGAGCTGGTGGGGCACGAGCGCGTGGGGGACGACGTCGAGCTGGACTACCGGGTGGTGCGGGGGTGAGGGGGCGCGGCGTCTGTCGGCTGCGGGCGGCGCGGCTATGCTGTTCGCCTCATGATGGAGCGCATCGACGAGTTGGAGCGGCAGGCGGGCGCGGAGCTGGGCGCGGTGGATTCCGCGGCGGGTCTGGAGGCGTTCCGCGTGAAGTACCTGGGGTCCAAGGGCTCGCTGAAGGGGCTGATGGGCCTGATCAAGGACGTGCCGAAGGAGCAGAAGCGTGACTTCGGCGCGCGGGCGAACGCGGTGAAGGGGGCGGTGGAAGCGGCGTTTGCGGAGAAGCAGGCGGCGTTGGGTTCCGCGAAGCCGCAGGCGGCGGGGGGGCCGCGGGTGGACGTGACGGAGCCGGGCACGCCGCCGCGGATGGGGCGGTCGCACATCATCACGCAGACGATCGACGAGCTGGTCGAGGTGTTCGGGCGGATGGGGTTCTCGGTGGCGACGGGCCCGGAGCTCGAGGACGAGTGGCACAACTTCGTGGCGCTGAACATCCCCGAGTCCCACCCGGCGCGGGACCCGTTGGACAACTTCTACCTGGACCCGAAGCAGTTCCTCGGGGGGTCGAGCGGGGCGGGGCTGCGGATGCTGCGGTCGCAGACGTCGACGATCCAGGTGCGGGTGATGGAGTCGCAGCCGCCGCCGATCCGCGTGATCGCGACGGGGCGGGTGTACCGCCCGGACGAGCACGACGCGACGCACTTCTCGATGTTCCACCAGGTCGAGGGGCTGTACGTCGACAAGCGCGTGAGCATGGTGGACCTGAAGACGACGCTGATCCAGTTCGCCCGCGCGATGTTCGGCGCGGAGGCGGACGTGAAGCTCGTCCCGAGCTACTTCCCGTTCACCGAGCCCTCGGCCGAGCTGTACGTGAAGATCGAGCTGCAGGGCAAGATGCAGTGGATGGAGATCGGCGGGTGCGGGATGGTGGACCCGGCGGTGTTTGCGCAGGTGGGCATCGACCCGGAGGAGTGGTCCGGGTTCGCGTTCGGGCTGGGCATCGAACGGCTGGCGATGCGGAAGTACGGCATCCCGGATATTCGGCTGCTCTTCGAGAACGACGTGCGGTTCCTGCGGCAGTTCTAGCTCCTGTCCAATCGACGCCGGGATTGAACGCAGATCAACGCGGATACGGACGCGGATCAGATCCGGATGGTGAGGATCGATCGCGTTGCATCCGCGTCGTTATCCGCGTTCATCCGCGTTCCCTCTGACCGCCCGGGCTATCGCCGTTCAAGCCCGCGCGGCGCTCGGCCCGATAAGGTCGGTGCGCATGGATGTGCTGGCGGCAAACTTATCGGCCCTCGCGCGGGTGGACCCCGTGCTGGCGGAGCGCCTGCGGGCGGTGGAGCCGGCGGCGCTGCAATGGCAGCCGTCGAAGGCGGGGCCGCTGTCGGCATCGGTGACCGCGCCCGACGGGCGGTCGCTCGCGCTGGCGTCGCGGTACGAGCCGGTGGCGGAGGCGAAGAAGCTGCTCGCCGGGGTCGCGTATGAGCAGACGGCGTGCGTCGCGCTGCTGGGGTTCGGGCTCGGGTACCACGCCGCGGAGGCCGCGCCCCGGCTGGGGTTCGGCGGGCTGCTGGTGATCTACGAGCCGGACGAGGCGCTGCTCCGCGCCGCGATGGAGCGCATCGACCACACCGGCTGGATCGGGCAGGGGCACCAGGTCTTCCTCACCGGCGAGCCGGACCGGGCGGCGCTGCTGGCGCGGGTCGAGCGGCACGCGGGGCTGGTCACGCAAGGCACGCGGCTCGTCACCCACCCGCCGACACGGCAGCTTCACCCCGACCGCGTCGCCCGCTTCGGGAACGACCTCACCGAGACGCTGGCCTACTGCCGGACGACCGTCGCGACGGCGCTCGTGAACTCGACGCGGACGGCCTTCAACTCCGCGAGCAACCTCGACCGCTACGCCGCGGGCCCGACGACGGACGAGCTCTTCGACGCTGCGCGGGGCTACCCGGCCGTGTGCGTCGGCGCGGGCCCGAGCCTGGTGAAGAATGTGGACCTCCTGCGCGACCCGGCGGTGCGGAGGAACGTGGTGGTCATCGCCGCGCAGACGACGCTCCAGCCGCTGCTGGACCGGGGCATCCGGCCGGACTTCGTCACCGCGCTCGACTACAGCGACATTTCCAGGCGGTTCTACGAGGGTGTCACCGCGGCGGACGTCGCGGACACGACGCTCGTCGCCGAGCCCAAGGCGCACCCCGCGATCCTCGACGCGTTCCCCGGCGCGATCCGCACGACCACGAGCGGGTTCAATGACCTCTTGCTGGGCGACCTGGGCGGGCGGCACACGAGGCCGATCCCGGGCGGCGCGACCGTCGCGCACCTGTCGTTCTACCTCGCGCAGTACCTGGGCTGCGGGCCGATCATCCTCATCGGGCAGGACCTGGGGTTCAGCGACGGGCTCTACTACGCGCCGGGGACGGCGATCCACCGCGTGTGGGCGTGCGAGCTCGGCCCGTTCAACACGGTCGAGATGATGGAGTGGCAGCGGGTGGCGCGGCACAAGAACCACCTGCAGAAGCTCACGGACATCCACGGCCGGCCGTGCTACTCCGACGAGCAGATGATCACGTACCTCAAGCAGTTCGAGCGGGACTTCGCGGCGGCGGAGGCGGCGGGCGGGGTGGTGATCGACGCGACGGAGGGTGGGCTGCCCAAGCGGCACACGACGCGGATGACGCTGCGGGACGCGCTGGCGGCGCACGCGACGAGGCCGGTGCCGCCGCTGCCCCGCGCCGGGTGCGGCCTCGACGCGTCCCGGCTGGCGCGCACGGCGGAGCTGCTCACGAAGCGGGTGCGGGAGACGGAGATCCTCAAGCGGACCTGCCGCGACGCGGCGGACCTGCTGACGCGGATGAGCGAGCACCGGCGGGACCGGGCGCGGATGCGGGAGCTGTTCGCGAAGCTCGACCAGCACACGCGGCGGGTGAACGGGGAGCTGAAGACGGCGTTCGACCTGGTGAGCGGGCTCAACGTGATCGGGACGTTCAAGCGGGTGAAGAACGACCGGGTGATCGCGAACGCCGCGGCGGGGACGACGCCGGAGGATCGACAGGCGGAGCAGATCGACCGTGACCTCGAGAACATGAAGTGGCTGGAGGAGGCGTGCGAGGAGACGCTGCGGGTCCTGCATAGCGCCCGGCAGCGCGTGAAGGCACGGCTTGTGGCGAGTCCTGAGTCTGGCGTCTTGAGTCCCGCGTCGGGAGCGGGCGTCACGTCGGCTGACTCAGGGCTCGCGATGCAAGAGGCAACACGATGACCGCCATCTGCCTCATCCCGACCGACCTGCGTCGCGGCCGCCTGGGGCAGCCGGCGTGGCTGAGCGACCGCCTCGGCTCGGCGTCGGTGCTCGAGCACACCGTCCGCCGCGCGGCGCGCGTCGCGGGGGTGGCGAAGATCGTGCTCGTCCACCCCGCGGGGCAGGACCCGCTGGCGCTGCTCCGCCGGGCGAACGTCGAGGTGCCGATCGCGGCGCATGCGGACGAGAACGGGCTCGAGGATGCGCACACCCCGCGGTGGGTCGCGGCGCGCAAGTGGGCGCCCCACGCGTGGCGGGGCGGGCTCGGGGGGGCGACCTGCTTCGACGAGCTCCTGCCCGCGGCGCCGCTCGCCCGCGCCCTCCGCGCCCACGCGCCGGCCGGGGTCGAGCACCCGTCCGCCTTTGTCGTCCGCGCCGACTGGTGCCTCTTCGATCCCGAGCTGGCCTCCGCCGTGCTGGCGCGCCACCTGGAGCAGCCCGCCGGCTACAAGCTCGTGTTCACGCAGGCGCCGCCGGGGCTGTGCGGCATCGCGATCCGGGCGGACCTCCTCGACGCGATGGCGACGCCCGGCAGCCACGCGTCGTTCGCCACGATGCTCGGCTACGTGCCCACCGCGCCCGCGGCGGACCCGATCGGTCGCGACCCGTGCATCGCGGTGGACGCCGCGGTGCGCGACTGCGCCGAGCGGTTCATCTACGACACGCCCCGGGGCGTGGCGCTGCTGCGGGCGGTCGCGGCGGGGCTGGGCGGCGGGCTCGCGGACGCGGACTCCCGCGCCGTGGTCGCGGCCGCCGGGCACGCGCGGGGCGGGCTCCGCCGGCTGCTGCCGTCGTTCATCTCGCTCGAAGCCACGCCGCGGCGCGAAGTGAGCGGGCCGATCACGCCGCACGGCCACGCCACGTTCGACCGGCCGGACCACGACCTCGACCTCGCCGCCGGGCTCGTCGAGGAGATCGCGGAGATGCCCGACAGTTGCCTGCTCCTGGGCGGCCCGGCGGGCGGGGACGCGATGCTCCACCCGCGTTGGGACCAGATCGTTCTCGCGGCGGCCCGCGCGGGCGTCACGAGCGTCGGCATCGAGACCGACCTGCTCGGAGACCCGTCGACGATCGACCGCCTGCTCGACCTGCCGATCGACCTGATCACGGTCCGGCTCAACGCGGACACGGCGGCGACGTACCACCGCGTGATGGGGGCGGACCGTTTCGGGGAGGTGATCCGCAACCTCGAGCGGCTGCTCAACGAGCGGAACCGCCGCCGCGTGTCGGGGGACGGGGCGCTGGGCTTGCCGTGGGTGCTGCCGCGGATGGTGAAGACGGTGGAGACGCTGCCGGAGATGGAGACGTTCTTCGACAAGTGGACGCACTACGCGGGGCACGCGGTGATCGAGCGGGCGCGGTGCGGCTGCGGGCCGGTGCCGCTGATGCCGGACCAGAGCCCGGTGCCGATGGCGCCGCCGCGGCGGGCGGGTGCGGCCGCGGAGGCGTGCCGACAGCTCGGTCGGCGGCTGACGATCCTGAGCAGCGGGCTCGTCGCGGGGTGCGACGGGGACTGGCTGGGCCTGGCGCCGCTGGGCGACGCGACGATCGAGCCGCTGGCGGACATCGCCGCGCGTGCCGAGGACGTGCGGGAGGGGCAGCTCGCGGGCACGCCCACCGACCCGACGCTCTGCGGCCAGTGCAGCGACTGGCACCGGGGATGAGGGGTGGGGGATGTCGGATGTGGGATGGGGGATGGGGGATGGACGATGGAGAGGGGATGGAGATGCTCGTCATGAAACCACCGCACATTGAGTCTGCCCGACGTGCGTCCCTCTGCGTCGTCCTGGCGCGGGCCGGGAGCAAGGGGCTGCCGGGGAAGAACGGGCTCGTCGTCGCGGGGCGGTCGATGCTCGACTGGACGCTCGATCACGCGCTCGCGTCGACGCGGGTGGATCGGATCGTGCTGTCGACCGACGGGGCGCACCTCGCGGAGGTCGCGGCCCGGCGGGGCGTGAGTGCCGTCATGCGTCCGCCCGACCTCGCGAACGATTCCGCGACGGTCGATGCGGCCGTGCGCCACGCGGTTGAGTCGCTCGGCGGGGCGTACGAACAGGTCGTGATCCTCTACGGCAACGTCCCGGTGCGCCCCGGGGGGCTCATCGACGCGGCGCTCGACAAGCTCACCGCCACCGGCTGCGACAGCGTCCAGAGCGTTTGCCCCGTCGGGAAGATGCACCCGTTCTGGATGCGCCGGCTCGGCGGATCGGCGGGCGATTCGCTCGAGAACTACCAGCCGAACCAGGTCTTCCGCCGGCAGGACCTGCCCCCCGCGTACATGCTCGACGGCGGGATCATCGCCGTCACCCGCGCGTCGCTCTTCACCGTCCGCGAGGGCGAGCCGCACGCGTTCCTCGGGGATGACCGCCGCGCGATCGTCACCGAGCCCGGCGCGGTCGTCGACGTCGACTGCGAGATCGACCTGCACGTCGCGGAGGCGCTGCTGCGAAAGCGGATCGCGGCCCAGACGCCGCGGCTGACGGCGTGAGGATGCAACCCCCCGGCCTGCGCAACATCGCCGTCGTCACCGGCACCCGGGCCGAGTTCGGCCTGCTGACGCCCGTCATGCGCGCGATCGCCGCGACCCCGGCGCTGCGGTTGACCACCGTCGTCACGGGCACGCACCTCGTCGGCGGGACGTGGGAGGACATCGGGGCCGCGGGGTTCCGGATCGACGCCCGCGTCCGGATGCAGCACGCCGACGAAGCGCGGACGCGCGCGAACGACGCCCGGGCGGTGGGGCGGGGGATGGAGGGATTTGCCGGGCTTTTCGAGCGTATCCGGCCGGACGTGGTGCTGGTGCTCGGCGACCGCGTCGAGGCGTTCGCCGCGGCGAGCGCGGCGAGCATCGGCGGGACGCGGGTGGCGCACATCCACGGCGGGGACCGGGCGGAGGGCGTCGCCGACGAGGCGATGCGGCACGCGGTCACCAAGCTCGCCCACCTGCACTTCCCGGCGACCGCGGGCAGCCGGGAGCGCATCCTCCGCATGGGGGAGGACGAGCGGTTCGTGTGGAACGTCGGCTCGCCGGCGGTCGACGGGCTGGACGCCGCACCCCCTCTCGCCGATGGGGACAGGGCGAGGGCGACGGTGAGAGGCGGCCTCACCCCGCGACGCTTGTGCGAGCCGGCGGCCGGTGACGCTCGCCCCTCACCCCGGCCCTCTCCCCAAGGGGGAGAGGGGGAAGAAGCGCCAGAGGTCATCGTGATGCAGCACCCGATCGGGGCGGGCGATGAGCAGGAGCGGGCGTGGGCGAGGCAGACGGTGGCGGCGATGCGCGGGCGGCGCCTGCTCGTGCTCGCGCCGAACCATGACGCGGGCCGCGACGGCCTGCTTGCCGGATTGAAGGAGGAAGCGGGCGAGGTGGTGGATCATCTGCCGCGGCACGCGTTCCTCGCGCTGCTCCGCGGCGCGCGCGCGATCGTGGGCAACTCGTCGGCGGGGCTCATCGAGGCGGCGGCGCTGCGCGTGCCGTGCGTGAACATCGGGCCGCGCCAGGCCGGCCGGGAGCGAGGGGCGAACGTGGTCGACTGCGACTACGGCGAGGCGAACGTTCGTACCGCGCTCGCGGAGGCGCTGTCGCTCGACCTGTCGTCTTCGACGCACCCCTACGGCGACGGGCGCACCGGCGAACGGGTCGCGCGACTCCTCGCGTCGATCGACCTGGATGCCGTCCCGCTGCGGAAGCGGAACAGCTACTGAAGTCACGCACGCCGGCCCTGAGGCTCGGCGAAGGGGCGGGTCACGGCTCGCCTGCGCGTAAGACCCGACCCTGCGCGGGGCTCAGGGCCGGGGTGGGGGCGGCTACTCTCCCGGCTCGATGCCGAGGTCCTTGACCTTTTTGTTGAGCGTGTTGCGGTTGATGCCCAGGAAGTCGGCGGTGCGGGTCTTGACGCCGTCGTTGTACGCCAGCGCCTCGCGGAGGAGCTGCCGCTCGACCTCGTGGATGACCAGGTCGTAGACCTTGCCGTCGTAGACGCTGTACTGCTTGATGGCGTACTCGGCGAGCTTGGCGGTGAGGGCTTCGATGGACTCGTCGGCGGTGTCGCCGCGGGTCTGCTGGGCGTACATGCGGATCGCCAGGGGCAGGAGGTCCTCGGTGAAGTCCTCGCCGCTGCCGAGGACGACGGCTCGCTCGACGGTGTTTTCCAGCTCGCGGACGTTGCCCGGCCAGGGGTATCGCAGCAGCGTGCCGAGCACATCGCGGGAGATCCTGCGGAGTTCGCGGCCGTTTTCGCGGTTGTACTTGTCGAGGAAGAAGTCGATGAGCCGGGGGATGTCCTCGCGCCGTGCGCGGAGCGGCGGGAGGAGGAGGGTGACGACGTTGAGCCGGTAGTAGAGGTCCTCGCGGAAGTTGCCCTTGCGGACCTCCTCCTCGAGGTCGAGGTTGGTGGCGGCGATGACGCGGACGTCGACCTTGACGGTGTGGTGGTCGCCGACGCGTTCGAGCTCGCGTTCCTGGAGGACGCGGAGGAGCTTGACCTGAAGCTGCATGTCGAGCGTGCCGACCTCGTCGAGGAAGAGCGTCCCGCCGTCGGCGGCTTCGAAGCGGCCGACCTTGTCCTTGACGGCGCCGGTGAACGCGCCCTTGACGTGCCCGAAGAGTTCGGACTCGAGGAGCTGGGGCGAGAGTGCGCCGCAGTTGACCTTGACGAGCGGCTTGTCGCGACGGGGGGAGTTGAAGTGGATCGCCTTGGCGATCATCTCCTTGCCGCAGCCGGTCTCGCCGAGGAGCAGCACGGTCGCGCGGCTGGGGGCGACCTGGCCGACGGTGGCGAGCACGTCGAGCATCACCGGGCTGGAGCCGATGATGTTGTCGAAGCGGTACTTGGTGCGGAGGTTGTCCTTGAGCTGCTGGTTCTCCGCGAGCAGCTCGTCCTTCTCCCGCCGCAGCGCCTGGTGCAGGCGGATGGCCTGGGCGAAGAGCCCGGCGAGGATCTGGATCAGCCGGGCGTCGGCGTCGAGGATCGCCTGGCTCTCGAACGCCTTGTCGATGGAGATCGTGCCGACGAGTTCGTCGCCGTCGCGAACGGGGACGCAGACGAACGACAGCGGCTGCCCGCCCGCGGCCGGGGGGTCTTCGGTGTGGAGGTTGCGGCTGCCGGTGCGGTTGAGGAACTCGGGCTGCTTGCGGATGTCGGGGAGGACGGCGGGCACGCCGGTCTGGAGCACTCGGCCGGTGATGCCCTCGCCCAAGGCGTAGCGGCCACGCTCCTGCTCGGCGCGGGTGAGCCCGACGGAGGCGATGGTGCGGAGGGTGTCGGTGGTGAGGTCGCGGAGCACGAGGGCGGCGCGCTGAACCCCCAGCCGCTCGCTCAGGACGGTCATGGCCCGCTGGAAGGCGTCGTTGAGATCGAGCGACCCGCCGAGAATCTGGCTGATGCGCTCCAGAATGATTAATTCTTGTTCAGCCCGGTCCATAGACCGCTCATTAAATCATCAGGGCAACCAATTCGCAAGCCACAGCGTCACCACCCGCGCGCGCTCATCCCTCGGACTTTTGTACGGCTTCTGTTTGGATTCCGCAGATTCCTTTACCGCTTGTCGCAACGGTCCTTAGACGCGTTTTTCGGGGATCGGCCGGGCACGTGCGCCCTCAAACGCTGGTCAGCGGCCATGGGTGTGGGGCAGTCCCGCCCCCCGGAGCCGCACGCATGGTCGCCAGCCCGCCCCGCCAGCCGCACGCCCGTCCCCGAGAAGCGCTCATCGACGCGCTGCTGACCGAGCACGTCTGCCGGACGCTGCCACGGCTCCAGCGGTTGTGGGCCTACTACCGCAACCCGACGATCGACGACATCCACGGGCCGGCGCCGGCTCAGGCGCTGGGCCTGCCCCCGCGGCTGCGCTGCGTCGATCCGGCGACGGGGCAGCGGCTGGGCCACCACCGCGAGCGGGTGATCGAGAACGATATCGCCTGGCGGGTCCACGCGCTGGTGGACTTCATGTTCGGCCGGGCGCCGTCGCTGCGATGCACCTCGGCGCCACCCGAGCGCGCGGCGGCGCTGGAGGCGCTGCTCCACGCGGTCTTCGAGCGTGCCGGCGGGGTTGGGTTCCTCCAGGACCTGGGCCTGCTGGGCAGCGTGTACGGGCACGTCGACGTGCTGGTCGGGGTGGATGAGTCGCGGCTCCGCGCGACGGACGACCCGGCCGAGGCCGCCGCGGCGATCGCGCTCGAGCTCGTCGAGGCGCCGCGGGCGGTGCCGCTGCTGGCGAACGACGACTACCGCCGGCTCGACGCCTACCTCATCCACTGCACGCAACCGACGGACGAGCTCGAGGAGGATTCGCTGCTCGCGCGGGTGCGGCAGCGCGTGCTGGGGGGCGACGCGCGGGGGCTGCGGCGGGGGACGACGGTCCGCACCCGGCTCTACACCGCGCGGCACTACGCGGAGTACGTCGGGGTGAACCGCGGGCTCGCGGAGCGGCGGCAGCTCGTGGAGACGGGCATCAACCGCCTGGGCCGCGTGCCGGTGGTCCACATCCAGAACCTGCCCCAGCCGTTCGCCTACGAGGGGCTGTCGGAGGTCGAGCCGCTCATCCCGCTGCAGGACGAGCTGAACACGCGGCTGTCGGACCGGGCGAACCGGGTGACGTTCCAGAGCTTCAAGATGTACCTGGGCAAGGGGATCGAGGCGTTCGAGGAGCGGCCGGTCGGCCCGGGGCAGATGTGGTCGACGGACAACCTCGCGGCGCACATCGAGGAGTTCGGCGGCGACGCCGACAGCCCGGGCGAGCGGGACCACATCCAGGAGGTCCGCGAGGCGCTGGACAAGTGCAGCGGCGTGACGCCCGTGGCGGCGGGCATCCTGCGGGACAAGGTGGGCAACCTCACGAGCGAGAACGCGCTGCGGATCACGCTCATGGGCCTGCTCGCGAAGACGCAGAAGAAGCGGGTGACCTACGGCGCGGGGCTCGCGCGGGTGTGCGAGCTCGTGCTCCACGCGGCCGACGTCTACGGCCTGCTGCCCAACACGCCCGACGAGCGCCGCGTCCGGTTCGACTGGCCCGACCCGCTGCCCGCGGGCGAGACGCAGGCGCTGGTCAACGCGCAGCGGAAGCTCGCGCTGGGCGTCCCGCGGGAGCAGGTGCTCAGTGAGCTGGGATACGCCGACTGCGTCGAGAGCGTCGGCCCGGAGTCCTGAGTCCTG
>CAZKRE010000053.1:11279-18569 GCA_964555075.1 uncultured Phycisphaeraceae bacterium
CCCATGCCCGATCAGAACACCGAACTCACTGCAACGACCGTTCCCGCATCCGACGCGCCCGATCGGCTCGTCCCGGTCACCGAGGCGATCCGTTACCGCAAGCGGGCGCAGCAGGCCGAGGCGCAGCTCGCGGCGCAGTCGCAGGAGGTGGAGGATCTCCGCCGGCAGCTCGGCGACTCGCGGGACCGGCTGGAGACGCTCGAGCGGCGGACGCGGCTCGACGCGGTGCTGGCGGACGCGGGGGCGGACGACCTCGACGCGGCCCGCACGCTCGCGGAGGCGGCGCTGGCGTCGATGGAGACGCCCGACCCGCGGAAGGCGGTCGACGAGCTGCGACGCCGCAAGCCCTACCTCTTCCACACGCACGCGCCGGCCGCATCGGTGATGGGGCCGCGCGTGGACGACCCCGCCCACGGCCCGGGCACCCTCCCGACCGTGGAGCACGCGGCGCAGCAGGCCCGCGCCACCGGCGACCGGCGTGACCTGCTCGCGTACCTGCGGCTGCGCCGCACGAAGTAACACCCCGTTCCGCTTCCGATCCCTGCACCACCCAACCAGGAGAACCCCATGAGCTTCACCGGCAAGGCCACCTATTCCGCGGGCGCAACCCTCCCCGAGCTGGCGGAGGACGTCTCGGACATCCTCGGCATCGTCACGCCGTTCGAGACCCCGCTTCTCGACCACCTGGGCGACCCGCAGCGGTCGGCGCACAGCCCGCTCCACGAGTGGCTCGAGGACACGCTGCTGCCCAACAGCGACCGCATCAACGACGCCTCGATCGGCAGCCCCACGACCGAGACGACCTTCACCGTCGCGAACGGCGACCGGTTCCGCGCCGGGGACCAGATCCGGGTCACCACGTCGCGGGAGGTCATGCTCGTCACCGCCGTGTCCGGCAACGACCTGACCGTCACCCGCGGCTACGGCGGGACGACGGCGGAGGGGCTCGTGAACGGCGACGCGCTGGTGATCCTCGGCAACGCGGCGCTCGAGGGCGGCGACGCGCCGGAGGCCCGGTTCACCAACCGCTCCCGCAAGAGCAACGCCACCCAGATCTTCACCGCGAAGGTGGAGGTCTCCGGCTCGCAGCTCGCCAGCCGGCAGCTCGCGCTCGCGGACGAGCTGGACCACCAGAAGCAGGAGCGGCTGCGCGAGCTGGTGCGGGACCTGGAGAACTGCGTGATCAACGGCGTGTCGAACGCGACCACGCCGCTGGGCAGCGGCTCGGTCCGCCGCACGATGCGGGGCATCCTGCCCTCGCTGGTGACCAACGTCTTCGTGCCCGGGGACGCGGGTTTCCCGGAGGGCGAGGAGATCGGCGGGGGGTCGGGGCACCTGAGCGAGGACCTGCTCAACACGGCGATGCGGCGGACGTGGGAGCGGTCCGCCGGGACGATCGACACGATCGTCGTCAACGGGTACCAGAAGCGGCGGATCAACGGCTTCCTCTCCGCCAGCCGTGCCTACACGCCGCAGAGCACCCGGTACCGCGACCTGGTGGCGACGTACGAGAGCGACTTCGGCGTCTGCCGGGTGGTGCTGTCGAGGTGGTGCCCCGCGGACACGGTGCTGCTGCTCGACAGCTCGCGGATCGACGTGCTCCCGCTCGCCGGCCGGAGCTTCCACTTCAAGCGGCTCGCCGCCACGGGCGACAGCGACGCGGGCCTGCTGCTGGGCGAGTACACGCTCGAGCTCCGCAACGAGAACGCGCACGCCGCGATCCGCGGGCTGGGCACGCTCTGACTCCGGGGGCCCACGGTGGAACCCCGTGGGCCCCCTTTCGCCTTCCCGGGAGATTGACCATGAACTTCAGCACGGACCGAGACCTGCTCGTCGAGGAGCCGACGTTGCTCGACGACATCCCGCTGCTGGCGCAGCAGCGGCTGAGCGTGGCGGACGCCGCGGTGTCGGGCACGACGGTCAGCAGCGCCGCGGCGGACTTCGTCGCGGCGCAGGTCAGGCCGGGGTGCCTGGTCGTGATCGGCGGCGTGGCGCACGAGGTCCTCGACCGGGCGGACGAGCACACGCTGACGGTGTCGCTCCTGCGGGCCCGGCTGAGCGATGCCCCGATCCCCGGCGCGCAGGGCAGCGGGCTGACGCTCACCGCGCCGACCTTCGCGCCGCAGGCGGCGCTGGTGCACGACGCGCTGCTGTCGCTCGTGGGTGTGGAGGAGGACGCGATCGTGTCGCTGTCCGTGATGGCGCGGCTGGAGGCGCTCGGGACGCTCGAGCGGTTGTACTCCGCGGCGGGGGCGCTGCTGACCGGCGGCTGGCGGGACACGTTCCTCCTCAAGGGGGACGCGTACCGGCAGCGGTTCGCCGTGGCGCTCCGCGGGGCGCGGGTGATGGTGGACCTGAACGGCGACGGGCT
Organism: uncultured Phycisphaeraceae bacterium; assembly: GCA_964555075.1. GTDB lineage: Bacteria > Planctomycetota > Phycisphaerae > Phycisphaerales > Phycisphaeraceae > CAZKRE01. The sequence goes on from CAZKRE010000053.1 coordinate 13,651, forward strand.
GACCGATCGCCACATTGCTCTGGGCACGACGCGGCTCGTGCGGGCCTGAACGGAAGGGGGACGCGATGCCTCAGGACCTGGTGCAACCGCTGACGCAGTTCGGCGTGGCGGGGCTGATGGGCGTGCTGTGGGTGTGGGAGCGGCTGATGTCGCGGCGGCGGGAGGCGCAGCTCGACGAGGCGCACGACCGGGTGACGCGGCAGGGGGACGAGGTGGGCGTGCTGATCGAGCTCGTCCGCCGGAACACCGTGGCGCTCGAGCGGTTCGAACAGACGCAGCGGGAGCTCCGCACGCTGCTGGAGGGCATGAACCATGCGATGCAGAAGAAGGGGTGAGTTGGGCGCCGCGGTGGTGATGGCGGCGGTCCTGGGCGGGTGCGGCTCGCCGCCGGCGGTGACGCCACTGCTGCGGGTCGCGGAACGGGCCGTGAGGGAGGAGGCCCGGCGGGTCGAGGCGGACGGGGAGCGGGACCGGCTGCGGCTGGCGGACGCGCGGCGCTCGCTGGACGTCGCGTACGACGCGGACCTCTCGACGCGCGACCGGCTGACGCCCGACTGGGTCCGCGACGCGACGGCGGTGTACGTGGGCGCACGCGAGGCGCTCGTGCGGCACGAGTACGCCTTGGCGGCGGAGCGGGACGCGCGGCGGGCGAACCTCCTGCTCGCCGCCGACGCCGCACGACGCGCCACCGAGCTTCTCGAACAGCAGGACGCCCTGATCACCCGCGCCGCCGGCGGCATCGACCTCTGGCGGCTGCTCCGTCAACCCCTACCGGAGGAGGCCCGATGAACCCGCACGCACCCGACCACCCCACACGCCACACGTCGCTCCGCGACCTCGTCGCCGACCGGCTCGGCGCCCGCTGGCCGGACTTCGCGCGGGAGCACCCGAACCTCGCCGCGGCGCTGGACCGGACGAGCCTCGTCGAGCGGACGGTGGCGTACCTCCGCGACGACCCCGCTTACACCGAGGCGCTGCGGGAGGCGGCGCTGGACGAGGCGACGCTGGCCCGGGCGGCGGCGCTCCTGGAACGGATCGAGCGGGCGGTGCTGTTGCAGTTGCCCCGGTGATGGTGAGCTTGACACCTTGGATCAGGAGACTCGCGATGAATCGATGGACGAGCCGGAAGTTTCTGACGACCCTGGTGGCGCAACTGGCGGCGGTGGCGGTGCTGCTGTGGCCGGCGCACGAGTCGGCGATCCTGGAGGCGGGGACGTCGCTCGGGGCGCTGCTCGTGGTGCTGCTCACGGCGCTGGGGTACGTGAAGGAGGAGGCGGCGCTGGACCGGGCCCGGGCCCAGCCCCGGCCGTGATGGGCAGGGCCGCCGCGTGTTGTGCCCGCGCCCGGACGGTATGCTCGCGGGCGATGAAGCACGCGGCGGCCCTGGCATGGATGCTCACGCTCGCGGCGGCCCTGGGCGGCTGCCGGGTCCCGGCGGCGCCGTCGGCGGGGGACGGGCCCGAGCCGCGGGCGTGGCACCCCCGGCCGGTGTCGCTGCGGGTCTACCCCTCGACGCGGATCGTGATGCAGGACGACGAACCGCTGCTCGAGGCGCGGCTCGAACTCACCGACGAGATGGGGGACCCCCTCAAGGCGCCGGGCGACTTCCGCCTCGAGCTCTACAGCCCGGACGGCAGCCGGCAGCTCTACACCTGGCGCGTGCAGGCCCTGAGCCTCCAGCAGCAGCGGGCGTTCTACGACCCGATCACCCGGGCGTACCTCATGCGGCTGAAGCTCGACGCGGACGCGCTGACGGAAGGCTCGCCGCGGCTGCGCGTGGCGTTCATCACCGCTGAGGGCGAACGGCTGCAGAGCGAGGCGGTCGTCCGAAAGTAGCCGGCCCGGGCGCGGGGCCCGCCGCGCGGCGGCGCTACTTCACGCCCAGCGCGGCGCGGGTCGCGGCGACGAGCTTGCGAGCGGCGGCCTCGTCCCCGGCCTCGGCGATGATGCGGACGATCGGCTCGGTGTTGCTCGGGCGGACGTGGACCCACGCCGCGGCGGGGGGCGCCCAATCGACGCGGACGCCGTCCTGCGTGTCGTAGCGTGCGTCCTTGCCGAACGCGTCGCGGAGAACGCCCTCGAGCCCCCGCAACAGCGTGGGGTCGAAGGGCACCTTGTCCTTGACGATGGCGTAGCTCGGGAGTTCGGCGACGAGTTCGCTGAGCCGTTTGCCCGAGCGGGCGAGCAACTCGAGGACGAGCGCGATGCCCGCGAGGGAGTCGCGGACGTGCGCGAGCTTCGCGAGGATGATGCCGCCGTTGCCCTCCCCGCCGATGACCGCGCCGGCGTCGCGCATGCCCTGGGCGACGTTCGCCTCGCCGACGGCGGTCCGCACGACGGTCGCGCCGCGGCGCTCGGCGATGTCGTCGAGCATCCGGCTGGTCGAGAGGTTCGCCACCGCGACGTCGCCGGGCTTGAGCACGTGGTGGGCGCACAGCGCGAGCGTGTACTCCTCGCCGATGTACCGGCCGTTCTCGTCGACGAGGGCGAGCCGGTCGGCGTCGGGGTCCTGGGCGAAGCCGACGTCGCCGCGGAACGCCCGCACCCGCTCACCGAGGCCCGCGAGGTTTTCCGCGGTCGGCTCGGGCGGGTGGGGGAAGCGGCCGGTGGGCTCGGCGTACAGGTGGAGCAGCCGGTCGTCGGTGACGTGGAGTCGGCGGAGGAGCTCGATGGTCTCCGGGCCGCCGGCGCCGTGGACGCCGTCGATCACGATGCGCGTCGCCGCGCGGCGGACGAGGTCGACGTCGATGTGCGCGAGCGTGCGCTCGGCGTGGACGGTCGGGGTGTCGCCGCTGCTTTCGACGGGGTGCAGCGCGTGGACGTCGACGTAGGGCAGGTCGCCGCGCTCGCCCTTGAACGCGGCGATGATGTCCAGGGCTTCGGCGGGCGGGGGCGCGACGCCGTCGTGCCGCAGCGGCTTCATCCCGTTCCAGACGATCGGGTTGTGGCTCGCGGTGACGACGAGGCCGGCATCGGCGCCGAGGTGGTCGACCATGATCGCCACGCCGGGCGTCGTCGCGACCCCCAGCCGCACGACGCGGCAGCCCACCCCCACCAGGCCCGCGGCGGCGGCGAGCTCGAACATCTCGCCCGACGGGCGCGAGTCCCGTCCGAGAACCACGGTCGGTGCGGCTGCGGCGCCGGGCGTCCGGGCCGTGGTGTCCGCTCCAGCCGCGTGCTTCCGCACCCACCCGCCGAAGGCCGCGGCAAACCGCGCGACGCGCTCCGGCGTGATCGATTGCCCCACGATCCCCCGCATGCCGCTCACGCTCAGCATCAACGGCGCCTGTCCATCGGTCATCAGAACCTCCTCGGGAACCACGCCCAGTTTGCCGCACCGATACAACCGGAACGGAGAATCGCCCAATCCCACCCACCGGCGCGCGGCGAGGCTAAGCCGGGCGGGCGAAGTGTCCGATCCTACCGCAGACCGCACCCCGCCCGCAGGTCACGGGTGCGTCCGGCAGCCTACGGGAAGTTATGCAGCGCGTCCGTCTCAGCACGCTCCGGCCCGGCCAGTCGTTCCCCAAGAGCGTCTTCCTCCCTTCGGGACAGAAGCTCCTGGGGGCCTGGGTTGCGCTGACGGAGCACCACCTCGAGATGATGCGCCGCCAGGGCGAGACCGAGATCATCTTCGCGGAGGACGTCTCCGAGCTCGAGGCCGCGGGCGTCGTCCAGCGCGTCGACACGGCCCACCTCGCGGTCGGGAAGAAGGTCGAAGCGCCCGTCATGACGCCCAGCGGGCAATGGGTGCTCGACACGGACGACGAGGTCGAGGAGCACCACCTCGAAGCGATCGAGGCGGGGGGCGGGGCGTTCAAGGCGACGGTCGACCCGACCGCGGAGGTCCGTCGCGCCCGGCTGCAGTTGGCGGAGAAGATGGCGGAGCAGCTCGAGCAGGACCTGGACCACCTGCCCCTGCGGGTCGCCGCGCTCGGTCCGACGGGCTGGATCAACGCCGAAGACGCGCCGGACTGGCCGGATGTTGACGTGCTCACGCAGCAGCGTTCGACCACGGTCGATGCGCTGCGCAAGCTGTACGCCCGCGTGGAGGCGGGGGCGCCGGTGAGCGTGACCGACTTCCACCCGCTCGTCGACGGGCTGCTGGACAAGCTCGCCGCGCACCCCAGCCGGTTCACGCAGCTCGCGCTGCTGCTCCAGCGGCGGGAGGACTACCTGCCCGACCACGCGTTCACGACCACGGTGCTCGCGGTCTCGATCGCGGCGAATCTCAAGTGGTCCCGCGACGACAGCCGCACGATGGGCCTCGCCGCGCTCGTGTACGACCTGGGCATGCTCCTCGTTCCGCAGCGGATCCGCACCGGCGCCAGCGAGTTGACGGAGCTCGACCGGGCCCGGGTCCGGAAGCACACCGCGCTGACGCTGTCGATGCTCGAGCACGTGGAGGGCATCCCGCCGATCGTCAAGCTCGCCGCGTTCCAGCACCACGAGCGGGAGAACGGCAGCGGCTACCCGCGGGCGAGGCGGAAGGACCAGATCTGTGACTACGCCCGCGTGCTCGCGGTGGCGGACTCCTTCGCGGCGGCGACGGCGCCGCGCACGTTCCGCAAGAAGAAGCTGCCCTACGCCGCGATGGAGGAGATGCTCCGGTCCGCGGCGGCGACGGTCTTCTGGACCCCCGCCTGCCGCGCACTCGTCCACACCGCGGGCCTGTTCCCGGTGGGGTCGTTCGTGAAGCTGTCGACCGGCAGCCGCGCCCACGTCATCGGCTCGAACGCGACGGCGGTGGACCGCCCGGTCATCCGTCTGCTCGACGACGACAAGCACGCGGGGGACGTGGTGGACCTGTCGAAGCTGCCCAAGAGCGAGCTCGCGGTCGTCCGCCCGATCGACATCGACGCGCTCGCGGCGTGAGCACTCTTCCCCACGCCGCCCCTGAGTCCGCGAAGGGGCGGGTG
>CAZKRE010000054.1:0-18408 GCA_964555075.1 uncultured Phycisphaeraceae bacterium
AGGCGAGGGCGCCGCGCCCCGGCACGCCCTTAGAGTGCCTGTGGGAAGGGTGCCACGGCTTGACCCGAGTCTTCGAGGGCAAGCCGTGATGGGCGGCCAATGACGTTCGGCACGGCTTGGCCTCGCTTCGCTCGGCACAAGCCGTGGCACCCAAGATCGGGCTTCTCACACACGCCCTCAGGCCGTGCGGTTCTGCACCTGGATCAGGTGGTAGCCGAACTGCGTCTTGACGGGCTCGGAGACCTGCCCGACGGGGAGGTCGCCGAAGACGACCCGGTCGAACTCGGGGACCATGTCGCCGCGGCCGAAGGTGCCGAGTTCGCCGCCCGCCTTGCCGGAGGGGCACTGGGAGTGCTCCCGGGCGAGGTCGGCAAAGCTGGAGCCGCCCTCGATCTGCGATTTGAGGTCGCGGGCTTCCTGCTCGGTCTTGACGAGGATGTGGCTGGCGCTGGCGCGGGGCATGGCGGCTCCGGTTCGAGGGGCGGGGATCCGTTCGGTCGGGGAGTGTAGGCACGATCCCGGCGGGGTGCGCACGCGGTCCCGACCTGTTGCTCAGCGGTGCCCGAAGGCGGAGAACGGGTCTTCGGCCTGCCCGCTGGATTCCACGACCCGGCCCCGGGGGCCGCGGAAGACGTCGGCGGCGCGGCGGCTGCGGGAGCGGAACTCCGCATCGACGCCCCGGTTGATCAGCTCCGAGGCGCTGTAGTCGATCAACTCGTCACGCGAGGGCATGCGGAAGGGCTTGCGGCAACGCCGACAGGCGGCGAGGCGGTCCGCGAAGTCCAGCCGGACGCGCAGGACGCGACGACAGTGGGGACATTCACACACCGCGTTGGCGGCGGGAGCGAGGAGTGCGGGCATCGGTTTGGTTCTTTCTCTTGCGCGGCCGGGACCCGGCCGCCCCCATATCCATCGCCCATCGCGTTGCGCGGGGGCGTGCCGGTGTCATCGGCGGATCGGTGTTCCGGCTTGAGGCGCAGCCGGCTTATCTGGCAAAGCGGGTCTTATGGGACCGCGAGCGGAGCTCATGCCGTTCACCGGGGGCCGTTCCCGGGTTGCGCGGCAGGCCGGACCAGCCCTTCCCCCAGTGACCGCCAGAATGGGCGGCGCTAGGGTTAAGCGTCGGAAGCAGCGTGTCTTCCGACCTGTTTCACCAGTCCAGATCAAGGAGTACGTGATGCTCAAAGGTCTTTTCCGTCTGTTCCTTGCGAAGAAGGCGTTCGATGTGATCCGGGGCATGATGAGCCGCCGCCGATACAGCACGGCCCAGCGCATGTGATCCGCCGGGGTGATCTGTAGGGCCTGGGAGGGCGGACCAGCGGGTTTGCCCGCGGTTCGTGCCGCTGGGCCCGCAGCGCGTGCCCCGTCTGTCCGATGCCGCTCCGGGGAGCGTCCCGCCGCACGGGACCCCCGGAGGCATCGACATGGATCGAGATGGGCGGACGTGGACACAATGGGCGGTGATGGCTGTGGTGATCGCCGCGTCGACGGGTTGCGCCGGCACGCGCGCCGTGGAGCCTGCCGCGGTTGCGCCCCGGTCCGCGCGGACGGTGGCGGCGACGCCGCCGCAGGTCCTGGCGGCGGCGGAGCAGGCGTTCATCGAACTGAACCTCCGGCCCACTTCAACGACAGCGACCGCCCGCGGCGGCTGCGCGCTCGCGCAGACGGCCGAAGGCGAGACGATCACCGTCACCGCCAGCGGGCTTGACGATCGAGCCACCGAGATCCGGGTGCTGACGGCAGCGGCCGAGACGGACGCGATGCAGGGATACGTCCTCGAGTCGATCACGGCCCATCTGAGCGTGGACACGCTCGTGTCGCGATAGAGCCTAAAAACGAGCTAAAAGATCTTGAAGGGCGTCTCGGCGGTTCGCCGTAGGCGGCCGCACGCGCTTCTTCCGGTCAGGCTACCCCAAGGTCGCACGGGCGGTCTTCGCGGGGATCTGCGACGTGGGGCTGCACAGGGCCGCGTCTAGGCTGGGGACATGGAGAGGAGCCCCACCCATCGGAGCGGCCACCGGGACGTGCCGGACGTCCGCGTGCTGGTCGTGGACAGCAACAAGACGCTGCGGGATGCGCTCTGCGAGTTGATCCGGCACCTGCCGGGGATGACGTGCGTGGGCGCGGCCGAGACGGGCGCCGAGGCGCTGCTGCTCACGCGGGCCACGTGCCCCGACACGATCCTGGTGGACAGCCCACTGGCGGACATGGCGGCGCCGGAGGTCATCCGCCGGACGCGGGACGCGCACCCGTCGGTGCGGATCATCGGGTACTCGATGCAGCCGGGCGACGGGGTGGAGGAGGCATTTCGCGAGGCGGGGGCCGACGGGTTCGTGGACAAAGGGGGCGGTATCGAAGAGCTGGTCCGGACGATCCTTGCTCTCGGGGCCGTCGAGGAGCCGGCCCGAAGCGACTGCGACAGCCGATCCCGCGTGTCGAGGCAGTCGCGGGGCGCGGACTGAGCGTGGATGAACGGGCATCGCGGCGACCGCGGGGTCGCAGACAGGTATCATGTCCGCCATGGCCAAGGACCTCACACGGCACCAGGAGAAGATCGTCCAGCGGTACTACGAGCACCAGGAGACGATCCGGGTCGAGAAGCTGTCGGACCTCGTCGCGGAGCTCTGGCTGTGCGAGGACGAGGCGAAGGCGACGAAGCTGTGGGGGCGGGCGCAGGTGGCGCTGATGAAGGCGGGCGCGAATCCGCAAGCCGTGGCGAACGCGGTGAACAAGCGGGACGTAACGATGCTCGCCACGCTGGTGCAGCGGCTCGACGCCGGCCAGCCCACCGGGGCCGGGGGGGCCGGGGCGTCGAAGCCGACGAAGCCCGAGGGGCACCAGGGCGCGGAACTGCTGGACGGCACACCGCTTGTGGCGCGTGGGGCCCGTTCGCTGGCGGACGGGCGGACGATCGAGCAGATGCGGCGGGAGAAGGCCGCCGAGGGCGGGTACGACTCGCTCGAGCCGGGGAACCTGAAACGGGCCATGAACGCATTCAAACAGAAGCTGAAGCTGATGCGGCGGGACGACGAGTCGCAGTTGCGGGGTCGGTACACGACCCGCGGCGAGTCGTCGAAGATCATGGCGATCACCCCCCCGCGCGAGTTCCCCACCCCCGTCTGGGAGGAGCTGGTGCGGCAGGGCCGGCTGAAGAAGAGCGGGCAGGGGACCTACCAGATCTCCTGAGCCGGCCCCGGGATCGCCGATAGCTGCCACAGGCGGTCTTCAACCCAATCCGTCTTTACTTCCCCACACCCTGCGACCTATGCTGCACCCGAGTCGGTGCGCCCCGACCGGCCGCCGGTCGGGGACTCGTCGGAGACGTTGCCCCTTACTCACGCGTTCGTCCCCCCCCAAAGACCTGGATCCCATGAGCCAAGCACCCGCTGCCCCGTCTGTCGCCGCCCTCGCCCATCACGACGAGGAACTCCGCGTCAAGTACCTCAACTGGCCGATCGTCGTCGCGCTCGCGGGGGTCCACCTCGTGGCCCTGCTCGCGTTCATCCCGGCCCTGTTCACCTGGAGCGGCCTGGTCCTGTGCCTCATCTTCGTGTGGCTCACCGGCGGCATCGGCATCACGCTGACGTTCCACCGCCTGCTGACCCACCGGTCGTTCAAGACCTACAAGTGGTTCGAGTACTTCCTCGTGCTCGTCGCCTGCCTCGCCTGGCAGGGCAGCCCCGTGGAGTGGGTCGGCATGCACCGGCTGCACCACAAGCACTCCGACGGCGAGGAAGACCCGCACTCCCCGCAGCACGGCTTCACCTGGGCCCACGTCCTGTGGATGCTCTTCGTCCGCGTCGGCGCCGCCAAGGCCGAGGACGCCGCCAAGGACCTCCTCCGCGACCCGGTGATGGCGAGGATCAACAAGTACTTCTGGGTGCCGCAACTGGTGCTGTCGGCCGTGCTCTTCGGCCTCGGCTGGCTCTACGGCGGGCCGCTCGTCGGGCTGTCGTGGTTCGTCTGGGCGGTCGCCGTCCGCACCGTGCTCGTGTTCCACATCACCTGGTTCGTGAACTCCGCCGCCCACACCTGGGGCTACCAGAACTACGAGACCACCGGCGAGCACTCCACCAACCTCTGGTGGGTCGCGCTGCTCTCCTTCGGCGAGGGCTGGCACAACAACCACCACGCCCACCCCCGCTCCGCCGCGCACGGCCTCCGCTGGTACGAGTTCGACATCACCTACCAGACCATCAAGCTGCTCAAGCTCGTCGGCCTCGCGTGGGACATCAAGATGCCCGAGCCGCACCAGCTCCCCGACGCTCAAAAGGCCCCGTCGTCCGGCGCCGGGGCCGAGGGTGGCGCCGGAGGCGCGGCGGGCGCCTGATCCGGCGCGCCTGACCGGGCCAGCCGCAGCACGCGATCGACGAACCCCGCGTGCCGCGCGAGGCGCCAGTCGGCGTGCTCCGCGTCGCGGATGATCCCGCCCGCGTCGATGTAGTAGCTCACCCGCTTCGTCATCAGCCCGAACAGCCCGAGGCCCCCGTACGCCCGGATGGTCCGCTTCTCCGGGTCGGCCAGCAGCGGGAACCCGAGGCTGTGCCGCTTGGCGAAGCGCTCGTGCGAGGCGACGCCCTGGGGCGAGAGCCCCAGCACCCGCACCCCCGCGTCGGCCAGCTCCTGCCGGGCGTCGCGGAACAGGCACGCCTGCTTCGTGCAGACGGGCGTGAAGTCGGCCGGGTAGAGGTACAGCACGAGCGGCCCGTGCCGCAGCACCTCCTCCAGCCGGTGGCGGGCGCCGGTTTCATCCGGCAGGTCGAACGGCGGGGCGGCGGATCCGACTGGCAGCATCCCGCCATCCTACGCGGCCGAGTACGATCCGGACATGACCAAGCCCGGCGGGAAGTTCGGCCCCATCAAGCGGCAGCACGGCCGGGTCGGCGGGCTCGACGCCGTGCTCGACCGGCTGCTCCGCGAGTGCCCGACCGTGACGCGGATCGTGCCCGGGCGGATGGGCCGCAAGAAGGGCAAGACCACGCCCGCCTTCCGCGTCCAGTACGTCACGCAGGCCCCCGACGGCACGCGTCCGACGGGGCTCAAGTGCCTCTACACGGCCCAGGGGTCGTGGCAGGAGGTGTTCCTCGTTTGCGGCGACCCGGAGGCGGCCCGGGCGTGGATCGCCCGCGAGCTCCCGCCGCCGTAGCCGCTCGCCCGCCGGGGCGGGGAGGGCGGAGCGGAATGACCCTGCCGCGTCCCGTCACGCCAGCAGCCCGGCACGGCGGGCGGGAGTGGGCGGCTCTCATCGGGCCCCCGCGCCACCCCGCGATGTCCTATGCTGGCGATCCCGCGATTTGGAGACCCCCGGATGTTGCGAAACCCGGTCCGCCTGCTGCGCTACGTCGGTTACGTCGAGGGCGCCTCGTTCCTGCTCCTGCTGTTCATCGCGATGCCGCTGAAGTACCTGGCGGGGGAGCCGGGCATGGTGCGGGTCGTGGGGATGGCGCACGGGGTGCTGTGGGTGCTGTACATCGCCGTGCTGGCGATGGCGTGGCCCGCGGCGCGGTGGGGCTGGCGGAACGGGCTGCTGGCGTTCGGCGCGTCGATCATCCCCTTCGGGCCGTTCGCGATCGACCCGCACCTCAAGCGGGAAGAGGCGAAGCTCGCCGATCCCGACGCCGCGTCAGCCTGAGCGGGGGCCGATCCAGCGGGTCATGAGCCGTCGGCCGTGGTCGGCGAAGCCGGCGCGGGCGTACAGCCCGGCCGCGGCGCGGTTGGCGTCGTCCACCTCCAGGTGCAGGGCCCGGACGCCGGCCGTGCGGCAGGCGTCGGCGACCACCCGCAGCGCCGCCTCGCCGCTGCCCCGGCCGCGCCACGGTGGAGCGACGTAAAGCTCGTCGAGGAACGCGTTCCGCCCGCGGAACTCGAGGCTGAAGCCGTAGCCGACCACGGCGTAACCCGCGGGCTCCCCCGCGTCGAGCACCCACGCCCGCCCGAGGTCCGGGGACGTCAGCAGCTTCTGCAGGACCGAGCGATCGGTCGCCTCGTCCCACTGCTGGTGCGACTCGGCGCAGAACGCACGCCGCAGGGCGTGGACGGCGTCGCCGTCGGCGGGGGTCGCGGGACGCCAGGCGGGGTCGTGCACGGGGGGCTCCATCGGGTCAGGGGGCGGGGGAGGGAGGAGCGGGGCCGCCGCCGCGTCAGGGCCGCGAAGGCTGCCGGGACGGCCGCAGGCGGGCCGGGGGTGCCGGGGGTGCCGGGGGTGCGGGCGACGAGGGGCACGGCTGGGCGTCGCCGGGGCGGGGCGCGGCGGGGCCGCGCGGGCGCTGCGGCTCCCCGGCGTCATAGGCCCGTCCCTTCCACCCGGACGGCCGGCCCGCGAGCTTGCGGATCAGGGCGTGCCACTGGATCGCCAGCAGCACGACGTACCCCAGCGGGCGGAGGAGCCCGGCGGCGAGCGGCTGGTGGAAGCGGAACATCAGGGCGAGACTCGTCGCCATCGACAGCGTCGCCGCGGCGGTCACCAGCCCCAGCGAGAGCGGCGACGCGTCCACCGCGTTGAGCATCCACAGCACCCAGAGGAGGCCCGGCAGCACGTGGCCCCCGAGCAGGAGGGTCGTCCAGACGACGATGGCGACGGGTTTGGCCATGCCCTCGGTGGCGTTCTTGCCGAAGCCCCGCCAGACCTCGGGGGCGGAGCGGTACATGCGGCAGGTGGCGAGGGCGCTCGCGTCGCAGAGGTCGGTCATGAACCCCGCGGCGCGGAACGCGCGGGGGAGGGTGACGCCGTCGTGCAGCGAGGCGCGGATCGCGGCGTGGCCCCCCGCGGCGTCGTAGGCGTCGCGGCGGGCGAGGAAGAGCTGGCCGCACCCGGCGCCGAAGCCCGGGGAGAGGGAGCGGCGCATGAGCGCGATGGGGAGGTAGCCCAGCAGCACCGCGTGGATCTGGGGGACGACGAGTTGCTCGGCGAGGGTGACCGTCTCCTGCCGCGGGAAGCCGCTGACGAGGCCGGCGCCGGTGCGCCGGAGGAACGCGGCCATCCGCGACAGCGCATCCGGCTCGAGGCGGACGTCGGCGTCGATCCACGCGAGGAGGTCGTGCCGGGCGAGCGAGGCGAGGACGTGGCAGGCGTGCTGCTTGCCGCACCAGCCCGGGGGCAGCGGCGGGGCGGTGGCGAGGCGGACGCGGCGGTCCTCCTCGCTCAGGCGGCGGACGATGGCGGCGGTGCCGTCGGTGGAGCCGTCGTCGAGCACGATGACCTCGAGGTCCACCGCGGTGCTCGCGAGGGCGTGGCGGACGGCGGCCTCGATGCGCGCGGCCTCGTCCCGCGCGGGGATGAGCAGCGACACGGCGGGCGGGGGGAGCGCCGCGTCCCGCCGGGGCGGGGCGCGGAAGAGCAGCAGGTTGCCCAGCGTGAGCGCGGCGGGCAGCAGCGCGAGGGCGAGGAGGAGGATGGCGACGGGGAGGGGGATCACGGGTTGCCCCCGTGCGACGGGTCGAACCGCTCGCCCCGGAGCCGGGCGCGGCCGCGTCGCCAGAGGTCGTACACCCCGCCGACGCCGGCGCTGCCGCGGAGAATCGTGTCGAACGAGGGGGTTGCCCGGCGGCGGGAGGCGTCGGCGAGGGCGTCCATCGCGGCCGAGAGGGAGCGGGCGATCGCGCGGTTCAGGTCTTCCGCGGGGGCGTCGGGATGCGCGGCGGGGTCGACCGGGTCCCCGAACGCGAGCAGCGCCTCGGGGTACCGCTCGGTCCAGAACGCGTACTCGATCGCCATCGGCAGGACCACGGGGGCGTGGTCCGAGTGGTGGGCGAGGTGGGCGACGCCGGGCTCGATCTCGACGGGGCGGACGCGGGCGTCGGTGAAGGCGCCCTGCGCGGTGACCCAGAGGGCGGCGTCGGGCAGGGCGGCGATGGCCCGGCCGTGGCGGAGGAAGGCGCGGGCGCCGCGCGGGCTGCCGCGCTCGACGCCGAAGAACCCGAGGCGGGTGAAGAAGCGGTACTTGTCGACGGCGGCGGCGTCGATGGCGGCGAAGTGGGTCCGGTCGGGGAAGAAGTGCGTCGCGGCGACGAGCGCGATCATCGGGTCCCACCAGGCGGGGTGGTTCATGGCGATGATGACGGGGCGGCCTTGGAACGGGGCGGGCGCCGCGTGTCGGAGCAGGCGGACCGCGTGGAAGTTGCGGGCGACGTATCGCCGGCCGTAGCGCAGGAACCACCGCACGAGCCACGGGGACCGGGGCGGCAGCGCCGCCGGCGGGGCCCGGCGCGGGGCGGGGCGCGTGGGGCGCGCCTGGGGGGGCGCGATCGGCTCAGGCTGTGTGGCCGGCGACGTCATGCGCACGCTCCCGCGATCGGCCGCCGTCCTTCGCCGCCGCACCGTCCGCGTCGAGCGTGTCGGCGGCGATCCACCCGCTCATCAGCACCATCGGCATGCCCGGCCCCGGGTGGGCCGCGCCGCCCGCGAGGTAGAGGCCCGGGACCTTCTTCACGCGGTTGCCCGGCTTGAACGCCCCGGTCCACTTGCCGTGGCTCGCGAGCCCGTAGATCGCGCCGTTGAGCACGCGGTAGCGGTCGTGGATGTCCTGGGGCGTGAGCTTGTCCTCGAACACGATCCGCTCCTCGAGATCCTCCATGCCCGCGGCCCGCTTGAGCTTGTCGAGGATGACGCGGCGGTAGCGGGGGAACATCTCGTTCCAGTCGTGGTGCGGCCGGAGGTAGGGCGTGTGGACGAGCACGTAGAGCGCCTCGCCGCCGGGCGGCGCGACGGCGCCCTCCGGCTCGGTGAGCGACGGCGCGGCGAGGTAGCAGGTCGGGTCGGGGGCCGGCTCGCCCTTGCGGTAGATCCAGTCGAACTCCTCCTCCGGGTCGCGGCTGAAGACGAAGCCGTGGTGGGCGAGGTGGTCGTAGCGCTTCTTCAGGCCCAGGTAGAGCACGACGCCGCTGCACGCGGGTTCGCGGTCGCCGGGCTGCCGCATGCCGCCGGTCGCTTCGCCGCCGATGAGCTCCCGCATGGTGCGGACGGCGTCCATGTTGGAGACGACGGCGGCGCAGGCGACCCGCTCGCCGCGATCCGTCGTGACGCCGGCGACACGGCCGCGGTCCGTGTGGATCCGCGTGACGCCCTCGCCGAGCCGCAGCTCGACGCCCAGTTCGACCGCGAGCCGCCGCAGCGCCTCGGGCACCGCGCGCGTCCCGCCGATCGGGTACCAGATGCCCTCGTCCGTCTGCATGTGGGCGATGCCGCAGAGGATGGCGGGGCTGCCGTAGGGCGACGAGCCGACGTACTGCGTGAAGTGGTCGAGCATCTGCGCGACGCGGGGGTCGGGCGTGTGCTTGCGGATGGTGCTGGCGACGCACTTGCCCATGCGCATCGCGAGCACGTCCCTGAGGACGCCCAGGTCGAACGACTTCTTCGGGTCGAACATGTCGCCGATGCCGCCGATGGGCTTCCAGAAGAAGAACCGGTCGCTGATGTCGTGCAGCCGGCGGGCGTACTCGATGAACCCGGCGTAGCTCGCCGCGAGTTTCTCGCCGTGGCCGTTGCCGAACGCGCGGAGCGTCTGCTGCATCTCCGCGACGTTCTCGCGGAGGTCGAGGGTGGAGTTCCCGGCATCCCCCTCGAAGAAGCACCGCCACTGCGGGTCGAGGCGTCGCAGGTCCAGCCGGTCGCGCATGTCCACGCCCGCCTCGGCGAAGACCCGGCCGAGGACCTTGGGCATCGTGAGGATGGTCGGCCCCATGTCGAAGCGGAAGCCGTCACGGTGGAGCACCGCCGCCTTCCCGCCGAGCCAGTCGTTCTTCTCGAAGAGCGTCACCGCGTAGCCGCGCGCGCCCAGTGTGCACGCCGCCGCGAGCCCGCCCAGTCCGCCGCCCACCACAACCACGCGATCCATGTCAGGTTTCCTCATGCACCGGCCGCGATTCCGCGGCATCCTCACCGCCGCCGCATCAGCCCGCGCAGGAACGAGGCCAGCGCCCCGGGCCCGCCGCCGCCGTGCGCCCACCGCACGTAAGCGCCAAACGTCGCCGCATCGTCTTCGCGGAGCGGATCGTAATGCGGCCGGGTGCTGCCGCCGCTGCGCAGCACCACGCGTGGCCGCGTCATCGCGAGCAGCCCTTCCGCGCCGCGCGTCACGCCGAACCCGCTCTCGCCGCGCCCGCCGAAGGGCACGCGGGGGTCCGCCGTGGGGACGATGAGGTCGTTGATCGTGACGCACCCGACGTCGAGCCGCCGGGCGAGCGCCTCCGCGTCACGCACCGGGCCGAAGATCGACGCGCCCAGGCCGAACGGGGACGCCGCCGACCGCCGCAGCGCCTCGTCCACCGTAGGCGCGGCCAGCAGCGAGCACACCGGGGCGAACACGTCCTCCCGCAGGAGCGCCGCCGCCTCGGGCACGTTGGCGACCAGCGTGGGCGGCATCCGGCCGCCGCGGGGCGGTCCACCCGCGAGCACTTCGCCGCCGCTCGCTTGCAACAGCCGCCACGCCCGCTCGGCGGCCACCGGGTCCACCGCGACGCGGGGCATCGCCCCAATGGCTGCAACGAGCGCCCCGCGCAGTTCATCGCCGGCGGCGCCCACGGCAAGTACCCGCCGCGGCGCGATGCACGTCGCGCTGCCGTTGAGCCGCAGGCCCATCACCAGCGCGCGGACCGCCATCTTGACGTCGGCGCCGGGCAGCACGAAGACCGCGTCCGAGCCGGAGAGTTCCATGGTGGCGGGTGTCAACGTCTCGGCGCACTGCCGGAGCACGGCCCGGCCGCTCCGCGCCGAGCCGGTGAGCACGACGTGGTCCACCCCCGCGGCGATCGCCGCCTCCGCCGCGTCGGCCGACTCGTCGAGCACCGCGAACGCCGCCGCGGGCACGCCCGCCTCGATCGCCCGTTCTCGCAGGAGGCCCATCGCCGCTGCGCCGTCCCGCCCGGGCTTCACGACGACCGCGTTCCCCGCCGCCAGCGCCTGCACCGCCTGCACGCCCGGCAACAGCAGCGGGTAGTTCGACGGCCCGATCACGAGCACGACGCCCAGCGGCACCCGCTCAACCCGCCCGGTCACGCCCCACAGCCACAGCGGCCGCCCACGGGCGCCGACCCGCCGCGACGCGAGCAACCGCCCGGCCCGCTTCTCCAGGAACCGGCACGCGTCGAGCAGCGGCAACACCTCCGCCAGCAGCGTTTCCGCCGGGTTGCCCCGCAGGGGGTGAGCCCCCGTCAGTTCCGCCGCGATCGTGTCGCATGGGTTCGCCAGCGCCTGTCGCAGCCGACGCACCGCCGCCAGCCGCCGCCTGAGCGGCTCGTCCGCCCACGCCCGCTGCGCCGCGCGTGCCGCGGCGACGACCGCGCCCGCGT
Organism: uncultured Phycisphaeraceae bacterium; assembly: GCA_964555075.1. GTDB lineage: Bacteria > Planctomycetota > Phycisphaerae > Phycisphaerales > Phycisphaeraceae > CAZKRE01. The sequence continues at coordinate 11,287 of CAZKRE010000054.1, forward strand.
CCGCGCCGCCCCCGGTCGCCGCAGCCGGCCGAACTGGTTCGATCAGTGCCGTCACCCCGCCGCCTCCACAAGCCCGGGTGCCACTTCGGGCAGGACCTGCGGCTGTCGCAGCGGCAGCGCCGCGTCGTCCACCGCCGGCACCCCCAGGTCCTCCAGCAGCAGCCGCGACGAAATCCGCGCGCCCTCGTAGATCACCGGCAACCCCGAGCCCGGGTGCGTCCCGCCGCCGACGAGGTACACCCCCCGGAGGTCCTCGAACCGGTTGCGCGGCCGCAGGTGCAGCATCTGGTCCAGCCCGTGCGCGAGGTTGAACGTCGCACCCAGGTGGACGTTCATCTCCCCCTCCCAGGAGCGCGGCGTGAAGACCTTCTCGAACCGGATCCGCGCCTCGAGGTCGCGGATGCCGAACTTCGCGAGCTGGTCCAGCACGGTCCGCCGGAACCGCGGCGCCTCGCGTTCCCAGTCGAATCTCGACTTGAGGTTCGTCACCGGCGCGAGCACGTAGAGCGTCGACGTGCCGGGCGACGCGAGCGTGTCGTCCGTGACGCACGGGTTCTGCACGTACACCGACGGATTGGCGGAGAGAACGTGGTCCCGTTCGATCTCCCGCAGGTTCTGCGCGTAGTCCTTCGCGAGGAAGATCGTGTGGTGTGCGAGGTCGTCGTACCGGCCGTCGATGCCCAGGTACATCATGAACGTGGAGCAGGAGAACTTCCGCTTCGCCAGGCGGCGATCGGTCCACCGTCGGCGGATCCGGTCGGGGACGAGCTTTGTCATCGCGGCGGCGAAGTCGGCGTTGATGACCACCGCGTCCGCCGCGATCTCGCCCCGGTTCGTGACCACGCCCGTCGCGCGGTTGCCGTCGAAGAGCATCCGCTCGACCGGTTCGTCGAGGCGGATGTCGGCGCCCATGCCCTCCGCCAGCCGCGCCATCGTCTCGCTGATCGCCGCGCAGCCGCCGCGCGGGTGCCACACGCCGTACTCGTACTCGAGGAACGAGAGGATCGTGAACAGGCTCGGGCACTTGAACGGCGACATGCCCAGGTACTTGCTCTGGAACGAAAACGCCAGCCTCACCCGCTCGTCCCGGAAGTGGCGGCGGAGGTCCCGATCGACACTGCTCCACGGCCGGACGAGCGGCAGCATCGTCCGCGGGTTGAACCGCAGCAGGTCCAGCGGCGAGTCCCACGGCCGCTGCAGGATCGGCTTGAACGCCGCGAACTTCCGCCGGTTCTCATCGAGAAACGCCCCGAACCGATCGGCATCCGCGAGGCAGAGCTTCGCGATCTCGCGGCGCATCCGCTCGACCTCGGGCGAGCAACTCAGCTCCCCGCCCCCCTCGAACACGAGGCGGTACTGCGGGTCGAGCCGGACGAGGTCCACCTCCTCGTGCAGGTCGTAGCCGCAGGCCGCGAAGATCTCCTCGAGCACCTGCGGGTAGAGGAAGAACGTCGGCCCCATGTCGAAGCGGAACCGCGCGTCGCCCGACCCGCGGGCCTCGATCGCCGAGCACCGGCCGCCCACGCTCCCGCGCCGTTCCAGCACGGTCACCCGCAACCCGGCCCGGGCCAACAGCATCGCACTCGCCAGACCACCCGGACCCGCCCCAATCACGACGACGTGCTTCGACATCCAGCCTGTCCTCGCGGCCCTCTCCGAGCCGGTGGACATGCTAGGCCGCTCTCGTGCCGGAGGCGACCGGCGGCGGGTATCAAAGCGTCAATTCGGCGCGTACAATCCGCGGATGCGTCTTGCCTCTCCGATCCTGGTTGGCGTGATCGTCGGCGCGATCGCCCTTGCCGCGGCCGCGGCGGAGTCCGTTCGAGATGCGCTCCGCCAGCGCGTCGCCGAGGCCGAGGAACGCCTCCAAGCCGCGCCTGCGGACGACGAGGCCCGCCAGGCGCTCGCCGAGGCGCTCTACTTTTTGGCGACGCGTGGCAAGGAGGGCAAGGCCGCCAAGCGTGCCGAGGCGCTGTTCGCCCAGCTTCACGACCGCGACCCCGACGCCGCTCAACCCGTTGCCTACCTCGGCAGCCTGAAGCTCCTGCGTTCCTCGACGACCTGGGCGGTGTGGGACAAGGAGAAGCTCGCCCGGCAGGGGCTCGCGATGCTGGACCAGGCGGTCGATGCCGCGCCCGATGACCCCGAGGTCCGCTACATCCGGGCCGTAACCACCTTCAACCTGCCCGACTGGTTCGAGCGCGGGGAGCAGAGCGCCAGCGACTTGACCCGCCTCGCCGCCGACGCCGAGGAAGCCGTCGAAGCGGGGACCCTCGAGCCGTGGCTTGCCGCGTCGGCTTACTACCACCACGGCCAGTGGCGGGAACGGAAGGGCGATCGTGCCGCCGCCCGCGCCGCGTATGAAGCGGCTTCCCGCGTCGCGCCCGGCAGCCCCGCCGCCGCCGACGCCGACCAGGCGCGGGTCCGTCTCAACCCCTGAACCGCTCAGCGAGCGTGCGGGCACAACCCGCCGACCCGGCCTCACTCGCGAGGCGCGGGCATCTCGCCCGCGTCGTTGCGGATCGCCGCCAGCAGCATCCGCGAAGGCACGTCCTTCGGTAGATACGCGCTCGCCCCCGCCTCGAGCATGCTCTTCGCCACGTCCTGCTTCTCGTGCATCGACAGCCCGATCACCCGGACCCGCGGGAACTCCCGCGTCAGCACCCGCGTCGCCTCGATGCCGTTCATCTTCGGCATCGTCACGTCCATCACCACCAGGTCCGGCCGAACCCGCTTGGTCATCACCACCGCCGCCTCGCCGTCCGACGCCTCGCCGACCACCTCGATGTCCGCCTCGTCCTCGAAGAGGCTCTTCAGGCCTTCTCGCAGGGCCTGGTGGTCGTCCACCAGCAGCACGCGGATGCGCCCGTCGCGCGCTGGATGCGGCGCCGCGGCTCCATCCGACACCGCCGCCTTGCCCCGCCGCGGCTCGTCGGCGGGCTCGGGCTTGCGGTAGATGTTGAAGTAGAACTCCAGCACCTCTTTGCCCTGAATCTGCTTGCCCCCCGAAAACTGGAACCCCGACGTCTGCAGCAGCGAGATCGCGCGCTCCGCGTCGATCCGCGTGTCGAGCACGACTTTCAGCGCCCCGTGCTGCCGGCAGTGTCTGAGCGCCGTGTCGAGCAGACGCACCGCCAGCGGCGAATCCTGCAACGCCCCCACGACGCGCAGCCGCCTCACCTGCGCGATGTTCTCCTCGTGGACCAGCCCCACGCACCCGACCAGTTCACCATCCAGCTCCGCGACCCAGAAGTGGTCCTTCTCCTGCGAAAAGTAGGCCTCTTGCATAAAGTCGAGGTCGGCGGCGGTGTCGTTGAAGTCGTGCGAACCCGCCAGCAGACCCTTCTCATACAGGTCACTGACCGCCGCGTGGTCGGTGGGGCGGTAGCTTCGAATCGTGGGCTCGTGGCCCGGGGCAGAGGGGTCGCCTGTCATGAGAGATCGTGTTCCCGAGGTTCCGAACGATAGCCGCTGCGGCGCCTGCGGCAACCGGGGGCGGGGACGACTCCCGGGTGGGGGGATCCCGTGGTCAGTCGCGACCTTCGTCGGCGGCCCCATCGAGCGCTGCCGCAGCCGCATCCACGATGGCTTCCACCGTCTTGCTCACCTCGACACGGATCGCGTCGGCGGGCGGCTCCAGCGTGTCCAGTTGGCTCTGCAGCAGCGAATGGGGCATGAAGTGTTCCTCCCGGCCCCCCATCCGCGACCGGAACGTCTCGCGGTCGCCATCCAGGTAAACGATCCGCACCCGGGCCGGGACGCCGTCAAAAAGCCGCAGCCGATACACCCGCTTCAGCGCGGAGCACGCCAGCACCACGTCCCGCCCCTCCCGAAGCTCATCCTCCGCCGCCGAGCGCAGCGCGTCCAGCCAGGGCCAGCGATCCTCGTCGGTCAGAGGCACGCCCCGACTCATCTTCGCGACGTTGGCGGGGGGGTGAAACGGGTCGGCGTCCAGAAACACCGCCCCCAGCCGCTCCGCGAGCGCCCGGCCGATCGTCGTCTTCCCGCTCCCCGTGACCCCCATGACCAACACGAAGCGGGGCCGACCACCGACGGATGGAGAATCCTGCAACAGCGTCAGCTCCTGGAGACAGAGGCAGATTCAACCCCGAAGCGCAACACCTGGTAAGGCGGCGAGCACCTCCGCGGGCGTTCGATCGTTGAGGCACTTGCGGGGGCGATTGTTCAGCATCCGCTCGGCCGTCGCAAGTCGCGCGGGCGTGACATGGCTCAGGTCGCCGCCTTCGGGGAACCACTCGCGGAGCAGGCCAGTGTTCTTGTTCGTGCGCGATCCCAAGGCGCGTGCGGGTTGGCGGAGTCGACCTTCAGCTTCAGGCCCTGGCCGATCGCGGCGACGCCGGCGAGGGTCGCGAGACGCTCGTCCCGGAGCTTGCCCAGCCGCGCGAACCGGCGCCTGCGTCCCACGTGCGTGACGAGCAGCCCCGAGCCCCTGGCTCGGAATCGCCACCGCCAGCGCAGGCGGCTACATGGTGCTGCCGCAGGGCCTGGTGCGGCGCGCGAGGCCGGCGAGTGGGTCCGAGACGAGAAAATGAAGCGGTGGGGGTGGGATTCGAACCCACGGTGACCCGAAGGCCACGCCGGTTTTCAAGACCGGTGCCATCAACCGCTCGGCCACCCCACCAACGGCCCACGGGGCGGAAACCGCCGCCAGCCGGGCCTGGTGGGCCCATTCTACCGATCCGCAGGCCCGGGCGTGACCTTATCCACGGGTATTCCCCGATGGGCCTCCGGCCGAATCGCGAGCCGGTTTGACATCCACCGCCGGATGCGTACACTTCCCTTTCCGTCGCCGACCGACGCGGCCACCCGACCCGGGAGGCCCCGCCGAGAAGCGACCGGCCGGGCCTCCGCCTCCCACCCCGGGAAGCCCCCAGAGGCCGATTTGACAACCTGCGAACGACCGCTACACTGCCCCTCCCTTGCGTCGAGCGACGCGATCTTCGAAACGAAGGTCGCCTCGCCCGCCGCGAGCGGGAAGCCAAGTCCCTTTGGCATCCCGGCAGTTGAATCAGCAGCCCGTTCAAGCTTGGATCGTGAAAACGATCTGAATTTTGATCGGTATGCCGAACTCAGGTGCCGGGCGGTCGTAGAGATAAGGCTGATCGGCCGAGGCAACGAAGCCGGTCTGATCTTTGACAAGTGGATAGTTAGGTGTTGCACGTAACAGTGTGATACCGAGGCTCTTGAGTTGAGCTCTGAGGAGCTTGCTCACGCTTCCGCGTCTAGGCGTGGAAGGGTGTGAGTCGACGGGCGCCAATCGTCGCCTGTCGGGTGCACGGACCGGACCATCAATCCCAACGGGATCGGTCGCAGGTCGGTGTGACTAAGCTACTAAGAGCGTACGGTGGATGTCTTGGCGTTGAGAGGCGATGAAAGACGTGGGAGCCTGCGATATGCCCAGGGGAGCTGGCAACCAAGCTTTGATCCTGGGATTTCTGAATGGGGAAACCCACCCGAAAGGGTATCCATACCCGAATGCATAAGGTATGGAGGCGAACGCAGGGAACTGAAACATCTAAGTACCTGCAGGAAAAGAAAGAAACCTCGATTCCGTCAGTAGCGGCGAGCGAAAGCGGAACAGCCCAAACCAGCCTTCGGGCTGGGGTTGCGGGCGCCGACGTGGCATGCCGGAAGCTTCTTTGAACCGTTTGAATGGCGGACCAGAGAAGGTGATAGTCCTGTAGAAGGGGCGACCGGTGGCCTAGGCGTACCAGAGTAGCGTCGAGCTCGTGGAACTCGGCGTGAAACCGGAGGGACCACCCTCCAAGGCTAAATACTCCTCAACGACCGATAGTGAACCAGTAGGGCGACTGAAAGATGAAAAGCACCCCGATAAGGGGCGTGAAAAGGACCTGAAACCGTACGCTTACAAGCGGTCGGAGGGGATCTTCGGATCCCTGACGGCGTGCCTTTTGCATAATGAGCCGGCGAGTTAACCTCTGTGGCAAGCCTAAGCCGTATCCCGGCGGAGGCGCAGCGAAAGCGAGTCTTAAACGGGCGTCACAGTCGCAGGGGTTAGACACGAAACCTAAGTGATCTACCCATGGCCAGGTTGAAGGAAGGGTAAAACCTTCTGGAGGACCGAACCCATAAACGTTGAAAAGTTTTGGGATGAGCTGTGGGGAGGAGTAAAAGTCTAATCAAACTGGGAGATATCTTGTTCTCCTCGAAATAGTTTTTGGGCTAGCCTCGCGTGATCCCGCATGGGGGTAGAGCGACTGGATGGAGATGGGGGCCTACCCGGCTACCCACTCCAACCAAACTCCGAATACCATGCGGTTATAGCGCGGGAGTCAGACTGCGGGTGATAATATTCGTGGTCAAGAGGGAAACAACCCTGATCGCCAGCTAAGGCCCCTAATAACACTTTAGTTCTAAAGGAAGTCAGAGTGCCGTGACAGCCGGGATGTTGGCTTAGAAGCAGCCACCATTTAAAGAGTGCGTAATAGCTCACCGGTCGAGGATTCTGGCGCCGATAATGATCGGGAATAAGGTGTTAGCCGAAGCTGCGGGCTCGTCGCAAGACGAGCGGTAGAGGAGCGTTCCTGTCGGCGTTGAAGCGAAACCGGATAACGGATCGTGGAGCGGCAGGAAGTGAGAATGCCGGCTTGAGTAACGATAAAACAGGTGAAAATCCTGTTCGCCGTAAGCCTAAGGTTTCCTGGGGAAGGTAAATCCGCCCAGGGTTAGTCGGATCCTAAGGCGAGGCCGATAGGCGTAGTCGATGGACAGCAGGTTAATATTCCTGCACCGCATGGTGAGGTTGAAGCGGCGTGACGGATCACCGGGTACCAGTCGCACGACTAGACGTGTGCGTCCCGAAAGGGCGACGGCTTTAAGCTGGAAGCTGGAGAAGGTGGTTCCAAGAAAAACCGTCCGTGGACGATCCATGTGTCCGTACTAAAACTGACACAGGTAGGCGAGGTGAATAACCTCAGGCGCTCGAGAGAACGGTGGTGAAGGAACTAGGCAACATGACCCCGTAAGTTCGCGATAAGGGGGCCCTCCCTCCGCAAGGAGAAGGGCGCAGAGAAAAGGCTCTGGCGACTGTTTATCAAAAACACAGGACTGTGCTAACTCGCAAGAGGATGTATACAGTCT
>CAZKRE010000055.1:0-18391 GCA_964555075.1 uncultured Phycisphaeraceae bacterium
CATCGCCGCCTCCGCCACGTCGGGCGGGCTCTGTTCGTCGAGCGTCGGCGTCGCTTCCTCGCGATCGTCAGTCATCCGGGCATTGTAGGGCATCGCGTAGAGCCGGGGGCTTTAGCGCAGACGCTCGCCACCGCTACACTCCCGCCATGAACCTCGAACTCCTTGACCGTCTTGCCGTCACCGCGTCCATCTCCGGCCGGGAGTATCGCGTCCGCGAACTCATCCGCCGGGAAGTCGAGGGCCTCTTCGACGAGGTCCGCGTCGACACCATGGGCTCGCTCGTCTGCATCCGTCACCCCAGGAAGCAGGGCAAGGCCTCCCGCGATGAGAATGCCACCCGGATCATGCTCGCCGCCCACATGGACCAGATCGGGTTCCTCGTCCGGCACATCGACGACAAGGGGTTCATCCGCGTCGTCGCCGTGGGCGGCTTCGACACCCGCAACCTCTTCGCCCGCCAGGTCACCGTCTGCCCCGACCTGAAGGACCCGTCGAAAGACCTGCCGGGCGTCATGAATCCCGGCGGGAAGCCGATCCACATCGCCAGCGAGGAAGAGAAGAAAAAGATCCCGCTCGTGGACGAGTTCCTCGTCGACCTGGGCCTCCCCGGCGACGAGGTGAAGAGCAAGGTGAAGATCGGCGACATGGTCGTCCTCAAGGCGCCGCTCACCCGCGTCGGGAACACCGTCGTCTCCCAGTGCCTCGACAACCGCGTCGCCTGCTGGATCGCGATCGAGGCGATGCGGAAGGTCGCTGGGGGCGACCACGCCTGCGAGATCGGCTGCGTGTTCACCGTCCAGGAGGAGGTCGGCCTCCGCGGCGCGATGACCGCGGCCTACGACTACCGGCCGCAGATCGGCATCGCGATCGACACCACCCTCTGCGTCGACACGCCGGGCATCCCCGAGGACCAGCGGACGACCGAGCAGGCCAAGGGCGCGGGCCTGACGTTCATGGACTCCTCGTTCATCGCCGACCTCGACCTCGCGCTCGAGTTCGAGCGGGTCGCGCAGGAGAACGACATCAAGCACCAGCGTTCGATCCTCGGCCGGGGCGGGACCGATTCGGGCACGATCCAGCGCAGCCGGTCCGGCGTCCGCAGCTTCACCCTCTCCTGCCCGACCCGCTACATCCACACCGTCGTCGAGATGGTCCACCAAGACGACATGGCCGCCTGCCGCGACCTGCTCGCGGCATACCTGGCCCAGGCGGGCTGAGCCTCTCGAAGGAATGCAGGAAGGCAGGAAACGAAGAACGGAGAGGGCGCGGCGAAGCGCTCTCTCCGTTCCTGTTTTCCTGTTTTCATCAGAGGCCGTCTTCAGTGGACCTGCGGCGCCGGCTCGAAGCCGGTGCAGCCGCTGATCGGGGTCACGACGAGGTCGAGCGCGGCGTGCCTGGGGTGCCCGCAGTCTTCCACGAGGTCGACGGGCGCCTGCTTCGTGGTGCGGATCTGGATCAGCTGCGGCTGGTGCTGCACGTCGTGCTCACCGAAGTGAACGCACAGGCCACATTGGCCGTCGTGAACTTGCATCATCTCGGGTCTCCTTGAAAGGGTTTCACGCCCCGGACCCTCTATCTTCGGGTGGCCGGGGGCGGAATTCCACGGAGACCGCGTCTCATCTGGGTATGGAGACCGGGTCGCAGCTAGTCGATGCCGATGACCCGCTCGATCTCGTCGAGGCTGGTTTCGCCGCGGAGGACGAGGTCGGCGCCCGAGTCGCGGAGGCTGGTGAACATCGTCATCTCCATCGCCTTTTTGATCTTGCCCATGTTGGGCGAGTGGAGGATGACGTCGCGGAGGTCGTCGGTGGCCTGGAGCAGTTCGTAGACCCCCTGTCGGCCGGAGTAGCCCGTGCCGAAGCAGTGGGCGCACCCGGCGGGGACGTAGAGCTTCCGCAGGCCCTCGGTGCTCTTGCCCAGGCGCATCTGCTGCTGGGGCGTCGGGGTCCTGGCGACCTTGCAGTGGGGGCAGAGGAGGCGGACGAGCCGCTGGGCGAGCACGAGGTTGAGCGTGCTGGCGATGAGGTAGGGCTCGACGCCCAGGTCGAGCAGGCGGAAGATCGTGCCGATCGTGTCCTTCGCGTGGATGGTCGAGAGGACGAGGTGCCCCGTGTTGGCGGCCTGCATGGCGGTGGTGGCGGTCTCGGCGTCGCGGATCTCGCCGAGGACGACCACGTCCGGGTCCTGCCGGAGCACCGAGCGGAGCAGTTGAGCGAAGGTCTGGCCGCTGCCGCTGTCGACGGGGATCTGCGTGACGCCGTCGACCTCGTACTCGACGGGGTCCTCGATGGTGATGACGTTGCGGAGGCCGGCGTCGACCTCCCGGAGCGTGGCGTAGAGGGTGGTCGTCTTGCCGGACCCGGTCGGCCCGCAGGTGAGGAGCATGCCGGTGTTCTGCCGGCTGAGGTTGCGGATCGCCAGGTACTGCCACTCGGGGAGGGCGAGGTCCTTGAGCCGCTGCGGGGCGTTGAAGGGGTCGAGCACGCGGATGACCAGCTTCTGCCCGAACATCGAGGGGGTGAAGCTGATGCGGTAGTCGACCTGTCGGCCGGGCGCCTTACAGGAGAAGTGGCCCTCCTGGATGATCTCCTTCTTCGCGATGTCGATGTCGCAGAGGACCTTGATCAGGCTGGTGAGCCGCTTGGTCTCGGTGGCGTCGAGGGTGGTGACCTCGACCATGGCGCCGTCGATGCGGAGGCGGATGACGCCGTTGTGCCGCTTGGGCTCGACGTGGATGTCGGAGGCGCCGGAGCGGATGCAGCCGTAAAGCACGAGCCGGAGCATGTGGAGCGACTCGGCCGCTTCGCGTCGGCCGGTCTCCGCCGGGTGGACCGTCTGGCCGCGGGCGTTGACGAGGTTCAGCTCGTCGACGCCGAAGGGCACGTCGACGCCGACGGTGGCAAGCGACTCGAGCGAGTCGACGCCGTAGTTGCTCGTCGAGCCCCGCATCTGCTGAACGCCCTCGTCGTCGCCGACGGCGAAGAGCTTCGCCAGATCGTCGTCGTCGCTCGCCGCGGGCTGGCTGGCGGCCACCGTCACATGGCCCCGGAGGCTCGGGTCGAGCGGGCGCGACGCGGCGGGCTTGCGGGCGGCGGCCTGCTCACGGGCCTTGGGGCGCGGCCGACCCTCGGCCGGCCGGTCGTCCATGAACACGACGCGGGTGTTGCCGACCTGGAACTCCGCGCCCGGCCGGAGCTTGACCTTCACCACGCGCAGGCCGCCCATGAGCGTGCCGTTGCGCGAATCGAGGTCGCGGAGTTCGTAGCCATCGTCAAGTGCCGCGATGGCGCAGTGCTCGCGGCTGACGAGCGCGTCGTCAACCGTCACGCCCGATTGCGGGCGGCGACCCAGGACCACCGAGCCCCGGCCCAGCGGGACGCGCTGGACGCCCTCGGGCGTGTGGAGTTCGAGATGCGCCATACGCCAGACCCCAGATGAAAACCGCGATTCTAGCCTATGCGGCGACGCGGGTTTGGGAGCGAGAGGCCGGACGTTCCCAGGCGCGGGCTGTCCCCGCGGCCTTTAGGCGTTTCCCTTCGCCCACGACGGCGGGACGCGCCAACCGCCCGGCGGCGTGTGCGTCGCGGCTCGTCAGGCCAGATAGCCGTTGGACCGCAGGCTCTGGATCCGCGGCTGCAGCGACTTGCCGGGGCAGGCGGTGGGCATCAGCTCCCGGTGGGTGAAGACGCGGCGGACGGGGACGTTGTAGGTCTTCATCAGCGACCGCAGGCACAGCCGCAGGCCGTCGAGTTGGGCGGTGGTCGGGGACTGCCGCTCGAAGTTGCCCAGCAGCATGATGCCGACGTTGTTCTCGTTGTTCTGCGAGACGTGGGCGCCCTGGTAGCGGATGTTCCGCCCCTCCCAGATCTGTCCCGAACGGTCGACGATGAAGTGGTAGCCGATGTCCGCCCACTTGCGGTCGCGGACGTGGGCGCCGCGGATATCCTCGAGGCGGTTGATGACCGACCGGGCGTCGGTGAAGTTGACGACGGTCCACCCCTCGTGGTGAACAGTGATCCGCGAAACGCCGTTCATGGGGTTGATGTTCCGGCCGACCGGCCCCGAACGGGTCCAGGTCGATCGGGACATGAGCGGCATCGACGGGCTCGCCGCCGCCACCGCCGGGGCGGGAGCGGCAACCCGCGGGGGCGGGGGCGCCACCGGGGTCGCGGCGCCGACCGCCACCGGCCGCTGGTAGGTCTGCGGCCAGGCGGTCGCCGGGCGGTAGGAGGGGGCGCTGGAGGCAGAGCCGGAACCCGGCCCCGTCCGGGTGGCACACCCGGCCAGCAAGCCCAGACCGGCGAGCAGCATTTCACGACGCGAGAGCTTCATGGCAGTCGATCGGTGGGAGTGCGGGGGCCGCGCGAGTCACTGGCTCGCCCTCACCAGAGGCATCGGCGAGGCCGCGGCGAGGTCTCGATAATTCGTGGTCCGAAACGCCCCGCTCAGACGGAGCGGGACGGGCGTCAACCTACCATCCGCCCGTGCGGACGCAACCCCCCTTCACGCGAGCCCGCTGGGGGCGTTTCGGAGGGGGTTGGGGCTGTGGGAGCGGCCGGGGCGGTGGCTGAAAAGGAAGAACCGGCGACGAGTTTCCTCGCCGCCGGTTCGCATCAGTGATCGGATTCCGCGTGAGCGGAGATCCAGCATCAGGCTGAGGATTAGCCCAGGAGGCTGAGCACGTTCTGCGGCTGGCTGTTGCTGATCGCCAGCACGTTGGTGGCGGCCTGCACCAGGATCTGGCCGCGGGTCATCTCCGCCGTCTCCGACGCGAAGTCGGTGTCGCGGATGGAGCTCTCGGCGGCGCTGGTGTTCTCCAGGGCGACGCCGAGGCTGCGGATGGTGGCGCCGACGACGTTCTTCTGGAACGCCCCGAGCCGGCCCCGCTGGGCGGAGATCTGCCCGATGGCGTTGTCGACGACCGACTGGGCCTTCTCGAGGTTCCCGTCGACGACGTTGAGGTCCTTGCCGGAGCCCAGGTCGTCGAGGTGGTAGACGTTGCCGCCGTTGTCGTCGAACCGGCCGATGTTGCGGGCGGCGACGTTCTGGATGCCGACGCTGACCTGGTTGGTGATGTTCACCGCGGGGCCGAGGTTGAACTTCGCGCCGCCGCCGGCGATCGTGAAGGCGGTGAAGGCGGCGGGGTTGCGGGAGATCGCGGCGTCGTCGCCGTCGAGCGTCAGGGAGACGTCGAGGAAGTCGGTGTTCACCTGGGCCTTGAGACCGTCGGCGGTGGCGGTGATGCCGTTGATGATGGCGCCCACGTCCTGTCCGCTGTCGCGGACGGCGTTGGTCGCGGCGGCGTAGGTGGTGGCCGCGGCGGTCTGGGCGGTGTTCTCGTCCTCCTCCTCGAGGTTGTGCACGCCGCCGGCCTGGCCGCCGTCGTCGACGACCTTGAGCGCGACGAACTCGTTGGAGCCGAACCCGACGCTCTTGAGCACCATGCCGGTGCCGCTGACCGCGGCGGAGACGCCGGTGACGCTCTTGAAGGTGTTGATGCCGGTGGCGACCTCGTCGAGGGTCGTGCCGGAGGCGAAGGTGAACTCACGCGAGCCCTTGGCGCCCTGGACCTCGAAGGTGAAGCGGCTGTCGCCGTCGGTGAGGTCGAGCGCGGTCCCGCCGGCGGACATGTAGAGGGCGCCGTGCTGGGCCGACTGCGTCACGACGACCGAGACGTCGCGGGTGTCGCCGGTCTCGAGCTTCGCGGCGTTGATCGCGAAGTCCTTGATGTTGCTGTCCTGGCCCTCGACGGTGAAGTCGTACGTGCCGTTGAGGAGCTTGATGCCCTCGAAGCTCGTGGCCTGGCTGATCCGGTCGATCGTCTGCAGGATCGAGTCGATCTGGAGCTGGTTGGCCTCGCGCTCCTCGCGGGAGAGGCCGGCGTCGTTGGCGGATTGCCCGACGAGGCTCTGCACCTCGAGCAGGAGGCTGTTGATCTCCTGCAGGCCGCCCTCGGCGATGTTGACGACCTGGTCGGCGCGCTCGGCGTTGCCGATCGCGGCGTTGATGGCGGCCTTCTCCGAGCGGAGCCGCTCGCTGGCGATCAGGCCCGCCGGGTCATCGGCGCCGCGGTTGATCCGCATGCCGGTGCTCAGACGCTCGAGGCTCTTGTTGAGCCCCAGGTTCTGCTGGGACAGGACGCGCTGCGAGATCAGGCTGTTGACGTTCGTGTTGATACGACTCATGGCTGTTTATCCTCCGTGAACACGCGGTTTCTGTGTCACGTTCCTGAAGTCCGGCATCCTGCCGACGTTCACAGATCCTCCGATCCGATGCTTCCAACCGTTTCCCGGCCCCGGAACGCCCGGGCGGGATCTATGACTTGTTATGAGAGGGGCCGCTCGGGGGTCAGACGCTTCCTTGTCATCCCATGAAGTTCCGCTCCTTCCCCCCATCCCTGGAGGGGGGCGAGAGAGAGGCTTGACGCTCCCTCGCCGGCTGAGTCGTTCCACCGGACGGCGGCCCACCGTGGCCTGCCTCGTCACCCGGGTGTCACAACGCGTGCACCCGTTTGGTCGGATCGCGGGGGCTCGGCGGAACAGGCCCCGGTTGCGAAGTTCCTTATCGGAACCGTCCGGGACTTTTTTCCGCGCCGCCGGGGCGACCCGCGAGACCGGTGCAAGCCGCACCGGCCTCCTAACCCTCACAGTCGTCACGATCGCCGGGGCGGTTTAGGGGGGCGGGAAGAAATGTGAAAAAGCCCGAAAAAGCCCGGGGCGCGGCGGCCGGACGCCAGATTCTGAAACACGCCTGCTCCGCCGGGTCCCAGGGCTTTGGGGGGGAGGGTCCAAATAACAACGGCGGCCGTTGCCGGCCGCCGCTGCGTCGTGCTCGGGTTGTGGGGTCGCGGGATCAGCCGATCAGGCCGAGGACCGCGGACGGGCGGCTGTTCGCCACCTGCAGGGCGCTGGTGGCGGCCTGCACGAGGATCTGCGACCGGGTCATCTCGGCGGTCTCCTTGGCGAAGTCGGTGTCGCGGACGGCGCTCTCGGCGGCGCTGGTGTTTTCGAGGGCGACGCCGAGGCTGCGGATGGTGGCGCCGACGACGTTCTTCTGGAACGCGCCCAGCCGGCCGCGGAGCTGAGAGACTTCGGTGATCGCGCCGTTGATGGCCTTCTGGGCGTTCTCGAGGTCGCCGTTGACGACGTTGAGGTCCTTGCCGGAGGTGAGGTCGGCGAGGCTGAAGGTATCGGAGCCGTCGACGGTGCGGCCGAGGTTGCGGGTCGAGACGTTCTTGATGCCGATGGCGACCTGGTTGTTGATGTTGACGTTGGCGCCGAGGTTGAACTTGGCCCCGCCGCCATCGATGGTCATGGCGGTGAAGGAGGTGGTGGTGCCGTCGATGGCGCCGTCGCCGAGTTCGAGCTTGACGTCGAGGAAGTCGGTGGCGACGGAGAGTTCGCGGCCCTTGCCGACGGCGGTGACGCCGTTGATGAACCCGCCGACGTCCTGGCCCTCGTCGCGGAGGGTGACGCCGGTGGCGATGGAGGTGCCGCTGCTCTGGGCGGCGTTCTCGTCGTCGTCCTCCATGTTGTAGACGTTGCCGGTCTGGCCGCCGGCGTCGACGATCTTGAGGGAGACGAACTCGTTCTCGCCGTACTCGGTGCTCTTGAGGACGAGCCCGCCGCCGCTGACGGCCGCGGAGACGCCGGTCACGCTGGTGAAGGTGTTGATGCTGGTGCTGATGTCGTCGAGGCTGGTGCCGGAGGCGAAGCTGAACTCGCGGGCGCCTTCCTTGCCGGCGACCTCGAACTTGAAGGTCGAGGAGGCGTCGGTGAGGTCGAGGTTCCCGCCGGTGGAGAGGAAGGCGGCGGCGTGCTGGGCGGACTGGGTGACGAGCACCTGGACGTCGCGGGTGTCGCCGGTCTCGAGCTTGGCGGCGTTGATGGAGTAGCTGTTGACGTTGGTGCCGTCGACGCCGCTGGCCTGGTAGTCGAAGCCGCCGTTGAGGAGCTTGACACCCTGGAAGCTGGTCGTGCCGGCGATGCGGTCGATGGTCTGCAGGATCGAGTCGATCTGCTGCTGGTTCGCTTCCTTCTCGTCCTGCGACAGGCCGGCGTCGTTGGCGGACTGGCCGACGAGGCTCTGGACTTCCATCAGCAGGCTGTTGATTTCCTGCAGGCCGCCCTCGGCGATGTTCATGACCTGATCGGCGCGTTCGGCGTTGCCGATGGCGGCCTCGATCGAGGTCTTCTCCGAGCGGAGGCGCTCGCTGGCGATCAGACCCGCGGGGTCATCGCCGCCGCGGTTGATCCGCAGGCCGGTGCTCAATCGCTCGAGCGACTTGGTCAGCCCGTGGTTCTGCTGGCCGAGGACCCGCTGGGCGATCATCGACCCGACGTTGTTGTTGATTCGACTCATGATTCTCGTCCTCCATTACGCTTCGGTGGGGTGGACGGGCTTTCCCGACCGCCATCCCTGTGCCCGACTAACCGGCGAGAAAGGCCGCCGTGGTCCACCGCCGGGCAAACGCGCCCATCGCGGCAGGTCTCGCATCGGGAGGAACCTCATCGCCCGGAAGCCCGCCGCATAAAAACCACGCCTCCGACCCGTGCGCGCGGGCTCATATCCGGCACATCCCGCACAATCGGGTTCACGCGCGGCGCGAAATGGCCTAGCATCGGGCACGGCCACGCGCGGGCGCGGCCGACCTCTCGCGTCTCCGTGGCAAGCTCATGCTCGACCTGCTGATCGTCCTGGCCTTCGTCGTGTACGCCATCGCCGCGGGCCTCCGGGCCCGGCACAAGGCCTCGCAGAACCTGCAGGAGTACTTCCTCGCGGGCAAGTCCGTCCCCGGCTGGAAGGCCGGGTTCTCGATGGCCGCCACCCAGTTCGCCGCCGACACCCCCCTGCTCGTCACGGGCCTCGTCGCCACCGCGGGCATCTTCGCGCTCTGGCGGCTGTGGATCTACGGGCTGGCGTTCCTGCTCATGGCGTTCGTCTTCGCCGTCGGCTGGCGCCGCGCGGGCGTCCTCACCGACGCCGAACTCACCGAGGCCCGCTACAGCGGCGCCGGCGTGCTCGCGCTGCGGGTCCTCAAGGCGATCTACTACGGCACGGTGATCAACTGCGTCGTCATGGCGATGGTCCTCGTCGCCGCCATCCGCATCGCCGAGGTCTTCCTCCCCTGGCACGAGTGGCTCCCCGCCGGGTTCTACGGGGGCATCGTCTCCCTCGTCACCGCCACGGGGCTCGAACTCGGACAGAGCGCCCTGGGCGCGCCGCAGGACGTCACCACCACCAACAACCTGATCTCCATCCTCCTCATCCTCGCGTTCACCGCCACCTACTCGGTCACGGGCGGGCTCCGCGCGGTCATCAACACCGACGTCGTGCAGTTCACCCTCGCCATCGCCGGCAGCGTGGCGTACGCCTGGTTTGTCGTCCGTGCCGCGGGCGGCCTGGGCGGCATCACCGACCGCGTGGTCGAGCTCTACGGCGGTGACCTCGCGGGCCAACTGCTCTCCTTCGGCCCGCCCGATTCCGCGGGGCAGGTCCTCCTGCCGTTCCTGATCATCATCGGGTTGCAGTGGTTCTTCCAGATGAACTCGGACGGCACGGGGTACCTCGCGCAGCGGTCGATGGCCTGCCGAACCGACCGCGACGCCCGCGTCGCCGGCGTGGTCTTCACCTGGGCGCAGATCTTCTTCCGCAGCCTCTTCTGGCTGCTCATCGCGGTGGGGCTGCTCGTGCTCTACCCCTTCACCCCTGAGGAGGCCGCGGGCGAAGGGTTCGCCGCGTCGCGCGAGATCCTCTTCGTCGTCGGCATCGACGACCTGCTCCCGGCGGGCGTCCGCGGGCTCATGCTCGTCGGCCTGCTCGCGGCGCTCGCCTCCACCGTCGACACCCACCTCAACTGGGGCGCCTCCTACTGGAGCAACGACATCTACGACCGGCTCGTGTGCAACCGCTGGCTCAATCGGCGGCCCCGCGGACGGGAACTGGTCATCGTCGCGCGACTCTCGAACATCCTCATCCTCGTCATCGCGATGGCGATCATGGCGAACCTCGGGTCGATCCAGACGGCGTGGTTCATCTCGCTGCTCTTCGGCGCGGGCATGGGTTCCGTCCTCGTCCTCCGCTGGCTGTGGGAACGGATCAACCTCTACTCCGAACTCGGCGCGATGGCGGCGTCGCTCATCACCGCCCCACTGCTGCTGTGGACCATGGGCACCGACCCGGAGACCGAGTGGGTGCGGCTGGGCATCATGGCGCTCGTCACGACGGTCGTCGCGATCGGGATCACGTTCGTCACGCCGCGCACGAGCCAGTCGGTCCTGCTGTCGTTCTACGAGCGGGTCCGGCCGTTCGGGTTCTGGTCGCGGACGGCGGCGCTCGCGGGCGACCGGCCGGGGGCGCCGCGGGAGGCGCTGCTCCGCCGCCTCGGTGCGGTGGCGACGTCGGCGCTGTCGCTGTTCCTGCTGCTCTTCGGCGTCGGCCGGCTGATGCTGCCCCCGCCCGACAGCTCGGCGGTCGTGACGTGGGTCGCGATCGTCGTGGGGCTGGGGTTCATCCCGCTCTGGTGGCCGGCGGTGGCGCGGGCGAAGCGGGTCGACCGCTCGGCCGGACCTTCCGAGCGGGACGACGCGGACCGCGCCCTGCTCGAGGAGCCGGGGGGCCTCGTCGCGGCGCTGCGGCAGGCGGCGGATCACATCCGCACGGTCTACGGCATGGACGCCGCCGTCGAAACCGGCGACGAGCACCACGTCGACGCGGTCGGGCAGCGGGTCCTGCTCTTCGAGGTCACCCAGGAGATCCTGCTCCACCTCGCTTCGGGCCGGCGGTTCCCCAGCGCCCGCGTCGTCGTCTCCCGCGCGGGGGATCGGCACACGATCGCGATCGAGCCCGGCGGCGTCAGCGCGGCCGTGGGCACGACGCCCGAGGCGGATCGCGACCTTTTCGACCGCCTGCGGGACCGGCTGCACTCGATCAATGGCCGGCTGGACGTGGGCGGTGACGCCGAGACCCCGCCGCGGTACACGATCGAGACGACGGTCGAGCCGGCGTGATCGCGTGGATCGTCACCACGATGTCTCTGGCGGTGCCGAAGACACGCCCGCCGAGGCTTCGGGCTCGGATGAGGCCGACGGTTCGGGTCTACTGCGCGCGGCGGCCGTGGCTGGCTTCGATGTCGCGGATGTAGGCCTCGGTGCGGTCGAGCTCGCGCTTGAGGTGGCGGACCCGCAGGAGCGACTTCACGCGGGTGATGAGCTCGAGCTTGTTGACGGGCTTGGTGACGAAGTCGTCGGTGCCCGATTCGACGCCGCGCTCGATGTCGCCCAGTTCGTTGAGGGCGGTGACCATCATGATCGGGATGGCGCGGGTGGCGGGGTCTTCCTTGAGTTTGCGGCAGACCTCGAACCCGGACATGCGGGGCATCATGACGTCGAGGAGGATGAGGTCGGGCTTGGTGCGGGTGGGATCCTCGATCCGCTCGATGGCGAGCAGCCCGTCGGAGGCCGTCTCGATCTGGCAGGGCAGCGACTCGAGGTAGGCCTGGAGGAGCTCGACGTTCTGCTCGTTGTCGTCGACGATCAGGATGGTGGACCCGGAGAGGTCGAACTCTTCAGTCTCCCGGCCGGTGGGTGACGGGGTGGTGATGGCGGGGGTGGCTTCGCTCATGAGGGGGGTCCTTGAGGATCGCCCGCAGCCGGTCGCGGAGTCGGACCAGCGGCGGTTCGGCGGCGACCTCCAGCCGGGCGCGGAGCCGGGCGAGGTCGCTCGCGGTGTCTACGTCGTCCCACGGCGGCAGCGTTTCGAACGTCAAACCGGCCCTTGCCGCGGCGGCGCGGGTCTGATCGTACACCTTCGGGGTGCCCCAGTCGATGCGGGTGACGAGCGAAGCGTTCAACTCGCGGGCGGCGAGGGTCCAGTAACCGCCGTCCTCCGTCGGGCCCGCCGCGGCGGCCGAGCGCGTTACGCTCCCCCCCAATGCCCGCAGGGCCTCGCCAGGGACGTCGGGGCTGTCGACCCCGAGGAACGCCACCGCCCCCCCGCCGACGGCCGCCCAGACGTGCAGGAGTCGGGCCCCCAGGTCCCCCTCGCCCTGGTCGACGACCTCCCAGCCCGGGGCGGCGGCACCCCCATGCGCCCCGCCCGCCCCCGCCAGCGCCAGCACGCGCCGGCCGCCCGGCAGCCACGACGCCACCCGCTCGAGGACGCAGTCGAGCATCGCCTGATGGACCGCGGCCGCCTGGCCCGCGTCGAGGGTGTTGCCGATCAGGCGGGTCTTGACCCGTCCGGGCGTGGCCGGCTTGGCCATGACGACGACCGTCCACCGTGTTGCCTCTAGCTCATTCATCCAGCGGCGGTTATACCGATGTCGGGGCGATTCCGTTTGCTCCGCCCCCCGCGCGTGCTATAGTTGCCCCTCCCCAACCCAACGGCCCGGCAGCTGAGGACCGCCCCGAGGCGCCCGTGACGTATCGGAGCAGCCGGCTTGACCCTCAACGGCACGACGACCCCCACCATGACCGCGCGCAGCCAACCCCGCATCGCCTGGGAAGACCGCTGGACCGAGCCGGAGCTCGAGCAACTGCTCGAGCCGATCGAGGAGGCCCGGCGGAAGCTGATCCAGTCTGTCATCGACCAGGCCGAGGCGTTTGACGGCGTGGAGACGTCCATCGCGTGGTACGGCGAGCCGTGGAAGTGGACGCTGCAGTTCGACCTCACGCTCGAGGACCAGTCGACGCTGCTGGCGTTTGTCGTGCCCAAGCCCGAGGCCCCGCTCGTCTCGATCCCCCTCAAGCGGGACACGATCGAGAAGCTGCCGCTCCGCCGACTGAGCAAGTTCATCCGCGACGGGATCAAGATCGCGAAGTATGCCGCCGACACCCACTGGGGCGTCTGGACGCCGATCCAGCCCTCGGAAGTCGAGCAGCTTGTGGACCTGATCAAGCGGAAGCACAAGATCCTCCGCACCGGCGCCGCCGACCAGGGTGAGTGAGACACGCCTCCCGGAGCCGCCCGCGGCTCACCCGACTCCCCCCGCCCTTGCACGCCCCGGCTTCGCCCATTCCCCAGAAAATCGCGGCCGCGCGAATAAAATGGATATGTAGACCCTTATATCCATAGCTGCGGGCTGTCCGTGGCAACGGTCCGCGCAAGCCCATGCTTGCCATACAAGGAGCCCCCCATGCATCGCATCCGCACCGCAACCTTCCTGTTCACCCTCCTTCTGACCGCTGGGCTCGCTGCGCGTGCCTGGGGCCATTGCGACACGCTCGATGGCCCGGTGGCGATCGACGTGGAGCGTGCCACCGCGGAAGGCGACGTGGCCCCCGTGCTCAAGTGGATCGCCGCGGACGATGAGGCCGAGGTCCGCCGGGTGTTTGCAGAGGCTCGGGAGGTCCGACAGGCGGGCGGCGCGGCCGCGGCACTGGCGGATCGCTACTTTCTTGAGACCGCCATCCGCCTGCACCGCGAGAGCGAGGGTGCGCCGTACACGGGCGTGAAGCCCGCGGGCCTGCCGGTCGAGCCGGCCGTTGCCGCGGTGGACGGCGCGCTGCGGGAGGGATCCTCCTCGCGACTGATTGAACGCCTTCAGCACCGGGTTGCCGAAGCGGTCGGCGCGCGGTTTGACGCGGCGCACGAGGCCGCGGGCCACGCGGAGCACAACGTCGAGGCGGGGCGGGCGTCGGTGCACGCCTACGTCGAACTGGTGCACTACGTGGAGCACCTGCACGCGCTGCTGACCCGCGAGGCCGGTACGACCGAGGCGGCGGCGGCCGGACACGGGCATTGATCCCGGCTGCGCAGGCAAGCGGCCGCCCCGCGCGAGGCGGGGCGGCCGCATGAGGGGGAGTCGGGGACGTGTCGATCAGCCGCCGGCCTTCTTGTAGAGCTGCTGCGCCATTTCGAAGATCTCTTCGGGGTGGTATTCGGGCGCGAAAGCGGAGCCGATGCCGGCGAGATCGATGTGCGGCGCGGCGTGTTGCGGCGGGCCCTCGACGACCTCGCAGGTGCCGCCCTCGGGGTGCGCCCCGTTCCAGATCTCGTCCATCCGCCGGTAGTCGTTGGGGCTGGCGCGGTAGAGCTTCGTGTGGCTGGACATGTCCATGTACTTCTTCGCCTCGGGGAAGACCTCGTTCCCGATCCTGGGGATGGGGAGCATGTCGGTCATCTTGACGCCGGTGAGCTTCTCCAGCGCCTTGCCGTAGGCGACCGCGTGGACCCCGCCGCGGACGAAGAGGTAGCCGAGCATCTCGCGTGCGGCCGGGTCCTTGGTCATCTGGTAGACGCGGAGCTTGTTGGTGCGGGCGGAGTTTTCGAGGAAGAAGTTGTGCAGCAGGTCGAGGATGAGGTTGCCGCTGCTGAAGACGTAGTCGCCGTTCCACGGCGCGCCGTTGGCGTTGACGGGCAGCGCGTTGCGGCCGGCGGCGATGAAGTGGTGCGGGTTGTAGTTGTTGACCTCGTCGGTGATGTCCTTGATCGAGGTGCCCACGGCGTGCTTCTCGCTGTTTTCGACGATGTCGGTCTGGGGGCCGTTGAGCAGCGAGTTGATCGAGGCGCCGACGAGCTGGATGTGGCCCAACTCCTCCGCGGCGATGTTGGCGACGAGCTCGTAGAAGGGGCCGAGCTTCGGCTTGGCCTTCATGTTGATGCTCTGGATGAAGTAGTTGTTGAAGGTGGACATCTCGCCGAAGCGGCCGCCCATGAGCTCCTGCACGGCGGCGGCGGACTCGGGGTCGATTTTGGTGCTCTGCGGGAGCTGGACGGGAAGCATGTCGATGCGAAGGAACATGAGGAGTCTCCGTAGGGATTCGCCGCCGGCGCCGGAAAACGTTCCCGTGTCGGTGGGCGTGGAACGAGACGATAGCGCCCGGGCCGGCACGGTCCACGCCGATTCGACGCAGACATTCGATAGGCAATGCCTATAGTGTTCGGCGATGGAACTGCGCCAACTCGAGTACCTGGTGGCCGTGGTGGATGCCGCGGGCTTCTCCGCCGCGGCCCACCGGCTGGGCGTGACGCAGCCGTCGGTCAGCGAGCAGATCCGCAAGCTCGAGCGGGAGCTGAAGCAGCCGCTGCTGGACCGGCTGCCACGGCGGGTGGTGCCGACACCCGCGGGTTTGAAGCTCGCCACGCACGCCCGCCGGATCCTCGCGGAGGTCCACGAGGCGGCGCGGTCGGCGTGCGACGCCGACGGGGAACTCACCGGCCGCCTCGCGATCGGCGCCATCCCGACGATCGCCCCGTTCCTGCTGCCACGGCTGCTGACGAGGTTCGAGAAGGACCATCCCGGCGTCGAACTGGCCGTCACGGAAGACACGACGCCCCGGCTCGTCGACCTGATCACCCGGGGCGAACTCGACCTGGCGATCGCGTCGAGCGTGGACGAGACGCCTCACCTGCAGGTTGACGAGGTCGGCGAGGAGCCGCTGCTGCTGATGCTGGCGAAGGACCACCGCCTGACGCGCGGGGGCAGGGTTTCACCCGGGAAGCTCGCGGGGGAGCGATTCGTGGCGCTGCACGATATGCACTGCCTCGCGGGGCAGGCGGCGCGGTTCTGCCTCCAGCGCGACCTCCGCCCGCCGGTGGTGATGTACGGCAGCAACCTGTTCACGCTCTCGGCGATGGTGGCGATCGGGATGGGGGTGTCGCTGGTCCCGCGGATGATGGCCGAAAGCCGGGCGAGCGTGGTGGTGGCGGACTGCGCGTTTCGGCCGTTCACCGGCGAGCCGCCGACGCGGCCGCTGACACTGCTCTGGCCGCTCCTGCGGTACCGCACGCGGGCGGCACGGGCGTTCGCGGCACGGGTGACGGAGGCGCTGGCGGAGTGAGGGTCCGGTCGCCAGCCGCGGACGCGAAGCGGCGACCCGGCTACTGGCGGGATCAGGTTCGACGCGAGCCCGCGCCCGCCGCTCAGCTGCGCTTCGCCATCGGCACGTAGTCCCGGGTCTTTTGGCCCTGGTAGACCTGCCGGGGGCGGTAGATCTTGCTCTTGGTGTCGCGGACTTCCTTCCAGTTGGCGATCCAGCCGGGCATCCGCCCGATAGCGAACATGACGGTGAACATGTTCGTGGGGATGCCGATCGCCCGCATGATGATGCCGGAGTAGAAGTCGACGTTGGGGTAGAGCTTGCGGTCGACGAAGTAGGAGTCGGAGAGGGCCGTCTCCTCGAGCCGGCGGGCGATGTCGAGGAGCGGGTCCTTCTTGTGGAGCTTGGCGAGCACCTTCTCGGCCGCCGCGGAGAGGATCTTGGCGCGGGGGTCGAAGTTGCGGTAGACGCCGTGGCCGAACCCGAAGAGTTTGAGCTTCTGCTTCTTGAGGTTCTCGATGTAGTCCTTGACCTCGACGCCGGAGCGGTGGATCTCGTTGAGCTGCTGGAGCACGGCGACGTTCGCCCCGCCGTGGAGCGGGCCCCAGAGGGCGCACACGCCCGCGGAGCAGGAGGCGAAGAGGTTCGCGCCGCTGCTGCCGACCATGCGGACGGTGGAGGTCGAGCAGTTCTGCTCGTGGTCCGCGTGGAGGAGGAGGATCAGATCCAGGGCGCGGCGGATGTCGGGGTCGACCTCGTACCGCTTCCGCGGGATCGAGAACATCATGTGCAGGAAGTTGGTGCAGTAGTCGTACGCCGGGTCCGGGTACATGATCGGGTGGCCGATCGAGGTCTTGTACGCGGCGGCGGCGACGGTGCGGACCTTGGAGATCAGCCGGGCCGCGGCCGAGTCGAACGGCAGTTCCCCGTTCTCGGCGTAGATGTCCGGGTGGTAGCAGGAGACGGCGTTGATCATCGCCGACAGCACCGCCATCGGGTGCCCGCTCGAGGGGAACCCGTCGAACATGTTCCGCAGCCCCTCGTGGAGCATCTGGTTGTCGGTGAGCAGCCCGCTGAACTGGGCGAGTTGATCCTTCGTCGGCAGCTCGCCGTAGATGATGAGGTAGGCGGTCTCGACGAAGGTGGAGTGCTCGGCGATCTGCTCGATGGGGATGCCGCGGTAGCGGAGGATGCCCTTGTCGCCGTCGATGAACGTGATCGCGGATTCGCACGAGCCGGTGTTGCGGAACCCGTCGTCGAGCGTGATGTAGCCGGACTCGTCGCGGAGCTTGCCGATATCGATCGACGGCTCATCGGCGGAGCCGATGACGATGGGCAGTTCCACGGTTTTCCCGGGCAGTTCCAGACGGGCAACCTGAGATTTCGAATCCGACGACGCGACAGCGGCCTGGGCCATAACTACCCTTCCTGACGCTCCCACCATAGAAGCGAAGATTGAAGCGAGCAGTGTAGGGAGGGACCGATGCGCGTGCCAGCGGGCCCGCGCGAAACGCCCGAAGATGTCTGCCGGTCGCCTCCCGCGGAGGCCGTCGCGGTTGCCCGCCGGCGCCCCTGCAACCCGCAAAAAAGAAGCACCGCCGGGTTGCGGCGGTGCTTCCGGGGTTCACGGGATGCCGATCCGGGCTCAGGCGGCGGGGTTGGACGTGGTCCAGTTCTGCTTGAAGCGGGTGATGACGTCCTTGAGCCGGGCCTCGATCTCGTCGTTGACCGCCTGCTTCGCCACGAGCTCGTCGCGGAGCTCGGACTGCGACGTCCGGAGGTGTTCCACGAGGGCGTCGCTGAACGGGCGGACCTGGGCGATGGTCAAGTCGTCGAGGAAGCCGCGGCCGGCGGCGAAGATCTGGACCACCTGATCGATCACGTCCATCGGCTTGTACTGCCCCTGCTTGAGCAGCTCCACCATGCGGGCGCCGCGGTCGAGCTGGCGCTGGGTGGTCTTGTCGAGCTCGGTGCCGATCTGGGCGAACGCTTCGAGTTCGCGGTAGGCGGCGAGGTCGAGTCGCAGCGAGCCGGCGACCTGCTTCATGGCCTTGATCTGGGCGTTGCCGCCCACGCGGGAGACCGAGATGCCCACGTTGATGGCGGGCCGGACGCCGGCGAAGAAGAGCTCGGGCTCGAGGTAGATCTGCCCGTCGGTGATGGAGATCACGTTGGTCGGGATGTACGCCGAGACGTCGCCTTCCTGGGTCTCGATGATGGGCAGGGCGGTGAGCGAGCCGCCGCCGTTCTCGTCCGAGAGCTTCGTCGCCCGTTCGAGGAGGCGGGAGTGGAGGTAGAACACGTCGCCGGGGTAGGCCTCGCGGCCGGGCGGGCGGCGGAGCAGGAGCGAGAGCTGGCGGTACGCCGTCGCCTGGCGCGACAGGTCGTCGTACACGCAGAGGACGTGCTTGCCCTTCCACATGAAGTACTCGCCCATCGACGTGCCGGCGTAGGGGGCGATGTACTGCATCGGGGCCGGGTCGGACGCCGAGGCGTTGACGACGATGGTGTAGTCCATCGCGCCGTTCTGCCGCAGGGCCTCGACGACGGCGGCGACGTCGGACTCCTTCTTGCCGACGGCGACGTAGATGCAGTAGACCGGTGCGTCGGTCTGGTGGGTGTCCTTCTGG
>CAZKRE010000056.1:0-3744 GCA_964555075.1 uncultured Phycisphaeraceae bacterium
CGAGCCGCTGCGGGTTCGCCAGCACGAGGTCACCGTCACCATCGACGGACCGAGCGCGACCACTCGCGTCGAGCAGGTGCTGTACAACCCCAACGCCGACCTCGCGGAGGGAACGCTTCTGCTGCCCCTGCCGCGCGATGCACACGTCGAGCGGTTCACGCTCGACATCGGAGGCAAGGACGTCGAGGCGGAACTCCTCGATGCCGACAAGGCTCGCGGCATCTACGAGGAGATCGTCCGCAGAACGCGCGACCCCGCCCTGCTGGAATACGTGGGCAGCCAGTTGCTGCGGGCCCGGGTGTTCCCCATCGAGCCGCGGGCGGAGAAACGGCTCACGCTCACCTACACGCACCTGCTGCCGTCCGACGCCGGCGTGGCGCGGTACGTCTACCCGATCCTCGGGCGGACGCTCGACGGCAGGGACGTGCCCAAGCTGGCTGTGAAGGTCGAACTCCGAGCCAACCGCGCGATCACGAACATCTACTCGCCCACGCACGACATCGGGATCACCCGCCGGGGCGAGGCCGAAGCGACCGTCGGCTTTGAGAGCGAAAGCCTCGAGCAGCGGGACTTCCAGTTGCTCTTTGCGATTGCGCAGGACGACGAGCCGGTGGCGCTCGACGTCCTGACCTACCGCAAGCGCGGCGAGGACCGGGGGTACTTCGCGGTTTTCGTCTCCCCCACCACGGCCGCGGCGTCGGCCGAGCCACTGGCGAAGGACCTCGTCCTCGTCGTCGACACATCCGGCTCGATGGCGGGCGAGAAGCTCGAACAGGCGAAGCGGGCGCTGCGCTTCTGCCTCGCCAGCCTCGACCCGCGCGACCGGTTCCAGGTGATCCGGTTCTCGACGGAGGCGCAGCCCCTCTTCGACGACGGGCTCGTCCCCGCGGATAAGGAGCACGTCGCGCGGGCGACGGCATTCATCGACACCTTCAAGGCCACGGGCGGCACGGCGATTTCCGACGCGCTGACCGAGGCGCTCGCCGCCTCGCCCGATGAAGGGGGCGACGGCGACGGCCGTATGCGCGCCGTCGTGTTCCTGACCGACGGCCGGCCGACGCTCGGCGAAACCGATCCGGAGCGGATCGTTGGGGCCGTTACCGCGAACGAATCACCGTTCCGGGTGTTCTGCTTCGGCATCGGCACTGACATCAACACGCACCTGCTCGACCGGATCGCGGAAGCGCGGCGCGCGACGACGGAGTATGTGCTGCCGGACGAGGACATCGAGGTCAAGGTGTCGCGGTTCTACGAAAAGGTCGCCGAGCCGGCGATGACCGACCCGGACCTGTGGGTCGGCCCGCACCGCGCGGTCCGCGACACCACGCCGCCGATGGCGGAGGACGTTCACCCCCGGCCGCTGCCGGACCTCTTCAAGGGCCAGCAGCTCGTGATCGTCGGGCGGTACACGGGCGACGGCCTCGGCGAGGTCGCCCTGAGCGGGTCCGTCGCCGGCCGCGATGCAAGCCTGGGTCGTGAGACTCGGCTCCCCGCCGCGGACGAGGACGTCTCGGAACACGCGTTCATCCCGCGGCTCTGGGCGACGCGGCAGGTCGGCTTCCTGCTCGACGAGATCCGGCTCCGCGGCGAGAAGCCCGAACTCCGCGAGGAGGTCGTGAAGCTCGCCCGCGAGTTCGGCATCGTCACGCCGTACACGTCGCACCTGATCGTCGAGGACGAGATGCGGCGGAACGTGCAGCTTTCGATGCGTTCGCTGCGATTGCCGGCAGAGGACACGGTGCAACTCGGCGAGTACTACGCCGCTGGCCAGCGGGAGGAGAGCGGCGCGGTCGCCGTCGCGGGCGCCGCGGAGGCCGATCGCCTGCGACGCAGCGACCAGCCGTCCAGGTCGGCCGCCCCGCCGGCCTCCAGCGTCCACCTCACCGCCGCAGCCGACGCCCGCTTCGAAGGTCTCGACCGGAACGCCGCGTTCCGTCAGCAGGTCCGGCAGGTAAGGGATCGGGCGTTCGTGCAGGCGGGCGACGTCTGGATCGACACGCGGGCCCAGGCGATGCCCCCGTCGGCCCGAGCCGAGCCGATTCGCTTCGCTTCCGACGCCTACTTCGCCCTGCTCCGCGACCACCCGGAGGTGGCGCAGTGGATCTCTGTCGGCCGCCGTGTCCAGTTCGTGCTCGGCGACCGGTTGATCGAGATCGTGGACGAGGGCTGACCGCCCCATTCGGAGGAACCGACGATGAAGCCATGGATCCCCACGCTGTTCCTGTGCGCCGCCTGGTGCGCCGCCGCGTTCGCCGAGGACAAGCCCGTCGAGAACGCCGCCCCGCCCGCCGAAGCGCAGGCGCCACGGCAGATCGAGGTCGCGTTCGTGCTTGACACCACCGGCTCAATGGGTGGCCTGATCGACGGGGCGAAGCAGAAGATCTGGCAGATCGCCAACGAGATCGCTCGCGGCGAGCCGACGCCCGAACTCAAGCTCGCCCTTGTCGGCTACCGCGACCGCGGCGACGAGTTCGTCACCCGCATCACCCCCCTTACGGACGACCTCGACGCGGTCTACGGCGACCTCACGAAGTTCGTCGCCTCCGGTGGGGGCGACGGGCCTGAATCGGTCAACCAGGCGCTCCACGAGGCCGTGCATCAGATCGACTGGAGCGAGAGCGACGAGGTGCTCAAGATCATCTTTCTCGTCGGCGACGCCCCGCCCCACATGGATTACGAGCAGGACACCCCCTACCCCGACACCTGCCGCGCTGCGGTGACCGCCGGGCTCATCATCAACACCATCCAGTGCGGCGGTGACCCGAAGACGACGGAGATCTGGAAGGAGATCGCGCGGCTGTCCGAGGGCGAGTATGTCGCGATCGAGCAGTCGGGCGGGATGGCGTCGATCGAGACGCCGGTCGATGCGGAGCTTGCGGAGCTGAGCCGGGAGCTCGGCGCAACGGTCGTCGCCTACGGCGCCGCGGAGCGGCAGGCCGCGGTGGCTGGCAAAGTCGTCGTGGCGGAATCCGCGCCCGCGGCGGCGGCGGCCGACCGCATGTTCTACATGCGGTCGAGAGCGGGCGAGAGCCTCGGGGTGATCACGGGCGACGGCGACCTGGTGGCGGAGGTGCAGTCCGGCCGGATCGACGCGGAAGCCGCGGCCTCGAAGCCGGCCGAGGAACTGCCCGAGCCGATGCGGAAGATGAGCGAAGCGGAGCGGGTCGAATACCTGGAAGGCCAAGTCGCCAGGCGCACCGAGCTGCAGGAGCGCGTCGCCGTGCTCACCGCCCGCCGCGAAGCGTATGTGCGCGAGGCGCTCGAGAAGCAAGGGGGCGACGGCTTCGACCGCCGCGTCGCCGAGATCGTGCAGAAGCAGGCCGCCCGCCAGGCAGAGCCCGAGGCGCCCGCACGCGAGCCCGCTACGCCTTGATCCCGCGATAAACCACTGCAACGCCGAACGTCAGCGGCTTCGCGATGCAGTCCGTAAAGCCGGCGCCGCGGAGCGTGTCCAGCATCGCCTCACGCGTGAGGAAGGTGTCCACGCTCCGCGGCAGGTACTTGTACGCCCCGCTCTTGTCCCGCGCGATCCAGGTCGCCGTGACCGGCATGACCTTCCCGCAGTAGAACGCGTTGAGGCGACGGAGGATCGGGTTCGTCGGCGTCGAGAACTCCAGCACGATCACCCGCCCGCCCGGCCGAAGCACGCGATAGAACTCCGCCATCGCCTTCCGGGGGTCGGCGACGTTGCGGATGCCGAAGGCGATGGAGACGACGTCGCAGCAGGCGTCGGGGAGCGGCAAC
>CAZKRE010000056.1:3844-18103 GCA_964555075.1 uncultured Phycisphaeraceae bacterium
GCTTCCGGGGGGCGAGGCGGAGGGGGTGAGGCGTCCGGCGTCATCACGTGCCCGATCTTCTTATCACCGTCAACGACTCCGGGGCCCTCACCCTCCCCCTGCCCCTCCCTGAGGGAGGGGAGTCAGCAGCCACTTCATCCACGACCCCGACGACCTCAGTGCGCATGCGCGTGCCCGTGCCCTTCCAGTGCCGGCAGCGCGCCTTGCTGCTCCTGACCCGTGTGTCGCGCGGGCGGCAGGTCGTCGAGCCGCTGCAGCACGCTGCTCTGGAATCGGCCCTCGTAGAACTGGTACTTCCGCGGGTCGTTGTAGTCCGGGTACCGCTTGCGGATGATGTCCTCCAGCCGCTCGATCCGAGTCTCCGGCAGCGGGTGGGTCATCAGCCACTCCGGCCCTCCGCCGCCGCCGCCGGACGCGGCCTTGAGGATCTCCATGACCTGGACCTGCCCGACCGGGTTGTACCCGAGCTTCGTCATGTAGCGGAGGCCCAGGTCGTCCGACTCGCTCTCCTGGTTCCGGCCGAAGGAGAGCAGGTACAGGCTCCCGCCCGCGCCGGCTCCCACGCCGAGGATGTTGACCCAGTCTTCCTCGCTGATCTGCGCCGCCACGCCGAGTCCGATCAGCCCGGCCGAGAGCGCGATCTGCCGCGACATCTGCTGCCCGATGTGCTGCGCGGTGACGTGGCCGATCTCGTGCCCGAGGACGCCCGCGAGCTGCGCCTCGTTCTTCATCTTGGCGAGCAGGCCGCGGGACATGAACACCTTGCCGCCCGGCAGGGCAAAGGCGTTGATGACCGACGAGTCCACAACGTGGAACTCCCAAGGCAAATCCGGCCGCTCGCTCACCGCGGCCAGCCGCTGCCCGATGTTCTCGACGTAAGCCTGGATCTGGGGCGACGGGATGACGCCGCCGTACGACTCAATGAACTGCGGCGCCGCGTCAGAACCGATCGCAACTTCCTGCTCCTCGCTGAGCACGTTGAACTGCCGGCTGCCCGTTGCGGGGTTGACGCTGCAAGCACCCAGCACGGCGGTCAGCATCAGCAGCAGTGTCACCAGCCATCGCCCACGCATCGCTGCCTCCCAAGTCTGAGCCGCGACCGGACAGGTCGCAGACGCCTCTGGATTCCCAGCCGCTTCGCCGCCGCCCGGCGCGTCCACGGCGTCGGCCCGGCCGGCCACAACTTTAGGATAGACGCACAACCACCGTGCCGGTTGCATAGCCGTGCGGGTCGCCCTGGTCTCACGGGTGGAGCCGCTTGCCCGGCCGCGGTACGTATCGTTCGATTGGTGCGGAAACAGGCAGCATGGGTTCTACGGTGTTATCGGGCCTCGATGACTGGCGCAAGTGCTGATTTACGAGAGCGTTAAGGCAACCCCGGATTTATCCAGACGTTCGACGCCGCCGGTCGTAGGGGCTGGTGAAGATTTGCGGGCCGCCCTCCGATAGTAGCAGGGTCACAACTCACGCACGGCCAAGGCGGGCCGGGCAAACGCGACACGGATCCGACGAAACCGGCCAGACGGGCGCTCCACGGACGAGCCCCGCCGCCATATGCCCTTGGAGTATTTGAGCCATGGCGACGCGACGCAATGTCCTGATGGAACGCTTCTTCACCTGCCTGATCTCGGGCGACCGCCCGGGCGCCCGGGGGATCGTCGATGAGGCCCTCTCGGCCGACTGCCCCGCCGAGAAGATCATCTCGAACCTCTTCTGGCCCGTGCTCGAGCAGGTGCAGAACCTGCACAAGCACGACCAGCTCGCCCCGCTGGGCTACAACTACGCCACCCGCCTGCTCCGCCAGATGGTGGACCAGATGCAGATGCGCCTCGAGCAGAAGGACCGCAACGGCGAGCGGATCGTGCTCGTGTCCGGCAACGAGCAGACCGAGGAAGTTGCCGCCCAGATGGCCGCCGACCTTCTCGAGGCCGAGGGCTACACCGTCTACTACTGCGGCGGCGGTATCGCCAACGACGAGATCGTCGAACAACTCGGAGCGATCGACGCCCACAAGCTCGTCGTCTTCGGAGCCACCCCCGCAACCGTCCCCTACACCCGCCTGCTCATCGACCGGCTGCACGAGATCGGCGTGGCGCCGAAGGTGCAGATCATCGTCGGCGGGGGCGTCTTCAACCGTGCCGATGGTCTGGCCGAAGAAATCGGCGCCGACCTCTGGGCCTACGACCCCTGCGACCTGGTCGACAGCATCGCAGACGAGCCGGATCGCCGCATGACCGCCGATCAGCGGACGGTCGGCCGCAAACGTCGCACCCCCGCGATCGCGTCCGAGGCCGCGCCTCGCAAGGCGGCCGCCTAACACCGCCACGAACGCCAGCCACTCCAAAGCCGCTACCGCAAGGCAGCGGCTTTTTCTTGCGCCCCCTCCTTGGAGAATCCTGAGGGAACCGGGCGGCTCAGGATCGGGCCCGGCTGGCAGTCATCGCCTTGCGGTCGCAGACCGCCCGCTCCAGCCGCTCGATCGCTTCCTGGATGTCGGGCAGCCGCGGATGGATCGCCAGCGCACGGCGGTAGCAGCAGAGCGCTTCGTCGATCTGTCCCAGTTGCAGGTGAGCGTGGCCCATGCCCGCCATCGCGCCGAAATGGGTCGGCATCCGCTCCAGCGTTCGCCGGCTGTCGCTGATGCACTCGTCCCACTGCCCGAGGAAGAAGTGGGCCAGGGCACACTGGTGGTACGCCTCGGCGAACCCGGGGTCTGCCCCGGCGGCCTCCTCGAACTTGAGGATCGCCCGCGTGTACGCCTCCTGCTCCATCGACGCGACCCCGGCCGCGAACGACGCCGCCGCACAGGCTCGCCCACTGCGGAACCAGATCGACCACAGGCCATGCTCCGCCATCGCGCTGACCGACTCGTCCGCATCGTGCAGGGCACGGGCGAGGCAACCGGTGCAACTCGTGTCGCCGACGAGCCCCAGCGTCACCGCCACGACCCGCCGGACATCCGCATCCTGACTCGTCAGCAGGCGACATAACTGACGCGGTGTCCAGTACTTTGTGACTTCGTCGGCAAGCGCCTGCGCGTCTCCCGACGCCAGCGCCGCCCGGGTGACCGATAGAAACTTGTTGCCGTCGATCCGTTGCGTCTCAGCAGGCATCCGTCACCTCAACCTTACCCATGGGCCAGCCACGGCCGGTGTTTTCGCCCGCGCCCCCCCGGAACTACCCTGTCCCGCGAGCCTCGAGCATCACCGCCGTTACCGTAGGCTCCTTCCGCTGGCGTTTCCTGATCTTTCGCCCATTTCCGCATCAGAACTTTCCCGATCTCTGCCGATACCACCCCTACAGATCATCAAACCCTTAAAGGTCTCCTCCTCATGGCTCAAGCAGCCTCCTTCGAGCAGCGACGCTTCCCGCGCGTCCCCCTTCAGTATCCAGTCAAGGTGACCGCCGGGTCGCTCGGCCTGCGATATCTGGCGGGGCAGACCTGCAACGTCTCGGCGGGGGGCACTTACGTCGAACTGACCGAGCCCGGCGGACCGCTACCCATCGGAACTCCGGTTTCCATCGCCATGCCCCATTCGCCGCACGACGTGGTGCTCAAGGCCGATCAGAGCCTCACCGGCCGGATCGTCCGCACCGGCGGGAGCCCCAAGGGCCTGGGGATCCGCTTCGATGCCCCCGTGACCATCGCGCTCCCCGCCGCCTGAGCACCGCTCAGGCCCAATAGGTGATAAACTGACTCCCTGCCGCGCCACCGGATGCGCGCGCCGGCCCGGCTTGCGTGGCATCGACCACCGCAACCATAATGCCCGGCCGTTATGAGCCATAAGGAGTCGAACGATGATCGCTGCTATCCCCCTGTCCCGCCTGCCCCTGGTCGTGGTTGCCGTCCTGACGATCGCCGCGGCGTCCTTCGCCGAGGTGCCTGAGCGCTGGTCGTCCTTCTGGACCGCGGAGCAGCTCAAGGCCAACATCGATGACCCGAACCTCCTGATCATCGACGTCCGCTCTCCCAAGGCTTACGCCGAAGGCCACATTCCTGGGGCGATCAACCTCCCGGGCAACCTGTGGCGGACGCCCGCGACGAAGGCGTCGGCCGGGCAGAGCAGCCAGGAGATCTTCCGCAACGACGAGGGTCGGCCGGACGTCGATCGCTACGAGGCGCTGCTGTCCGCCGCCGGGATCAAGGACGACCACCGCGTGGTCGTGTACGGCAGCCACGCCGGCAAGGCCGATGGGTCGGTCCCCGCGGCGATCCTGCAATGGCTCGGCCATGAGAAGGTCGCGTTCCTCGACGGCATCGGCGTCGATCAGTGGACCGCCGCCGGCGGGGAGCTGTCGACCGAGCCCCGCGTTCTGCCGCCGTCCGATTACGACGCCGACGCCGAGGGCGACTTCGTCTGGAACCTCGAGGAGGTCCTCGAGCACATCGGCGACGACGACGTGATCTTCTTCGACACCCGCAGCACCGCCGAGTACAACGGCGAAGACAAGCGGGACAACCGCCGCGGCGGCCGCATCCCCGGCGCCATCCACTTCAACTACGAAGACATGATGTCTCCGGAGACCAAGCAGGTCATCGCCCCTGCCGAACTCCAGGCGAAGCTCGACGAGCGCGGCATCACGAAGGACAAGACCGTCGTCCTCTACTGCCAGACCGCGACCCGCACCAGTCTTCCCCAGCTTGCCCTCAACGACCTGGGCTTCGAGAACGTCGTCGTGTACGACACCAGCTGGCACGAGTACGGCAACCGCGACGACACCCCGATCGAGACGCCCGACGGCCGCGTCACCCCCCCGCTCGACCGGGACAACTGAGCCATCCGACGGACCCCCGCACCATGACCGCTGCGACCACCCTGCCTCCCGCCCCGGCCCGAGCCCGCGACACCGAGACGCTGCACGGCGTCCTCGATGAGATGCTCGAGGGGCTGCGCTACGGCACGATTCAGATCACCGTCCATGATGGACGCGTCGTCCAGATCGATCGCACCGAGCGACGCCGCCTCGACCGTGACGGGTTGGAGATCGAGAGGAAGTAGCGCTTTCTGACCCGGTCGGGGACTGCCCCCGGCCTCCTCCCCCGCCGACCGAACGCCCGGAGGCACTTACCGTTCCAACCAACCGCTGCCCACGACCCACTGGATGACCAGAGGCCGCGACGCAAGATTCGACGAGAAAGAGACGCATGTCCACGCAACGATGGTTCCTTCCCGCCGGCGCCGCGAGCGCCGCACTCGCCCTGACGGGCACAACCGTGCTGGCCGACGACGCCGCCGATCAGGCTGCGCTCGCGGACCAGGTTCGGCAGCTCCAGGCCCAGCTCGCCGAGCAGCAGGCCCAGATCGCCCAGCTCCGCCAGGGCGAGACCGAGGCGTGGCTCTCTGAGCGCCGCCGCGAAGAGGTCAAGGGCCTCATCCACGAGGTCCTCGCAGACGCCGACTCGCGTGCCACCCTCCTCGATGAAGGCATGACCGCCGGCTACGACCGGGGCTTCTTCCTCGCCTCGGCGGATGGCAACTTCCGCCTCCGCGTCGGTGTCGAGAGCCAGCTCCGCTACATGTTCAACAGCAGCGAACAGGACGCCGGCGTCGACGAAGACGAGTTCGGCTTCCAGATCCGCCAGGCCCGCCTCGACTTCCGCGGCCACGCGATCAACCCCGACTTCACCTACCGCCTCCGCCTCGCCGCCAACCGCTCCGGCGGCGACGTCGCCATGCAGGTCGCCACCCTCGGCTACGCCTTCAACGAGGACTGGAGCATCACCGCCGGCCGCTTCAAGCCCGGCTTCCTCCGCGAGGAAAATGTCAGCGGCTTCCAGCAGCTCGCCGCCGAACGCTCCTACCTCGCCGACTACTTCACCGTCGACTACTCCGAGGGCGTCGAGCTGGCCTACGCCGTTGAACGCTTCCGTGCCCAGGCCGCCATCCACGACGGCTCCTACAGCTCCGGCACCGACTTCAACAATGACCGCACCGACACCGCCGTCGTCGGCCGCATCGAGTACGTCGCCGCCGGCAACTTCAAGCAGTTCGGCGACTTCACCAGCTGGTCCGGCGATGAGTTCGGCCTGCTGCTCGGCGCCGCGCTCGCCTACGACATCGGCGAGAGCGGCGGCGCCGACGTCGCCGACGTCTTCAAGTACACCCTCGACGCCTCCGCCGAGTTCGGCGGCGCCAACCTCTTCGCCGCCGTTGTCGGCCAGAGCTTCAGCGGCGACACCGACGGCGTCGTCGACCTGGGCGGCGTCGATCAGTTCGGCGTCGTGATCCAGGGCGGCGTCTTCGTCGTCCCCGACCGCGTCGAGCTCTTCGGCCGCTACGAGTGGATGGACTTCGACGGCGCCGTCGTCCGTGCCAACGGCACCTCCGCCACCGATGACGACGACCTGAGCATCATCACCATCGGCGGCAACTACTACTTCCAGAAGCACGCCGCCAAGTTCACCCTCGACCTGCAGTACGCCCTCGACCCCGTCCCGTTCACCAACACCGTGACCGGCCTGATCGCGTCCGACGACGACGACCAGATCGCCGTCCGCGGCCAGTTCCAGTTCTCGTTCTGATCGAGCCCCCACGGCCCCGATCCGGACTGTCCCACGGCCCGCCGAGCCCCCCGCTCGGCGGGCCGTTTTCATTCCACCACGAACCGTCGGGAACGCGTCCTCAGCCTGAGTCTCGAGTCCCGAGTCCTCGTCACCGTCCCCCTCCCCCTTCCTCTCCCCCAGTTTCATGGGGAACTCACGCCGGATTAACGGATCGCTAACACACCGGCCATACCTTGGCCCGCATCGAGATGAGGGTTCGAAGACCTTCGACGCGGAAGTTCAAGGAGATGGACATGAAGGGTGTGAATCGTTTGTGGATGGCGGCAGGTGCGGTGACGTTGCTGGCGGGAGCGGCAGTGGCCCAGGCGGATCAGAGCGCGAGCGAGCAGCAGCGCGTGGACCCGAAGCTGCCGGAGTACCGGGCGGTGCAGGGGGTGTCGGGCAACATCACCACCGTCGGCTCGGACACGATGAACAATCTTGCGGGGATGTGGGGCGAAGGGTTCCGGGAGGCCTATCCCAACGTGCGGATCGAGATCGAAGGCATGGGGTCGTCGGCGGGGCCGGTGGCGCTGTCGGCCGGCACGGCCAACTTCGCTCCGATGAGCCGGGCCATGACCGCCCGCGAGATCGACGCCTTCGAAGAACGCTTCGGCTATGCCCCCACCGCCCTGCCCGTGGCGGTGGACATGCTGGCGGTGTATGTACACCGTGACAACCCCATCGAGGGGCTGACGATGCAGCAGGTCGACGGCATCTTCTCCTCGACGCAGCGCGGCGGAGCCGGCAACATCACACGCTGGGGGGAAGCGGGGCTCGACGGCAACTGGGCCGATCAGAACATCAGCATCTACGGCCGCAACGCCGCCTCGGGGACGTACGGCTACTTCCGCGAGCACGCCCTGTTCGGCGGCGACTTCAAGAGCAGTGTCCGCGAGCAGCCCGGCAGCTCCGCCGTGGTCCAAGGGGTGGCCAGCGAGCGCAACGCCATCGGCTACAGCGGCATCGGCTACAAGACGGCGGACGTCCGGGCCGTGCCCCTGAAGCGGGCGGACGACGAGCGCTTCTACGAGGCGAGCGTCGAGGATGCCGCGGGCTATCCGCTGGCCCGCCTCCTCTACATCTACGTCAACCACCAGCCGGGCCGCGACCTGGACCCGCTCCGCCGCGAGTTCATCAGGTTCATCTATTCCAGGCAGGGCCAGGAAGTCGTGCTTCGCGACGGCTTCATCCCCGTTGGCGCCGCCGTCGCCAACGACGCCCTGAAGGCGCTCGGTCTCGATCCGATCGAAGAGTGAGCCCGCCCTGACTGTTCGACCATTGCATCACGTCGGGCCACGGGCGAAAGCCCGTCGCCCGACTTTCGATCCCACCCCCGGCACCAACCATGAGTCAGAACCCAGGGCGGTCCTTCACCGGCTATCAGCGACGACGGGAGACACGGCTGAGCGTCAAGCTCGGTGACCTCACCGCCCGGCTGATGATCACCCTCGGCGGCCTGGGCACGATCATCGCTGTCTCAGGCGTGTTCGTTTTCCTCGTCTGGGTCGCCGCACCGCTGTTCGCACCCGGGCAGATCCAGCAGGACACGCGGTACCACGGCCTCTGGATGGGGAACCCCGCCCCGCCGCTGCACATGGCCATGGACGACCACCAGAGCCTCGGCTGTGCGTTCACCGCCGATGGCCGGTTGTACGTGTTCCGCCTCGACAATGGCGAGCTGATCGAGCAGCGCCCGTTGCTCGAGGGTCGCCGACTCACCGCTGCCTCGTTCGGCGATCGCCGCGGTGACGTGGTGCTCGGCTTCGAAGACGGTTCGATCCAGATGGGGACGATCGCGTTCCGAACGGATTTTCTCGACCGGGATGACGTTCCCGAGCAACTGCATGACCTGGATGTGAATGAACTGGCCGTGTATGGCAACGGCGTGATCACACGGACGCCGCAGAACCAGTTCCGGCTGCGGACGGTGGCGGTCGAGCTCGGCGAGCCGGCCAGGCTGGAAACGCCCTCGCCGATCGTTCGCCTCAGTCACACCGACTACGCCGGTCGCACCATGCTGGCCAGCTACACGGCGGACGGGCGGCTGCTGCTTAACGAGGTCCAGGAGCGGCGGAACCTGCTCACCGGCGAGGTGCGGGTGCAGGTGAACGACCGTGAACTGCCGTTCACACTGCCCACCGGCCGCGATGCGCCGGACCACGTGGCGATCGCGGGCCTGGGCGACAACATCTTCGTCATCTGGAACGACGGCCACATGCTCCGTTACGACCTGAGGGACCGGGACAACCCGCGCGTGGTGGAGGTGCTCGACCTGGTCGAGGAGCCGGGTGAAAGCGTGACCTCGGTGGGCTTCATGCTCGGCCGGCACAGCTTGGTCACGGGCGACTCGCTGGGCCGGGTGCGCGTGTGGTTCCGCGTGTCCGAGGCGGACGCGCAGCGCGCTGAGGCGCTGGGCCACGCCGACGCGCTGCGCGAGTTGAACGATCAGGAGTTGGGCGAGGCCACCGCTGCTGCCGGCAAGGTGGAAGGTGACGGCATCCGGATGGTCAACGCCCATGAGCTGGCCGGCCCGGCAACAGGCACGGCGGCAACGGCGCTGGGCCGATCCCAGAGCAGCCGCATGCTCTCGGTCGGCTATGCCGACGGCACGGTGCGGGTGTTTCACGTCACGGCCGGCAATCTTGTGCTGGAGATGGAAGCAAGCCACCAGCATGAGCCGGCGGTGGCGAAGCTATACATGAGCCCGCGGGACGATGGCGTGTTGGCCCTGACCGACGCGGGGGTGAACCTGTGGCGTTTTGACCGCAAGTACCCTGCCGCCACCACGCGCTCGGTGTTCGGCCGCGTGTGGTACGAAGACTACCCCGGCCCGCAGCACATGTGGCAGTCTTCCTCGGGGCAGGACGATTTCGAGCCAAAGTACGGCCTTGTGCCACTGATCTTCGGCACTCTGAAAGCAACCTTCTATTCCATGCTCTTCGGCCTGCCGCTGGCGGTGCTGGCGGCGATCTACACCAGCGAGTTCCTGCACCGCAAGGCCCGCGCTCGCATCAAGCCAGTCATCGAGATGATGGCGAGCCTGCCGTCGGTCGTGCTCGGGTTCGTGGCGGCGTTGGTGGTCGCGCCGGTTGTCGAGCAGGTCGTGCCGGCGGCGCTGCTGGTGTTCATCATGGTGCCGGTGGTCGTGCTGCTGGGCGGCTTCCTTTGGCAACTGCTGCCGTACGCGTGGCACGTGCGGCTGACGCAGTGGCGTTTCGCCTTCATCTGCATGGCGGTGCTGGCGGCGCTGCCGTTGACGTTCGCTGGCGGGCCGGTGGTGGAGTGGCTGCTGTTTGCAGGGAACATCCGGGCGTGGCTGAGCGGGGATGTGGGCAGCGGCACGGCGGGCTGGTTCCTGCTCATGCTGCCGCTCTCGGCGTTCGTCGTGGCGATCCTATGCAGCTGTTACGTCAATCCTGCCTTGCGGGCACGCTTCAGCCACCGGGGCCGAAAGCATCTGGCTGTCGCGGACCTTGTGAAATACCTGGCGGGGCTGATGTTGACGGTGGCGGTGGCGGCGGTGCTGGGAGCGCTGATGACTTACGCCCTTGGCTGGGACCCCCGCGGCGGCACGTTCGATGTGTACGGCATGGACCTGTCGCCCCTGAAAGCGTACGAGCAGCGCAACGCCCTGATCGTGGGCGTCGTCATGGGCTTCGCCATCATCCCGATCATCTACACGATTTCCGAGGACGCGCTGAGTGCCGTACCCGATCACCTGCGCTCCGCCTCACTCGGCGCCGGGGCCACGCCCTGGCAGACGGCAGTGCGGCTGATCGTGCCGACGGCGATGAGCGGGCTGTTCTCCGCCGCGATGATCGGCCTGGGGCGGGCAGCGGGCGAAACCATGATCGTGCTCATGGCCGCGGGCAACACGCCGCTGATGGAGATGAACATCTTCAACGGCTTCCGCACGCTCTCGGCCAACATCGCCGTCGAACTGCCTGAAGCGGCGATCGGCGGCACGCACTACCGCATGCTCTTTCTCGCCGCGCTGACGCTGTTCGTGATCACCTTCCTCGTCAACACCTTCGCCGAAGTGGTGCGGCTGCGCTTCCGAAAGAGGGCTTACCAGCTATGACCGAGTGCACCGTCATACAACCACCACCTGCTCCCCCGCCTCGCTCCGCCGCCCCGTCGCGATCGGCCGCCCCGACCCCGCCCGCGCCCGCACGCACAGGCAAGCACCGCACGCGGACCCGAGCCGGCGCATCGCTGACCGCTCACGGCGAACCGATGGTCTGGCTGATCGGCGGCGGCCTGGCCGTGTGTGGGTTCATGATCATCGGCCTGCTGCTGCTGATCGGTTATCAGGGCTCGGCTACGTTCTGGCCCCGCCCGATCTTGGAGATCAACACCGTCGATGGGCAAGTGATCCTCGGCGAGGTCACGCGCAGCGAATACTTCGAGCCCCGCGCAGAGCAGACCGCCGATGCCCCCGCGCCCGACGCACCGCAGATGAGCGAAGCGGATGCGGAGGACGAGAGCCTGATCGGCCTGGCGCATCGCAGGCTGATCCGCGTCGGCAACCGTGAGTTTCTCGGCACACCGTTCCGCTGGGTGCCGGACGCCTCGGTCGCGAGCGAGATGACACCCGAGTGGGCGGTGCTGATCGAGCGACGGACGTGGGGCCCGTTCGTCGGCTCGCCCAGCGGCTTCCGCATCGACGGTCAAACCACCGCGGAGACGGCGGCAGACGCCTGGGCCGCCTTCAACACCCATCGCCATGGCGTCGAACAGCGTCGCGCGGAGCGCCGCCGACTGGAAACCTACGATACGGGCAGCGTGAACGACGTGCTGGAACAAAGCCGTCTCGCGGTGCGCCGGCTCGAGCTCGCCGCGCAGCGTGCCGATCACCAGCACGGCCGTGAGTCGGCGCAGTACTCACGGGCGCAGGAGCGTCTTGAACAAGCCCGCCGCGAGCATGAAGCGACATACGCATGGGCCGCGGAAGCGTTCGACCACATCCGCAAACAGATCGACGCGATCAACGCCGAGAACGACCGCTACGAACTGGTCCTGACCACCGCGAGCGGCCGTGACGTGGTGATGTCGCTGAACGAGATCGTGCGTGGCTATCCGGCCAACCAGCTCGGCGTGCTGGACAAGCTGCGCGTGTACGCTTCGCGGTGGAAGGAGTTTCTGACCGAAGACCCGCGCGAGGCGAACACCGAAGGCGGCGTCCTGCCGCCGATCATCGGCACCGTGACGATGACGCTGCTGATGTGCTTCATCGTGGCCCCATTCGGCGTCCTGGCGGCGCTGTACCTGCGGGAGTACGCCAAGGCGGGGCCGATCGTCAGTGCGGTGCGGATCGCCGTGAACAACCTCGCCGGCGTGCCGAGCATCGTTTTCGGCGTCTTCGGCCTCGGCTTCTTCTGCTACATCGTCGGCGGCTACATCGACCGCGGCCCGACAAGTCCGACCACCCTCGGGCCGTGGCTCGGCGCGCTGGGTGTTCTGCTCGCACTCGCCGTGCTGGCGGCGGCGACGACCATCGTGCGCGCCCGCTCCACTGATCGCCGAAGCCTCACCGCACGAGTCCTCGGCTGGGGCACGGCCGCGCTGTGGCTGCTGGCGGTGGGCGTGCTTGTATGGATGGTCATCCGCGTGCCGTTCTTCAACGGCCTCTTCGTGGCCCGGGCGGCAGACGGGAGCCCGACGTTCGGCAAAGGCGGCGTGCTGTGGGCGTCGCTGACGCTGGCTCTGCTGACACTGCCGGTGGTGATCGTGGCGACCGAGGAGGCGCTGGCCGCCGTGCCCGGGTCGATGCGGGAAGGCTCATACGCGTGCGGCGCCAGCAAGTGGCAGACCGTGCGACGGGTCGTGTTGCCGCGGGCGATGCCCGGGATCATGACCGGCATGATTCTGGCGATGGCACGCGGCGCGGGCGAGGTCGCCCCGCTGATGCTGGTGGGCGCGGTGACGATGGCTCCGGAACTGCCAGTCGACCCGCACTTCCCTTATGTGCACCTGGAGCGCAGCTTCATGCACCTGGGTTTCCACATTTACGACGTCGGCTTCCAGAGCCCCGACAGCGAGAGCGCCAAGCCCATGGTCTACACC
This sequence comes from uncultured Phycisphaeraceae bacterium, assembly GCA_964555075.1. Lineage (GTDB taxonomy): Bacteria > Planctomycetota > Phycisphaerae > Phycisphaerales > Phycisphaeraceae > CAZKRE01. The sequence goes on from CAZKRE010000056.1 coordinate 16,458, forward strand.
ACCACGCTGCTGTTGATCGCCATCATCGCCACGCTGAACATGGCAGCCTTCTACCTGCGGACGTGGCTGCGGCGCCGCTTCGCTGACAGCCAGTTCTAACCCGCTTTGCCTGAACATTCACCCGAAAGCGAAACCAATCATGATCACCGAGATACAACCCACGGCGACACACGAAGCCCTTGAGCACGAAACGCCTGTGCTGGAGATCGACGACTTCAACCTCTGGTATGGCCAAGCCCAAGCGCTGCACAACCTGACGCTGAACATCCCGCGCGGCAAAGTCACCGCCCTGATCGGGCCGTCCGGCTGCGGTAAGAGCACGCTGCTGCGTTCGGTGAACCGCCTGAACGACCTGATCGACTCCGTCCACGTTGAAGGGTCGATGCGACTCAATGGGGACGAGGTTTACAACCCGCGCGTCGATGTGATCGAGCTGCGCAAGCGCATGGGCATGGTGTTCCAGAAGTCCAACCCGTTTCCCATGTCCATCTTCGACAACGTGGTCTATCCCCTCCGCATCGATGGCGAGCGCAACCGCGGCGTGCTCGCCGACGTGTGTGAACGGTCGCTGCGGGCCGCCGCGCTGTGGGACGAGGTGAAGGACCGTCTCAAGGAATCGGGCCTGTCGCTGTCCGGCGGCCAGCAACAGCGTTTGTGCATCGCCCGCGCGATTGCCGCCGAGCCCGAGGTGCTGCTCATGGACGAGCCGTGCTCGGCACTGGACCCGCTGGCGACGGGCAAGATCGAAGACCTGATCCAGGAACTTAAAGGCGACTACTCCGTGCTCATCGTCACGCATAACATGCAGCAGGCGTCGCGCACCAGTGACTACACCGCCTTCATGTATCTGGGCCACCTGATCGAGTTCGGTCCGACCGAAGACATCTTCACCAGGCCCCGCGTCAAGCAAACCGAAGACTACATCACCGGCCGCTTCGGCTGAGCCCTCCCACGCAACCAGCCCGTTCAGGAACCCCGTGAATGTCAGTCCATTTTCAACGACAGCTCGGCAACCTCCAGGAGATGATCCTCGACCTCGGCATGCGGATTGAGGAAGCGGTGCAGCATGCGATCGCAGCCGTGCACGACCGCGATCCGCAACTCGCGCAGCGCGTGATCGACGGCGACGAGCACATCGACTTGACCGAGGTCAGGATCGAAGAAGAGTGCCTGCACACCCTCGCTCTGTATCAGCCGGTGGCGATGGACCTGCGCTACGTGGTGGCGGTGTTGAAGATCAACAACGACCTGGAGCGCATCGGTGATCTGGCAGTGAACATCGCCGAACAGGCGCTGGCACTGGCGGACCTGCCGCAGGTGTCGCTGCCCTTCGACCTCGATGCCATGAGCCGGTTGGTTCGTACGATGCTCAAGCAGGCACAAGATGCGCTGGTGAACAGTGATGTCGAGCTGGCCGAGCGCGTTCGGCTGGCCGACGACGAGGTGGACGCAATCCACCGCAACACGTACAGCCACGTCGAAGAGGCCATTCGCCGCGATACGCAGCACACCGAACAGTACATTCACCTGCTCGGCGTCTCGCGGAGGCTGGAGCGGATCGCCGACCACGCGGTGAACATCGCCAAGGACGTGATTTACATGAGCCAGGGCCACATTGTCCGACATAAGCGGCGTCAATAGGCAGG
>CAZKRE010000057.1:0-17841 GCA_964555075.1 uncultured Phycisphaeraceae bacterium
GCAATGGATCTCGACGAAGCGCAACTGACCGCCGAAGAATCGATGGACAAGGCCGTGGACTACCTCAAGCACGAGCTGCGTGGCGTGCGGACGGGGCGGGCGTCCACCGGGCTGGTGGAGTACATCAAGGTCGAGTACTTCGGCTCTCAGACGGACCTGCGGTCGCTGGCGGTGATCAGCGTGCCCGAGCCGACGCAGATCCTCATCAAGCCGTTCGATCCGTCGACGGCGCACGAGATCGCCAAGGCCATCACCAACGCGGGCCTGGGCCTGAACCCGATCGTCGAGGCGAAGCAGGTCCGCATCGCCCTGCCCGCCCTCTCGGGCGATCGGCGGACGCAGCTCATCGGCACGGTGAAGCAGATGGGCGAGCAGGCGAAGGTGGCGATCCGCAACGCCCGCCGCGACGGCAACAAGCACATCGACCAGGCGGCCAAGGACAAGGCGAACCCCCTCTCCGAGGACGCGGTCGAGTCCGCCAAGGGATCGCTGGACGAGGTGACGAAGAAGTACGAGGCGCAGGTCGACGCCGAGGTCGCGCGAAAGACCAAGGAAGTCCAGGAAATCTAGATCGATCGCGCCCGCCCCGTTAGCCGCGGCCCTTGGGCCGCGCGGGGCCGCGTGGTCCTTGTGCGCCCGCGCCGCCCAAGGGGGCGACGACCGGGTTCAGTCGAGGATGCCGTCCTTCGCGTTCGTGGGCATCATCGCCGGCTTCGCGTAGTCCACGCTCAGCTCCCGATACCGGCCCGCCTGCGAGGAGGCGATGAAGCCCTCCATGGCGTCGAGCACGGCGAACGCCAGTTCGCCGGTCGCGCGGTGGGGTCGGCCGGTGCGGATCGCGTGGGCGAGGTCCGCCACGCCCAGCGACCGCCCGCCGGGGTGGTTGTGCGTCGGTTCGAGCGTCTGCCACTCCTCGACGCCGTCTTTCTTGAAGAGCACATCCCCCTCGAAAGCGTTGGGGTCGGGCACCCGCAGCGTCCCCTCGGTGCCGATGATCTGGATCGGGTGCCTGCGGTCGTACTCGGCGTGCTTGGAGGCGAAGGAGGTGACGATCGTCCCGATCCCGCCGCCGGCGAACTGCATCGACCCGGCGATGTGATCGTCGGTGGTCACGTTGAGCCGGGTGCCCTCGTTGGCGCCGCTGCCGACGACGCGGTCGGGCTGGAGGACGCCGGAGATCCCGCACACGCGGGCGATGGGGCCCATGAGGTTGATCAGCTCGGTGAGGTAGTAGGGCCCCATGTCGAACATCGGCCCGCCGCCGGGCTGGTAGAAGAACGCGGGGTCGGGGTGCCAGCCCTCGGGGCCGCGGCTGAGCATCAACGCCAGCGCCGCGACGGGTCGACCGATCATCCCGCTGTCGATGGCGTGCCGCGCCGTCTGGTGCCCGATGCCGAGGAACGTGTCGGGGGCGCACGCCACGCGGCGACTCCTTGCCCGCGCCGTGTCCAGGATCCGCCGGCCGTCGTCGGTGGTCGTCGCCAGCGGCTTCTCGCTGTAGACGTGCTTGCCCGCCTCGAGGGCGCGGATCGACACCTCGGCGTGGGCCGCGGGGATCGTCAGGTTCACGACGATCTCGATCGACGGATCGCTCAGCACCTCATCGACGCTCCAGGCGTTCGGGACGCCGTGCTTCTCCGCCTGTGCCTTCGCCCGCGCGAGGTCCAGATCGCTGCAGGCGTGCATCTTCAGGATCGGGAACTGCTTCGCACGCTCGAGGTACTGGTTGCTGATGTTGCCGCAGCCGATGAGGGCGACGTTGACGGGCTGGATGTCCATGGGGTCACTCATGGGGAGGGTTGGGTGACAGTGTAGAAAGGGCGGTGATTTTGTGCGGGGCAGCGCCTCGAAAGAAGGGGCGCTTGCGGCACGGTTGCCCGGCTCGGGATCGGGTCGCGAGGATCGACCCGAATCGGCGGGCGATCGGAGGCGCCGCTGCTCATCAAGCCGTGGAACGCTCCCCGGCCGGGAGGAGCGCGGGGGGCGGCGAGGTCACTGCGTCGGCGGGGCCTCGCCGTTGCTGCTGACGGGCTCGGCGTCGAGCCCGCCTTCCGGGCTGCGGCCGGTGCGGGGGTGAACGCCGGCCTTGAGCCCCTCCGCCGTCGTCGACGTCGCGCGGGCCTCGGGCACCGTCGGCTGCGTCTTCCGGACCCACTGCGCGTGGTCGTACTGCTCGGCGATGAAGTCGATCGCGTCGTCGACGCTGTCGGTCACGCGGAAGAGGTCCACGTCTTTCGCGTGGATCGCGTGGTACTTGTCGCGCATCGTGCCCTTGATCCAATCCACCAGCCCGGACCAGTAGTCCTTGCCGACGCAGACGATCGGGAACGGCTCGGCCTTGTGGGTCTGGACGAGGGTCAGGGCCTCGAAGAACTCGTCCATCGTCCCGTACCCGCCGGGGAAGCAGACGAAGCCCGCGGCGTACTTCACGAACATGACCTTGCGGACGAAGAAGTAGCGGAAGGTCAGCTCGTGGGTCTGGTACGGGTTGGGCTTCTGCTCCATGGGGAGCGTGATGTTGAGTCCGACGCTCTTGCCGTTGGCCTCAAGCGCGCCGCGGTTGCCGGCCTCCATGATGCCCGGGCCTCCGCCGGTGATGACGGCGAAGTCCTTCTCCACCGCGAGCCTGGCGCAGCGGCGGGCGGCGGCGTACATCGCGTGGTCCTCCGGCGTGCGGGCCGATCCGAAGATCGTCACCGCGGGCCCGACCTCCGACATGATCTCGAAGCCGTCGACGAACTCCGAGATGATGCGGAACAGCCGCCAGGTCTCGCGGGAAAGAGCGATGTCACGGTCGAGCGGGTCGATCATCATGGGTAGCACCGCCGGGAACGGGAAACAAAAGAACGCGGGTGGTCGAAAGTAGAGATCGGTTCGATCTCTAGTCGCGACCACCCGCGTTCGGGGTGGCTGATAATCGTCGCAAGCCGGCGCTCCCGTTCGCCACGGGGCTTGCCCCGCGCGGGATCGCCAAATGACCCGGACGCCCCACGCGGAGCAAGCTCCGCGGCTAACGGGGTGTCTTCGGAGGTTATGCCGCGAGCTTGCCCGCCGTCTGGAGGGCGCCCTTGGATTCCTCGACCAGGCGGTCGAACGCCGCGGGGTCGTGGATGGCGACCTCGCTGAGCATCTTGCGGTTGAGGTCGATGTTGGCGGCCTTGAGGCCGGCGATGAACTGGCTGTAGCGGATGCCCCGGGTCGCGACCGCTGCGCTGATGCGGGTGATCCACAGGGCCCGATAATCCCGCTTGACGAGCCGGCGGTCGCGGTAGGCGTAGACGCCCGCGCGGATGACGGCACCCTTGACGCGACGCCACTGGTTGCGACGGCCGCCACGGTTGCCCTTGGCTTCTGCGAACCAACGCTTCTTGGCCTGACGCCGGGCGGCGCCTTTGCGTGCACGAGGCATCGTGCTCTCCTTGTGTTGCGCTGGCGGGGAGGGTTGACACCCTGCTTCGGTCCCGACGCGCTGCCTGATGGTGGAGCGATCAGCGATGGGCCATCGGCGATCAGGGAGCGGACACGTCCGTCGCTGATCGCTATTCGCCGATGGCGGGGCCGTCGATCAGTCCTTGCGACGCGGGGCGAGCCGCGTCTGCAGGATCCGCTCCAACCGGCGGACGTCGCCCGCCTTGAGCGTCTCGTCCCGACGGAGCGAGCGGAGCTTGGCGCCGCTCATGTGGCTGTTCAGGTGGCTCTTGCCACGCTTGCGGAACGTCACCTTGCCACCGCCGGTGACCTTCATCCGCTTGAGCGTGCCCTTGTGCGACTTGTTCTTGTGCATGGCTGCGTTCCCTGGGAGCCGGCCGCGCGAGGCGGGGCCCCGGGCTACGGCGAGCCGAGCATTCTACATCCCCCGCGGGGGTGTGCAACCGCGCCGTCCGCGGCATGGGCGCCCCCGGCCGGGTGGGGGCTGGCCGCCGCATCGTACAGCTCGCGCAGGGCCTCGCGGATGTTGCCGTGGTGGCGGGCCAGCAGCCGCGCCGCCCCGTCGGCGTCCATCGTTCGCCCCGCCAGCCGGGACACGATCTCCCGCAGCAGTTCGGGCGAGGTGGCGGTCCGCACCAGCGTGGGCAGGCCGAGACAGGGGCGGTGGGAGGTGCCGACGAGGCCCGCGGCCCGCCGCGCCAGCCGCCGCAGCCGCCACCGGGGCAAGGGCGCGAGCAGGTCGTACCCGTCGACGAGCAGCACGTCGCGGGGCCCGAGCCGGTGGAGCGGGTCGCCCCACGCCGCCGGCCAGCCGCCGCCCCCCTCCGCGTTGCGGAACAGCATCACCGGCCGAAGCCCCCGCGCTTCGAGCCGCGGCGCGAGCGACCGCAGCAGCGTCGTCTTCCCGGAGCCGTGCGGCCCGACGACCGCCGCCCGCAGCCGGAGCCGCTCCAGCCTCGCGAGCAGCTCGTCCCACGTCTGCCCCTGAGGCTCGAACGCCAGGGCGTGCATCCGTTCCACGCGGAACGGGTTGTCCGCCGGCCGCATGCCCTCCGGCCCCCTTTCTCCTCTGGGGGGAGAGGGGCATGGAGCGTCCGCGGTCACAGCCGCACCTCCGCGCCGGTGGGCGAAACGGTCAGGTCCAGCTTCGCGACGTTGGACCCGGGCTGAGTGACCAGTTCCAGCGACCACCGCAGCGTGATCAGCCGCCCCGAGAAGCTGTAGGGACCGGCGGGCAGCGTGAAGCGGAAAATCCGGGCGTCCACCGCGGGCACCCCCTCGAACCGGGTCGTCTCGACGACGCGGACGTCCGCATCGCCCTTCCCCGCGGTGTGCCAGAAGAGGCGGACCTCGACCCACGTCGGCGGCGTGTCGAACTCCCATCCGGCGACGCCCTCGACGACGTCGCCGGGGTGGTACGCGGTGCGGTGGTCCAGCGTCTCGATGTGCACCTTGTTCAAACGACACCCCCTTTTCCGGCTGGCGGCAGGGGCGGGGCGAGCTCCACGGCCCACTCGTCGCACACATCCGGCCAGCGGCGGATCGTCCCGCGGGCCTTGAGGGTCCAGCGGATCTCATTGTGCCTGGCGGCGAAGGTGTGCATCGTGTCGACGGGGATCGTGACCTCGACCCGGCCGCGGCCGTCCATGATCCGGGCCCGGTCGTCGGTGCGCACCAGGTCGAAGGTGCGGAACGTGTGGGTGTCGGTCCGGGTGTCGGTGCCCTGCCGATAGGTGGCGCGTTCGGCGCCCTCGAGGGTGAGGGCGAAGTCGGCGAGTCGGCCGACGTTGCCGGTGAGTTCCCACTCCAGCGTGTAGGTTCCGCCGAGCACGAGCCGGGGCGTCGGCAGGGTCACGCGGACGTGGGGGTTGAAGAGGGCCAGGAACTGGTGAAACGCCGCGCCGATCAGCCCGACGCCCACGAGGGCGAAGAGGCTCAGGAACGCGAGGCCGAGCCACTCGCCGTCCCGGTAGAGCAAGACCGCGAACCCGGCGGTGATCCCGGTCCAGACGAGGGCGACGAAGGAGAGGACGAGGCACTTGGTGCGCCGGCTGCTGCCGGAGGCGAGGGTGGTCGCTCCGTCGGCGTCGCCAGAGGCGGGCGGGGTGCTGCGGGTCGAGCCGCGGGGGGTGGCCGTGCTCCGGGCGGCGGAGGGGAACAGGGGCTGACTCTCGCTGCCCCGCCTGGGTCGCAGGGTCATGATCAGGCCCCCCACCCCCACGAGCAGAAACACCGCGGGGATCAGCCCCAGGAGCAGCGACGCCCCTGGACGGGGGTTGAGCACGGCGAGGGTCGGGTCGGCCGGATCGATGTAGCAGACCGTGCCCCGTCCGACGGGGTAGTCTGCGAGCAGGTCGAGTTTGCCGGCGCGGCCGGAGCTGGAAGCATTGACGAAGTCGTAGGCGTTGGAGCGGTAGACCTCGCCATCCACCTCGTAGCGATAGAGGATGTCCACGCGATAGGTCGTGCCGTCGCTGTCGCTGAACCGGAGGAGCTCGCTGCGTTCGACGGTCGCGGGCGTCGCGGGCCAGCGGCTGGCCTGGTAGACGCGCCAGATCGGGCTGGCGCCGAGAAACCAGGTTGCCGCGCCGCCGATCACCGTGAAGAGGCTGAAGAGGAGAACCATGGCCGGTCGTCCGGAGCGGTGGGGCCCGGCCCGAGAGGACATGGCGGCGTCGCTGATCGCGGTTCGCTCCCCCCGCACCCACGTCGCCACCAGCCCGACCGCCCCGATCACCGCGAAGATCAGCGGGAGGCCCACCACCGCCACGCCCCACTTCGACCCCTGCTTCAAGGCGGCCCGGCCCGGGGATTGGGGGTCCATCCACGCTGACACCTCCGCCCCCTCCGGGTACGCGACGAGCAGTTGCTGGACCTGGCGGAAGTCGTTGGTCCACCCCCCGCCATCGGGGCTGAGGGTGTTCGAGCGGTAGTCGGTCCCGCCGTGGGCGTATTCGAACCGGACCTCGAACCGGTAGGGCCGGTTGCGGCTGTCGTCGATGACGAAGCCGCTCTCGAGGATACGGGCGGGGACAGGGTCCCAGTTCCAGGACTCGACCTGGCGGCCGACCTGCTGGGAGACGAGGTAGGTGAAGAAGAGGCCGGCGGCGAGGAAAACGCCGAAGAAAAGGGTGCCGACGATCCGGCCGGGCAGGCCCCGGGGCCCGGTTTGGGAACGGCTTCGGTTGCGGATGCCGACGCGGTTGGCCATAAGGTATCCCCCTGACTCGGCCGCCAGTGTATCTGGCGCCCGCAAACCGGATGCAATAGACGGCGGGAGCGGGCGTTTGACCGCGAGCCTGCGCCCCGTCGGGTGGCGTCACCCAAGGCAAAATGAGCGAGCCCCGCGGCTTGCCGATGAATCTGGTTCGGACTCATGACCTTGTATCACAGGTATTCCCGTTTCGCGATGCCGGTGGCCGCACTGGGCGTCGCGGTGTGCGTCGCGCCGCCCGGCTGCCGGTCGGCAGGCAGTTATCGCGCCGAGGCCGACCGAGTCGCCAACTCGATCATCGAGGAGAAGCAGCGGCAGGCGTTCGGCCGGACCGAGGCGTTCACCCTGGACCAGCCCGCGGACACCCTCCGCCGCAGGCTGATGCTCGAGCAGGCGCTGCCCTACTCCAGCCCCGCGACGTTCGGCACCTACTACCTCGAGCCGATCCCCCACTGGCCGAACGACGACTACCTCACGGAGGCGATCCCCGGCGAGCCGCTGGTCGTCGTGCCCGAGCGGGCGCCGCTGGTGCTCACGCTCGACGAGGCGTTGCAGATCGCCGCCCAGAACAGTCGGGAGTACCAGACGCAGAAGGAGAACGTGTTCCTCACGGCCCTGGATCTCGACTTCGAGCGGGATTATTTCGGGCTGGAGTTCAGCGGCGGGGCGACCGCGGGGATCTCCACCGACCTCGAGGGCAGCGACACCACCGGCATCGTGGTCTCGCCGCAGGTCGGGCTGACCCAGCGGTTCAAGAACGGCGTAACGATCACCGGCCTGATCGGCATGGACCTCGTCCGCCTGCTCACGGGCAACGAGGGGTCGTCCGCGGGGCTGTTCGGGGACGCGACCATCACCATCCCGCTGCTGCGGGGCAGCGGGTCGTGGGTCGTGACCGAGCCGCTGACGCAGGCGGAGCGGAACGCGCTCTACGCGATCTACCAGTTCGAGAACTTCAAGCGGGCGTTCGCGGTCGAGGTGGCGAGCGAGTACCTCGCGGTGCTGCAGCAGCTCGACTCGGTGCAGAACAGCGAGGAGAACTACCGGCGGTCGATCCTCGCGGCGAGGCGGGCGGAGCGGTTCTCCGAGGCGGGCCTGCTGCCGCCGATCCAGGTCGGTCAGGCGGTGCAGCGTCAGCTCCAGAACCGCACGCGCTGGATCAGCGCCCGGCAGAACTACCTCCGCCGGGTGGACGCGTTCAAGCTGACGCTCGGCCTGCCTCCCGACGCCCGGCTGGAGCTGGAGCCGGACCAGCTCCGCCGACTGGCGGACAGCGTGCGGGAGGCGCTGGCGGAGGCGCTGGTCGAGATGGAGCCGACCGAAGTGCTGTCGGAGGACGTGGCGTCGGGCGAGGCAACGCAGGCGTCGATCGAGCCCAAGCCGCTGGAGGACGTGATCCCGACGCGCCCGGCGACGGGGGCGGTGTCCGCGACGGCCGCGATCGTGATCGAGGGGCTCACCGACAAGGGGGCCGGGCCGTACGAACTCGACGAGGCGCGGGCGTTTGAAATCGCGTTGCAGAACCGGCTGGACCTGCGCGTGGCCTTGGGAGAGGTCTATGATGCCGAACGGCGGGTGACGGTGGTGGCGGATCGGCTCCGCCCGGAACTGACCCTCCTGGGCACGGCGGCGACCGGGGAGAGGCGGACGCTGGCGTCGGCGGGGCTGGACAACGCCTTGAGCCTGCCGCTGGATCGTGGCCGATACGAGGGGCTGCTGAACCTCGACCTGCCGTTCGATCGGACGGCGGAACGGAACCAGTACCGCGCGGCGCTCGTAGGTCTCGAACGGGCCACGCGGGCGCTGCAGGCTCAGGAAGACCAGGTCAAGTTCCAGGTCCGCTCGGATCTGCGGCAGCTCCAGCAGTCGCGAGAGAACATGCGGATTCAGGCGGAAGCGATCCGGGTCGCCGAGCGGCAGGTCGAGGCGACGGACCTGTTCCTGCAGGCCGGCCGGGCGGAGATCCGCGACGTGCTCGAGGCCCAGGAAGATCTGATCGATGCGCAGGACGACCTGACCAGCGCCCTGGTGGCGTATCGGGTCGCGGAGTTGACGCTCCAGCAGGACCTGGGGGTGCTGGAAGTGGGGCCGGATGGCCTGTGGCGGGAGTTTGACCCGACGGCCTTGGACGGCGACGCCGCCGCGACGGACATTGGGGGCGGTGAAGGAGAAACGGTTGATGCAGCGCAGCAATGAGAAGAAGCGATCGGGACTGTTGGCCAGGCGCAAGCTCGTCTTCGGGCTCGGTGCGGCGGTGGCGGCCCTGGTGCTCGTGGGGCTGGTGGTCGTCGTGATGGCGGGCGGCTCGTCGGGCTCGGCGGCGAACGTGCCCACGTTCCCGGTGGCGCGGGGGCCGCTGACCATCAGCGTGACCGAATCGGGCACGATCACGGCGAAGGACCAGGTGGTCATCAAGAGCCAGGTCGAGGGCCGGGCCACGATCATCTACCTCGTCGAGGAAGGCCAGCACGTCAACGAGGGCGACCTGCTGGTGGAGCTCGACTCGAGCGGGCTGCAGACGGACCTGGTGGAGCAGGAGATCAAGGTTCAGAACGCGATCTCGGCGCACGTGCAGGCGCAGGAGGTGCTCGCGGCGACGCGGCTGCAGGCGCAGGCGGACCTGTCGCAGGCGGAGCTGGACCACGAGTTCGCGAAGCAGGACCTGGCGAAGTACATCGACGGCGACTACCCCACCGAGGAGCAGACCGCCGAGTCGGAGATCAAGCTCAAGGAGGAGGAGCTGACGCAGGCGAAGCAGACGCTGGACTGGTCGCAGCGGCTCTTTGATGAGGATTATCTTTCGAAGAACGAGCTGGAGAAGGACAAGCTCGCGTACAACCGCGCGCAGATCGACCTCGAGCTCGCGCGGCGGACGCTGGAGGTCCTGCAGAACTACAACCGCCCGCGGCAGATCGCGACGCTCGAGAGCGCGATCATGCAGACGGGGCTGGCGCTGGAGAAGGCGCGGCGGAGCACGGCGGCGGACGTCGTGAAGGCCGAGGCCGACGAACGGGCCAAGGGCCTGGAGTACGCGAACCAGAAGGGCAAGCTGGACCGGCTCAAGGACCAGATCGTCAAGTGCAAGATGATCGCGCCGACGTCGGGCATGGTGGTCTACGCGACGACGGGCAAGGGCGGCTGGCGGCCGCAGGAGCCGCTGGAGGAGGGCCAGGAGGTCCGCGAGCGGCAGGAGCTGATTTACCTGCCGACGGCGTCGACGAAGACGGCCGAGGTGAAGATCCACGAGTCGGCGCTGGAGAAGGTGTCGGTGGGGATGCCGGTTCGGGTCCTGGTGGACGCGATGCCGGGCAGGTCGTTCCGGGGCCGGGTGTCGAAGATCTCGCCGCTGCCCGATGCGCAGAGCGTCTGGATGAACCCGGACCTGAAGGTCTACAACACGCAGATCGACCTGGAGGGGAACTTCGAGGAGATCCGGACGGGGATGACCTGCCGGGCGGAGATCCTCGTCAATCACTACCAGGACACGACGTACGTGCCGGTGCAGGCGGTCGTGCGGGTTGGCAACCAGCCGACGGTGTGGGTCCGGCAGGGCGACGAGTTCGTCCCGCGCGAGGTGGAGATCGGGCTCTCGAACAACCGGATGGTCCGGGTGACCAAGGGGTTGGAGATGGGCGAGCTGGTCACGCTGACGCCGCCGCTGGCGCCGGCGGCGGCGGAGGAGCCGTCGGACATGGCGACGGCGTCGCTGATGCCCGGCGACGAGACGCGTTCGCCCGTGGACGCCGCCACGCCCGCCGCTCCCGCTGATGCGACCGGTGAGGCGTCGTCGGTCGACGCGGCGGCGGAGGGGGAACCGGCCGTGCCGTCCCGCGCGCAGCGGCAGGCGATGCGCGACGCGGCGGTCATCGACGCCGTGGCCGCGCCCGCCGTGACCGCCGTGGAGGCGAAGACGCAGTGAGTGCCCCCGCGACCGCAGCCGCGTCGGCGGACGCCCGCCCTGCCGACCCCCTCGCGGGGCAAGCCGTCATCCGTCTCGAGGAGGTCCACAAGACCTACGTGATGGGCGAGGAGAAGGTCCGGGCGCTGGCGGGGGTCAGTCTCGAGATGCCCCGCGGCAGCTACTGGGCCATCATGGGCCCGTCCGGGTCGGGCAAGAGCACGATGCTCAACATGCTGGGCTGCCTCGACCGCCCCACCACGGGCAAGTATTACCTCAACGGGCAGGACGTGGCGCAGCTCGACGACGACGAGCTCTCCGACGTCCGCCTGCGGAACCTGGGCTTCGTGTTCCAGAGCTTCCACCTGATCCCGCAGCTCACGGTCCGGGAGAACATCGAGCTGCCGCTCTACTACCTCGGGTGGGAAGCGGAGGCTGCGGCGGAGCGGGCCGTCGAGCTCGCGGGCCGCGTCGGGCTCGGTCAGCGGATCAACCACCGCCCCACCGAGCTTTCGGGCGGGCAGATGCAGCGCGTCGCGATCGCCCGGTCGCTCGCGAACGACCCGCCGGTCATCCTCGCCGACGAGCCGACGGGCAACCTCGACTCCGCCACGAGCGTGGCGATCATGGACCTGCTCACCGAGCTCAACGCGCAGGGCAAGACGGTCATCCTCGTCACCCACGAGCACGACATCGCGGCCTACGCGCATCACCAGCTCCACATGCGCGACGGGAAGATCGACCGCATCGAGTCGCGGTGATCCGCGGGCCGAGGGGCCGCGGCGCGGCCGCCGTGAAACGGATAGACTCGCGCCCATGCTACGGGCCATTATTTTCGATTTTGACGGTGTCGTGGTCGATTCCGAGCCGGTGCACTACGCGGCGATCCGCGACGTTGCGGCGACGCAGGGGATCGAGCTCTCGTACGACCGGTACCTCCGCGACCTGATCGGCTACGACGACCGCGACGCGTTCCGGCACCTGCTCTCCGAAGCGGGGAAGGTTGTGACGGACAGCGCGGTCGCGGCGCTCAAGGACGCCAAGCAGGTGGCGTTCGAGGCGCTGGCGGGACGGGGCGTGCCGATGATCCCGGGGACGCGGGCGCTGATCGAGGAGGCGGTGTCGCTGCGGTGGCCGATCGCGATCGCCAGCGGCGCGACGCGGGCGGACATCGACCTGATCCTCGGCGGTCTGGGCCTCGCGCCCCACTTCCCGGTGATCGTGACCGCCGACGACGTCGCCGCGAGCAAGCCCCACCCGCAGACTTACGCCCTCGCGGCGGAACGGCTCCGCGAGCGGCACCCCGACCTGAACCTGCAGCGGAACCAGTACCTCGCGATCGAGGACACCGCGGCGGGGATCGCGTCGGCAAGCGGCGCCGGCCTCAAGACGCTGGCGCTGGAAACAACCTCGCCGCGGGATCACCTGCGGGACGCCGACCGGATCGTGAAGGACCTCGACGGGGTGACGGCCGGGCAACTGCGGCAGTGGTACGGTTGAGAATGCCGAAGGGACGAAGGCTCGAATGCACGAATGAAGCCGGAATGAGGAATGACGAATGGAACCAATCGTCATTCAGCTTTCGTCACTCCTTCGTGCAGACGTGCACTCGTGCGTTCGTCGCTTCGCACTCACCCCCTGCCCGGCATGAGGTACCTCAGCCACTCCGCGGCGGTGATTTCCTTGTAGTCCCGGAACTCCCCGGCGTCGAAGAAGCTGCCGCCGCAGACGTTGCACCGCTCGATCTGGATGTGGGGCTGGCCGAGCACGCTCATGGGGATGAGCGTCGAGTGGTCGCGGGGGCAGAGGATGTCGCGGGTGGTGTTCATCTCCCGCCCCTTCGCGGGGTCGCCGGTGTCGATGCGGGTGTTCCTGGCCGCTCGGGCGAGGTGCTCGTGTTCGCGGAGGTCGAACCACAGCCCGCCGCAGCGCTCGCAGCGGTCCACCTCGTACCCCTGCACGCTCACGCGCAGCATCGGTCCTTCACACTTTGGGCATTGCATCGGGCGTCTCCGGATCGGTATCGCTCACGACAGGGTAGGGCGCGCGTGTGCCGCGGGGGTTTGCTCGGGGTCAGCGCGGCTCTTCGTTGAGGTCGTAGGTGTTTCCGTCGCCGGGCGCGGGTGGGCTTTCGGGGGCGGGGGCGGGGGTGGGGGCGACGGGCGTGGTCCCGCCAACTGGCGGATTGGCGGCGTTGTCGGCGGGCCTGGGCGCGGTGGAGCCGGAGTCCGGGATCCACGGCTCGACGTGGGCGGTCGCGTTCGCCTCGCCCAGCGCGTCCTCGATCCGCCGCTCGATGCGGGACGCCAGCGCGTGGCTCTGGTGGACGGAGAGGCCCGCCTCGACCTGGAGGTGCATGTCGACCCAGTGGAACTTGCCGGTTTGGCGGTACCGGACCTTGTGATAGCCGCGGATGGTCCCGCCGGCGAGTTCCTCGTCGAGGACGCGGTGGATTTTCGCGAGGTCTTCGGGTTCGTTGCGTTCCATGATGTCGTGCGCGCTCTGCCAGAGCAGCCGCCAGCTCACGCTGAGGATGAACGCGGCGACGAGGATGCCGACGACCGCGTCGAGCCAGGCCCAGCCGGTCCAGTGGACCAGCGCGAGGCCGATGAGCACGGCGACGGTGGAGGCGACGTCGGTGAACAGGTGCTTGCCGTCCGCGATGAGGGGCGCGCTCTCGAAGCGCTTGCCGGCGTGGTAGACGTAGGCGGCGAGCGCGGCGGCGAGCACGCCGATGCCCGCGAGGAACCACCACCCCTGGACGAGGGCGCCCATGTTGGGCGACTCGCCGCGCAGCAGCCGCGAGCCCGCCTCCCAGAGGATGACGAGACCGCTGAAGAGGATCAGCCACCCCTCGAGTCCGACCGCCAGGACCTGCGCCCGCCCGTGGCCGTAGGGGTGTTCGGGGTCGGGCGGTCGGCTGGCGAGCCAGAGCATGTAGAGCATCACGCCCGCGGCGGCGATGTTGATGATCGACTCCAGCGCGTCGCTGAGCACCGCCAGCGAATCGGTGCGGACGTACACGGCGAACTTCAGCGCGGTGATGATCACCCCCGCGACCAGCGCGTGCAGCGCGACCCGTCGCGTCTCGGGCAGGTGCGGATCGGGCGCGGGCTCGGGCATGCGAAGAGCATACCCGCGTGTCACGCCCCCGAGCCGGGTCTGAACAAAAGGAGCCCGCGGCTTGCGCCACGGGCTCCTCTGCTGCGGTATCAGGTGAATGGACGAGGCGGGCCGTCAGTAAACCAGGGCGGTCGCGTCCTCGATGGCCTCGATCACCTGGCGGATGTGGAACGGCTTCTTGAGGTAGCCGTCGAACCCGCTGTTGATCAGGTGCTGGGCCTGGCCGTCGGTGAGCTTGCCGCTCATCGCGATGACCTTACAGAGCTGAAGATCGTCATTGCCGCGGACCAACTTGAGCACGCCCTCGCCCTTGACGTCGCCCAGGTGCATGTCGAGCAGCATCACGTGGGGGCGGAACTTCTCGCAGACCACGCCGGCCTCGAAGCCGCTGTGGGCCACGTCCACCTCGTAGCTCGCCTGCTCGGTCAGCACCTTCTGCATCACCTCGACGATCTCGGTCTCGTCGTCGACGATGAGCACCCGCGTCCGGCCGGACTGCAGCCCGTCGAGCGGGATGTTGTGCTGCTTCATGAACCGGATCAGCGCGTTGAGCGGGATCCGGCGGTCCTTCGAGCCGGGGATCCGGTAGCCCTTGAGCTGGCCCGAGTCGAACCACTTGCTCACGGTGCGCGGGGCCACGTTGCAGATCTTGGCGACTTCGCCGGTGGTCAGGATGTCTTTTTGTCGCGGCATGATTTCTTTCTTCTCCCAGGGGCTCCCGCAAACGTGCTCACTCGCACGATTGCTAAAGACGGAATCGGCCTTCCGACCCACTGGGTTAAGCGCCGCAGACGGAAGAGAACGCATTGGCCGCAGACGGGACCCGCACGCCGGCCTTGCGCACGCGACGGCATAGGACCCCGCGACGGCACGGGGGCGCCGGCCGCACCGGGGGCGCGTCCGTGTTGCAGATGTCGGGATGTGGCGTGGCTCCGCCGCGGGCGCGGCGGCTCAGATGCCCTTCTCGATCCGCCGCTGCACCGCCTTGAACATCGCCAGGTCGGACCGCGACAGCTCGAACCGCACGTTCCCGATCCGGGCCTCGCCCCGCACGCCCCGCGCGATCCGGCGGAGCGACTCGGCGTCGAGCGCGAACCCCACCGTCTCGTCGTTGCGGTTCACGCGGCGCTTGCCCGCCATCCCGACCTGACGGTGGTTGACGCGGTACTCGGTGATCGGGAGGGTGATCGTCTCG
Source organism: uncultured Phycisphaeraceae bacterium (assembly GCA_964555075.1). GTDB lineage: Bacteria > Planctomycetota > Phycisphaerae > Phycisphaerales > Phycisphaeraceae > CAZKRE01. Next base: position 14,860 of record CAZKRE010000057.1, read on the forward strand.
CCATCGAGGATGAACTCGATCTGCGAATCCCCCGCGTGGACCCCGCCCGAGTGCTGCGCCTGCACATAGCCGGTGACCTTCGAGTCGGCCGCGTTGCCGCCCCCCTGACCGGGGTAGGTGTAGGCGAGCGAGAGGAAGTGGCTCGCGGCCGACCCGGCGAGCATCCGTACCGCCTGCGGCTCGGTCCGCACGATGGTCTGGTCCGCGGTGTCGTCGTAGGTGGTGGTGATCCGCGCGTCCTGCGAAGCGACGATCTCGCCGTCCGCGGTCATGCCCGCGAGCTGGGTCAGCTCCGCCTTCTCCGCCCGAAGGTCCACGTTCTCCCGCCGCAGCCGCTCGAGCTCGACCTGCGCGGCATCGTCGCCCTCGAACCGCGCCTCGGGCTTCGACGAAGCGTCGGCTCCCGCGGGGGCCGTCGCCGCGGCCCGGGGGGCGGCGTCGGCGTCGGGCGAGGCGGTCGCTGCGGTCGCGTCCGGCCGCGCGTCGGCGTCGAGCTTGAGCCGCGCGAGTTCCTTGCGGAGCCGGTCGAGCTCCATCGTCGCCTGGCCCCACTGCATGCGGAGGGTCTGGTTTTCCCGTTCGAGCTCATCGATCCGCGCCTGCATGTTCGCGGCATCCGCGGAGGCGGGGGACGCCGGGCCGGCGTCCTGCGCAGTCACGAACGCGGGGGTGACGGGGAGAGACAGGCCGACCGCGAGGACCAGGGCGTGGGCGTTCATGGGCCTCAGTTTACGGTGCGTGGCGGGTTCACGCCTTCCGGGGCAGCTCGGAGAGCGAGAGCGGGTCGTCGGGGATGCCCATCCCGCCGCTGGTGATCTTCGCGCCCCCCTCGATGACGAGGGCCGGGGCCTGGAGCATCCCCTTGAGCTGGGCCTTGGGTCCGAGGGTGACGCGGCGGCCGGAGATGATCCGCTTGGAGTCGATGATGCCCAGGCAGTCGATCCCGCCGTGGGCTTCGATGCTCTCGCAGATGAGCCGGCCCTTCTTGCCGACGGTGATGCGGCCGCAGGTGCGGATCTCGCGGATCGGGCCGCGCTGGCCGGGCACGTCGATGTCCCCGACGTAGAGCGCCTTGTTGCAGCCGGGGCAGGAGGTGGACTCGGCGCGGGCGCTGACCTCGAACCGGTGCCGGCAGTGGTAACACTGGACGGTGCGTGGGGAGGTGGCTCGGGCCATGGGTCAATGCACGGATGCACGAGTCCGCGAATGCACGAAGGAATGACGAAGGCCCAGGAGACGAATGACGAAGGGGCCGCCGGCCGTGGCTCGCCATTCCGGATTCGTCATTCGGGCTTCATTCGTGCACTCGCGCCCTTCGAGCATTCGACATTGCCGGAACTACTTTTTCGGGGGCTCACCCGCGGGTCCGCCGCCCTGCGGTCCGGCGGGCGCGGTCGGGGGACGCACGCCGCCCGGGCCGCCGCCGCCGGGGCCCTGCTTCTGCGCTTCCGGGCCGACGGCACACTGTCCGAAAAAGGACGCGCCCTCCGCCATGATCATCTTCGCGGCGACGATGTCGCCCTTGATCACGCCCTTCTGGTTCAGGCGGATCGTGTCCCGGGCGTTGACGTTGCCCTCGATCCGGCCGTCGACATTGACGGTGCCGGCTTCGATGTCGGCCTTGCACTGGGCGCCGTCGTTGACGTGCAGCTCGCCCTTGCCGGCGATGCGGCCGTCGAACTTGCCGTTCACGCGGGCCGCTCGCTCGAAGCTCAGCTCTCCGCGGAAGTGCGAGTCGCCGCCAATGACGGTGATGTCCTGATTCTCGGCCATGCGTCTGGGTACTCCGGGGGTCAGCGGGGCAAAAGTCGCGGCGGGCGCTGCCTCGACCGCGGGGCGTCAGTCTAGCTTACCGTCGGGCGGGCGTCATGGGCGGCCGGCGAAAGTGAGGCCTGCTGTCCGCCGCACCGATCGAGCGGGGCCGACCGCCGCCGGCCGCGCACGACAGGACCGCCGCGAGTTGTCACGGCGGTCCTGATCAGGTTCGCAGGGGTTGTTACTTGACGTCCTCGAGCAGTGCGTCAACGGCGGCGTCGACCTTGTCGGGGGTCTCGTAGGTGCCGCTGGCGATCTCGGCCCGGACCCGGTCCACGAGGTCCTGGCGGACGTCCGGCAGCTCCCGCAGCTTGCCGAGCATCTGGGCGGCCGAGGACAGCTCGACGCTGTCGCTCCCGCGGGCGGGCGTGGCCGGCGGGGTCGGGGAGGCATGGGCCCGGCCGTTCACCGTGCTGTAGGTGGCGGCGGGGCGTCCGATGGGGGCAATGTCGCTCATAGTTGGCTCCTTACCCGATGGCTCGGGCGGGAGGTCGCCGCTTGGACCCCGCCGGGCTGGACACCAGCCGGGCTAGGTATCGCGGGACATCCGTCGTGCGTCCCCTTCCGATCGTCCATCCGTGCATCGCCGCTTGAAGGAATCCTACCTTCTGCGGTCAACAATGTAAACCCAACAGATGTCCACGCTTACAACAACTCGCGTCTGATAATCCGGCCCGGGCCAGCCCTGAAACCCGGGGCTCAAACCCGGCCGGTTTCAGGACTTAACATCATAGCCACGAACCCCATTCGGTCCAGTCAAAAACCGAACAAAAGTTCGTCTTTTTGCCGGCGGGCGGGCCGCGGCGCGTCTGAGCGCGCAACCAGCGCGGCGATGCGTCCCCCCTTTCGTCCGCAGCCTCAGGCGTGCGCCCGCACCGCCGCGGCGACGTCCGCCGCCTGCCGGTTCTCCGCCACGTCGTGGACCCGGATCAGCGACACCCCGGCCGCGACCGCGAGAACCGTCGTCGCGAGCGTGCCCGCGCGGCGGGCGGCGGGGTCGGCGTCGGGGACGCCCGCCACGGCCGCCAGGAACCGCTTCCGGCTCGTGCCCAGCAGCACCGGGTAGCCATGCGTCGTCAGCCGTGGCAACGCCGCGAGCAGGGTCAGGTTGTGCTCGATGGTCTTCCCGAAGCCGATGCCCGGGTCGAGGACGATCTGCCCCCGCGG